>CAZPHL010000006.1:0-54104 GCA_964586465.1 uncultured Sangeribacter sp.
GTGAACGTTGAGCTTGACGTAATGAACCGTGCTGCCTCACATCAGACTTTCCTGTTCAAGGATATGTCCGTGATGGCGGAACTACAGTATCATCTGACAGATAAATGGAATGTTTATGGTAAATTCACATACGATGTCAATAAGAGTGGTACTGACGCCGATCTTACAGTGCTCAATGGCACAGAACTGAAGATGCTGGGTGCCGGTGTGGAATTCATGCCTTTCGTCAATGCCCGTCATGTATTGCGCTTCCATGCTTCAGGATTCTATTCATGGGGCAATAATGCTAATTCTGCCGATCTGATGCAGAACAAGACTTTCACATGCAATGTAGGAGTGACTTGGTATATGAACATACTTTCATTAAATAGAAAATAATCTTTAACTATTAATCAAATAAACTGACATCTGTATGGAACTTGAAGAAACGGTTTCACCGGTGGCTGAAGATCTTCCCAATCCCTCGATCGCCACTCCCTCTTCTGAAGAAAACCAGTCTACAGTACCGGAAAGAAAAAAGAAGTTTTCTTTTTATAAGTTTATTCCCACCGGACTTCCATGTCTGGTAATTGTGCTTGCCCTGTTCTGGTATCTGGGTTCTATAATGGGCTTGCCGAATATGTTAAACACGATAATGCATACTGCCCATGATCTTTTGTTGAACACGGTATTTTATCTTATGGGTATATGTGTAGTTACAGGTGCTATCGGTCGCCTCTTTGTGGAGTTTGGAGTAGTCAAACTTCTCGAGAATATTCTGCGACCCTTGATGAAACCTCTGTTTAATCTGCCCGGTGTAGCCGCTTTAGGTGCTGCCATGACTTTTCTCAGCGATAATCCGGCCATTATTTCTCTTGCACAAGACAAAAGATTCAGCAGTTATTTCAAGAAATATCAGTTTATCTCCCTCACAAATTTCGGGACGGCTTTTGGAATGGGTCTTTTAGTGATAGTGTTTATGGTAGGTCAGGGATATTACGTAGAACCTCTGGTTGGTCTTTTTGGAGCTTTCTGCGGTTGTATAGTATCCACACGTCTCATGCAACGTTTCATCATAAAGGCTTACCCCTCTTTTGCAGTGGAAGATGCCATTAGTCTGGAGGCTGCGGCAATCAAGGAATCAGAGAATAAAGTTGAATCAAAGTCTATGTTTATCCGCATTCTCAATTCTCTTCTTGACGGCGGCAGAATGGGTGTGGATGTTGGTATAGCTATAATTCCCGGTGTGCTCATCATCTCCACATTGGTTATGATACTCACTTTCGGAGCATCCGCTGAAGGATATACCGGGGCAGCTTATGAGGGTATAGAACTTTTGCCGTGGTTAGCTTCAAAAGTCAACATAGTATTTGAGGTGCTTTTCGGTTTTAGCGATCCGCATCTCGTGGCTTTCCCGATCACTGCTCTTGGTGCTGTAGGCGCTGCCCTGGGTCTTGTGCCCAACTTTGCAGCCCAGGGTTGGATAGATGGCAATGCTATTGCCGTGTTTACTGCCATAGGTATGTGTTGGAGTGGCTATTTGAGCACTCACACTGCCATGCTTGATTCCATGGGCTTCCGTGAGCTCACCCCCAAAGCGATTGCGGCTCATACCGTAGGTGGCCTTTGTGCAGCGATAGTAGCCCATTTTACCTACGTCCTGGTCACAATGATTATCTGATAATCTGTCCGATTGCATAATAAAGTCGACATAGATAAAAAGTGAGTGCCGCTTATTTTTGGAGCGGCACTCACTTTTTATCTATGTTCCGACTGATTGATTAGATGAATCAGAATGTTTACGGTGGATATGGTTGGCATTGTATCTGGTTAAATACAAACCCTATTTTTCAGTTGAGATTTGTAATCAACGCAAGGCCTCTACTTCTTCAGTGGTGAGGGGGATCTTCTTGCCTAAACGGCGGGCACCGTCTTTGGTAATCAGATAATCTTCCTCGTTACGGATACCACCGAAGTCACGCCATTTGTCAAGTTCTTCGTAATTGATGAAGTCTTTGAATTTTCCTTCACCTTTCCAAAGGTCAATAAGTTCCGGGATAAAGTAAATGCCCGGTTCGATGGTAAGAACGAAACCCTCTTCGAGTGGACGGCCGAGACGCAAGGACTTACGTCCGAATTGTGTGCTCTTCGGTTGACCGTCGTAACCAACATAGACTTCACCGAGATTCTCCATATCGTGTACGTCAAGCCCCATCATGTGGCCGAGACCGCAGGGGAAGAACATTGCGTGGGCACCGGCTTTGACAGCCTCTTTGGCATCACCTTTCATTATGCCAAGAGCTTTGAGACCGTCACATATAACTTCTGCCGATTTCTCATAAACATCCACAAATGGCACACCCGGGCGTAGCATATCCACAGCTGCGAGGTGAGAGGCTACCTGAATATCATAGATAGATTTCTGACGTGGTGTGAAAGTTTTGTCAACACATATAGTAGACGACATGTCGCCGGCATAGCCCATCTGAGTCTCCGCACCCGCATCTATGAGCACCATATCACCGGGTTTGATGAGGTTGCCGTGATAATGGTTATGTAAGGTTTGACCGTTGATTGTGCAGATAATGGGGAATGAAAGAGGACAGTTGTTTGATTTGGCTACCCCTTGTATTATTGATGCCAGTTCATACTCATGCATACCGGGTCGGAGCTGTTTCATAGCCTCGATATGCATATCGGCAGTGACATCACAAGCGCGTTCAATCTCAACTATTTCTTCCGGAGACTTATGGTTACGCATGTCAACTATAGCACGGATCAGATCGACTGAAGGTTTTTCTGCCCCGGGTGCTACGTCGAGGAGACGGAAAAGCTTGACGTTATGCTCGGGACGATATACGGGAAGATAGTGTACCGGTTTACCCTCTTTACGCGCCTTGTCGAGATAAGGACGAAGCTCGGCCGACGGTAGCACAGTGTCTACCCCTACGAGATGGGCTTTCTCGCGTAGTGTAGGCTGTGTACCCATCCACACGATATGATCGATTGAAAGCTCGTCACCAAAAATGATCTCACGGTCATTGTCAATGTCTATTACTGCATTAAGGCCTGCAAAAGGCAGCCCGAAATAATAAAGGAAAGAAGAGTCCTGGCGGAAATCGTAGGTATTGTCTTCATAATTGCATCCACATTCGTCGTTTCCGAGAAGAAGGATGAGTCCGCTGCCGACGCGTTCCTTGAGCTGACGGCGGCGTTGGATGTAGGTTTCTTTGTCAAACATAAAAAATCGTTTTTCGTGATGATACGTCAGATGTAAAGGTTGAAATGCCATCCATTCATGATGGCCTCATGATCTCAATGACAAAATTACTAATTTTTGTTATAACAGCAAATTATTGACACGAAAGAAAAAGGGAGAATCAGGTGAAGTCGAATAGATTTTAAAGTCAAAAAATAATTAATTGATAAAAAATAACGGAAGAATGGAAAAAAATTGCTAAATTTGCTCAAAAATTCGGATGATGTGCAAATTCGGGGCAACCCGGATGGTCAAAAATAAACCCAAAAGAAACGGTCATGGTGCTGAAGACACGAGATAAATTCATAGAGGTCGCCCGTCAGCTTTTCGCAAGGAAAGGTGTCGAGAATACGACTATGAACGATATAGCCTCTGCATCCGACAAGGGTAGGCGCACCATATATACTTACTTCCGCAGCAAACGGGAAATCTTCAACGCAGTCATAGAGAGTGAGACCGATCAGCTTCTCACACGTCTGCGATTGATAGTGGCACGTGACACCACTCCGGAGGAGAAACTTCTGGAATATGTGGAGTGTCGGTTTGAGACAATGAAAGAGATAGTGTCGAGAAACGGCTCGCTACGTGCAGGCTTCTTCAGGGACGTCAGAAAAGTAGACAGGGCACGCAAGATCATCACCCGGAAGGAGACGGCAATGCTCAGGGAAATTCTGCAACAGGGAGCTGAACAGGGGGTGTTTGATATTCCGAATCTCAATCATTATGCCGTCATCATCACTCAGGCTATACATGGACTTGATGTGCCGTTCATACGTGACACTTTGTCTGACGAAGGTATCGACAAGGAGATGTTGAAAAACTATATCTCTGATTTGATATTGAACGGAATCAAAAAGCGGTGATGCGATAAAGTAGAACATTATATAAATCAAATAATATGTATATTAACGCCATAGGGCATTATGTGCCGTCAGGAAGAGTAACAAACGAGTATTTTGAGAAGCTTAACGGTTTGGAGCCCGGATGGATTCTCCAGCGCACCGGTATATCGAGTCGCTCAAAGGCAGCCGCCGATGAGAATGTCGATACGATGGCTATAGATGCTATTGACAATGCGCTGCCACATCTGCCTTATGACATTAAGGAAGTAGATTTAATTGTCGGAGCTTTTTATTCAGCTTACGACACGGTTGCTACTCCGGCCCATGTGGCTCAGCGCCATTATGGTATACATGGCGCAAAAGCCGTATATGCTTCTGCTGCTTGTTCATCTTTTATCAACGGATTGGAGATTATAGAGGGTTACTTCGCATCCGGCAAAGCCACCAAAGCATTGCTGATATGTACCGAACATAACACTTACTACAGTAATGACAGAGATCCCAAAGCAGGTCATCTTTGGGGTGATGCAGCCGTAGCCTATTTTGTAAGCAAAGAGCGTCAAAGTGAAAAAGACATCAAGATTCTTGATATCTTCACCGAAGGTCTTGGCGACATAGGCAAAGGTCCGGAGGGTGTGAAATTGCGTCCGGGAGAGGATGGCATTACAATGCCTGACGGTCGGGACGTGTTTATACATGCCTGCAAATATATGATTTATGCTTTGCGTCACTCTCTTAAAAACACCGGTCTCAAGATAGAAGATATTAATAAACTCATAACACATCAGGCCAACCGTCGTATAGTGGCACAGGTAGCTCATCAGCTTGACAAGCCTCTTGATGATTTCCTTAACAATATTGAAACATTAGGTAATACGGGCTCTGCATCGTGTGCTTTGGTGTTTGCAGAGAATCTTGATAAGTTCAAGAAGGGAGATAAAGTGGCTCTGATGGTTTTTGGCGGGGGCTACTCCTGCGGATGCTTTATAGTTGAATTTTAATTTATATAACTGCCAACCAATTAACAACAACCATATATTATGAAATTGCTTGAAGGAAAGACAGCCTTGATTACCGGAGCCGCTCGTGGTATCGGTAAGGCAATCGCCCTTAAATTCGCTTCAGAGGGTGCCAATATCGCATTCACAGATCTTGTGATCGATGAGAATGGAGAAAAAACCAAAGAGGAAATTGAAGCTTATGGCGTGAAGTGTAAGGCTTACGCTTCTAATGCGGCTAATTTTGAAGACACAGAGAAGGTTGTAGCTGAAGTGAAGAACGATTTCGGTTCGATCGATATCCTTGTAAATAATGCCGGCATCACAAAAGACGGTCTTATGATGCGTATGTCGGAGGCTCAATGGGATGCGGTTATCGCTGTCAATCTGAAATCAGCTTTCAATTTCATTCATGCTGTCCTTCCTATCATGATGCGTCAGCGTTCAGGTTCAATCATCAATATGGCTTCTGTTGTGGGTGTGCACGGCAATGCCGGACAAGCTAATTACGCAGCCTCGAAAGCCGGTCTTATCGCACTTGCCAAGAGTATAGCTCAGGAAGTCGGTTCACGTGGTATACGTGCCAATGCTATCGCTCCCGGATTTATCGAGACAGCCATGACAGCCGCTCTTCCTGATTCGGTGCGCGAGGAATGGTGCAAGAAGATTCCTCTCCGTCGCGGTGGAAAACCCGAGGATATCGCTGATGTAGCTACGTTCCTTGCCTCTGACCTTTCAAACTATGTTACCGGACAGGTAATACAGGTGGATGGCGGTATGAATATGTAATACCACAACGGAAAAATATTTCCGCTATGGAAAAATATGCAGTAATAGTTGCAGGAGGGGAGGGCACTCGCTTAGGCGGTGGCCTCCCTAAACAATTTAGAGAGCTTAAAGGACGTCCGGTGCTATGGTGGTCGCTCAAAGCTTTCCATGATGAGGATCCGACCACCCATCTGCGCGTAGTGCTTCATCCCGGTTTTTTTGAACAGTGGCAGACTCTGTTTCTCTCTCTCCCTGAAGAGGAGCGCTTCCACCATGAAGTGGTGGCGGGAGGAAGTTCGCGTACGGCTTCTGTGAAAAACGGGATAGCCGCAGTTCCCTCATCTGCGGAAGCTATGATTGCTGTGCATGATGCCGCACGTCCTCTTGTGAGTGTCGACATGATAACACGAGGTTGGGAAGCAGCCGGCAAAGCCGGTGGTGCGGTTCCTGCAGTTGGTGTGACCGATTCTCTGCGGCATCTCAACGACCGGGGTAGCGAGGCGGTTGACAGAAGTGAGTATGTAGCGGTGCAGACTCCGCAGGTGTTTCGTGCAGATTTGCTTAAAGTGGCTTATGCTCTTCAGCCTGATGCTATTTTTTCTGATGATGCAAGTGCATACGAGGCTGCGGGGGGACGGCCGGTGCTGTTTCAAGGTAGTCCGATCAACATGAAGGTGACCAATCCGGGTGATTTGGAAATAGCAGAGGTTCTTTTGAACAGATGACTTTTTTTGATACTGATATAAAATACCTGAAAGGGGTGGGTGAGGCCCGCGCCAAAACTTTAAAGGCGGAACTGGAGATCGTGACATTTCGCGATCTGCTTTACTATTTTCCATTCCGACACATTGACAGGAGCAGATTTTACAACATTGCGGAACTGGAAGGTACGGATCTGCCTGCGCTCCAGATCAAAGGTCAGTTTATCAGTTTCAATAAAGAGGGTGAAGGTGCAAAACAGCGATTGCAAGGCATCTTTTCTGACGGCCGTAAACTCATGGAGGTAGTTTGGTTTTCCAAAATCCAGAGTATTCAGAATTTCTATAAGACAGGAGTCGAGTATGTAATATTCGGTAAACCATCTTTTTACAGGGGAGCCTATTCCATGGTGCATCCCGAGATTGAGGTCTATGATCCGGCCAAGCCACCTACCGGTTTCAGGGGTGTCTACGCCATCACGGAGAATATGCGTAAGAAAGGATTCTCGATGAAAGTGGTGCAGACCATTATCGGGAATCTTTTAGAACATCCGGGTATGGCGACTATGCCCGAGACGCTACCGAAGGAGCTGGTGGAACGTTATCACCTTATGCCTATAGCTGAGGCAATGCGACAGATGCACTTCCCCGATAACGCGAGATCGCTTCAGAAGGCTATAGAGAGAATGAAATTTGAGGAGCTGTTTTATGTAGAAGCTCATATCCTCAGATACTCTATGGAACGAGGAGCCAAGATTCCCGGCTATAATTTCACCAATATCGGAGAGAAATTCAACGGTTTCTTCTATAATGTGCTTCCTTTTACACTTACCGGTGCCCAGAAAAGGGTGCTTAAAGAGATAAGGGTCGACATGCATACCGGACGCCAGATGAATCGGTTGTTGCAAGGGGATGTCGGCTCCGGGAAAACTATGGTAGCCTTCATGTCGTTGCTGATGGCTGTGGATAACAATTGCCAGGGAGCACTCATGGCGCCAACTGAAATCCTTGCTACTCAGCATTATGAAACGTTAAAGAAATGGGCTGAACCAGTAGGCGTAAGAGTCGCATTACTGACCGGAAGTACCCGTACTGCGGCCCGAAAGGAGATACATGCCGGATTGGAATCAGGCGAGATCAACATAATAGTCGGGACCCATGCCTTAATAGAAGATACTGTAAAATTTCATCGGCTTGGTCTGGTTGTGATCGATGAGCAACATCGTTTCGGTGTGGCGCAACGTGCACGAATGTGGAAGAAAAACGAGGTCGCTCCTCATGTGCTTGTCATGACAGCCACTCCTATACCACGCACTTTAGCCATGACTGTATATGGTGATTTGGAAGTGTCGGTCATAGATGAGTTACCTCCGGGACGCAAGCCGATAACTACGCTTCTGCGTTATGATTCCAATCGACATGAGGTAGACCGATTAATATATTCCCAGCTCAAGGAGGGACGCCAGGTATATATCGTGTATCCCCTTATCGAAGAGAATGATAAACTTGATTTGAAGAGTCTTGAGGAGGGTTATGAACGAACGTGCGATACTTTCCCGAGTTTCAGGGTCTGTTTCGTTCACGGAAAGATGAAACCGGCCGAGAAAGATTGTCAGATGGATCTATTTGTCAGGGGAGAGGCACGAATAATGGTTGCTACGACTGTGATAGAGGTAGGTGTGAATGTCCCCAATGCGTCCGTGATGGTGATAGAAAACGCGGAGCGGTTCGGTCTTTCACAACTTCATCAGCTCAGAGGTCGTGTAGGAAGAGGGGCAGACCAGAGTTATTGTATCTTGATGGGAAAAGCCACTTCAAGTATGGATACAAAGAAACGTCTGAACATCATGACCGAGACCACCGACGGATTTCTGATTTCGGAAGCCGATATGAAGATAAGGGGCCCCGGGGATATGGAGGGGACCCAACAGAGCGGACTGGCCTTTAACCTCAAAGTTGCTGATCTGGCACGAGACGGTCAGATTCTTTCACGGGCAAGGGAGGTTGCAAAAGCAGTTTTACGCGGCACGCCACAGTTGCTTGCACCCGGTTCAGGGCCTGCTGACCCCCTCCAAGAAAAAGAAGAAGTGATTAGCCTGAGTGAAGAGTCAACGAGGATAATGGCTCAAGAACTGAGACTACGTTTCGCAAGAACTGTCGACTGGTCACAAATCTCTTAGTTATAATCAAAACAGAGTCTAAGATTGTTATGATTATATGAGAGAAAAAGAATTTTTACCGGCGGTGAAAGACCGCCTCGGCATAGAGCAGCTCAACGAGATGCAGCTCAAGATGATGGCTCAGGCATCTGAACCACGTGATATAATTCTATTGTCGCCTACAGGCAGTGGAAAAACGCTTGCTTTCACCCTCCCGGTGATGAAACTTATGAAGCCATCTACGGGTAGAGTGCAGTGTGTCGTAATCGCCCCCTCGAGAGAACTTGTGATGCAGATTGCAGGGGTCATGAAGGAAGTGGGAAGAGATTTCAGGATACTTGCACTGTATGGAGGTCACAACGTAGAAGATGAAGTCAACAGTCTGAAGGTAGTGCCTGATATCATTGTGGCTACTCCGGGTAGATTGCTTGATCATGCAGTGCGCCGCAATATCGATCTTCTGCCGGTGCGAATACTTGTGCTTGATGAGTTTGACAAATCGCTTGAACTCGGATTTGAGGAAGAGATGGAGAAGCTTGTCAAAAGAATGAAGAATGTAAGCCGTTATATACTCACCTCTGCTACTAAGGCTGATGTATTGCCTGCTTTCCTTAATCTTGACAATCCTGTAACCCTCAATTATGTGGGAGACAATAAAGCTCTTAAAGAACGTCTCAGAATACACAGGGTGGATTCCGATGGGAAAGATAAACTTGAGACACTTCTTAATCTTCTGCATAACATTAATAATAACCCAACACCCGAAAAATCCATAATCTTTGTAAATCACAGAGAAAGTGCCGAGCGTGTGGCAGAATATCTCAAGAAAAACGGGGTGGATGCGGTGCTTTATCATGGTGCGCTGGATCAGAGAGAGCGTGAGACGGCAGTGGCTTTGTTTAATAACGGTAGCCGACCTGTGCTTATAGCAACCGATTTAGCGGCCCGTGGTCTGGATATAGAGAAAGTTGCCTCAGTGATTCATTATCATCAGCCGCTTACCCCGGAGGCGTATACCCACCGTAACGGACGTACGGCGCGTGTGGATGCGGAAGGAGATGTGTATGTGCTCATAGGTCCGGATGAAGATGTAAAGGAATACGTGGATTTTGACGACACGAGGCATATTGACACTTCAAGACGTGCTAATCTGCGCAGTGGTTATGTCACCCTATATGTAGGGGGAGGAAAACGAGAGAAAGTTTCACGTGGAGATATTCTCGGATTCTTGATAAAAGAGGGCAATCTTGATTCATCGGAGATAGGCAAGATAAACGTATATGATCACTACGCACTTGTAGCCGTGAAAGATAATGCAGTAGGTGCATTGCTCGATAAGATTTCAGGAAAGAAACTTAAAGGAGAGAAGAGACGCATCACTATATTGAAATAGCAGAACGACAAAAATCAACAAATAACAAAGCCTTTGGCCGGAATTGTAACGGTTAAAGGCTTTTTAAGTATCAAATAGATTGAGATTATTTTGAAAAAATGATTTGAAATCGTTAACTTTGCAATTGTAATAGAATAGCCGCCATTGATGAGACAGGATAAAACATCTTAGTAGACTTTGTGACGAGCTATATTGACCGACAATTATCCCAACATTAATAACACTTATATTACTATGAGCAAAGCAAAACAATTCCTGACATGCGATGGTAATCAGGCAGCTGCCCACATCAGTTATATGTTTACTGAGGTGGCCGCTATCTACCCGATCACCCCATCGTCGACTATGGCAGAATATGTCGACGACTGGTCAGCCGCCGGCAGGAAGAATATTTTCGGAGAGACAGTGCTCGTGCAGGAGATGCAGAGTGAGGCCGGTGCAGCAGGTGCCGTACACGGTTCTCTCCAGGCAGGTGCCCTTACAACGACCTATACCGCATCACAGGGTCTGTTGCTGATGATTCCTAACATGTACAAGATCGCAGGTGAATTGCTCCCCTGCGTGTTCCATGTTTCAGCACGTGCTCTCGCATCTCATGCCCTCTCTATCTTCGGTGATCATCAGGACGTTATGGCAACCCGTCAGACAGGTTTCGCAATGTTGGCCGAAGGTTCTGTGCAGGAAGTTATGGATCTTGCAGCCGTGGCACATCTTGCTACAATCAAGAGTCGTGTTCCTTTCGTGAACTTCTTCGACGGTTTCCGTACATCTCATGAGATTCAGAAGATCGAGACTATCGCTCAGGAAGATCTCGCTTCGCTGATCGATCAGGATGCCCTCGCCGATTTCCGTAAACGTGCCTTGAATCCTGATGCTCCGGTAGCACGCGGCATGGCTGAGAATCCCGATGTATACTTCCAGCACCGCGAGGCCTGCAATCCATATTACGATGCTGTTCCGGCTATTGTAGAGGACTATATGAAAGAAATATCGAAGATCACCGGCCGCAACTATGGTCTCTTCGATTATTATGGCGATCCGGAGGCAGAGCGTGTTATCATAGCTATGGGTTCTGTTACAGAGTGTATCCGCGAGACTATCGATTATCTCCGTGCAAAGGGAGAGAAGGTGGGTCTTGTGAGCGTTCATCTCTATCGTCCTTTCTCTGCAAAGCATTTCCTCGCCGCTGTGCCTGCTACTGCGAAGCGTATTGCTGTGCTTGACCGTACAAAAGAACCCGGTGCAAAGGGTGAGCCTTTATATCTTGATGTGGTAGACTGCTACTATGGCAAAGAGAATGCCCCGCTGATCGTAGGCGGTCGTTTCGGTCTGAGCTCGAAAGATACAACTCCTTCACAGATACTTTCAGTTTACGACAACCTTGCCCTTCCCGAGCCTAAGAACGGATTTACGCTCGGCATAGTTGACGACGTTACTTATCTGTCGCTCCCGCTTCTTCCTGAAATCAGCGTAGGCGATGAGAAAATGTTCCAGGCAAAATTCTACGGTCTGGGTGCTGACGGTACTGTAGGTGCCAACAAAAACTCTGTGAAAATTATCGGTGACAATACTGATAAATATTGCCAGGCTTACTTCTCATACGATTCCAAGAAGTCAGGTGGTTTCACTTGCTCTCACCTCCGTTTCGGCGATGAGCCTATCCGTTCCACTTACCTTGTTACGACTCCCAACTTTGTAGCTTGCCACGTACAGGCTTACCTCCACATGTATGATGTATGCCGTGGACTTCAGCCCAACGGTACATTCCTTCTCAATACGATCTGGGAGGGTGAGGAGCTTGCCAAGAATCTTCCCAACAAGGTTAAGAAACTCTTTGCAAAGAACAATATTACCGTATATTATATCAACGCTTCCAAGATAGCTCAGGAAATCGGTCTCGGTAACCGCACCAACACTATCCTTCAGAGCGCATTCTTCCGCATCACCGAGGTTATCCCGGTTGACCTGGCAGTTGAACAGATGAAGAAATTCATCGTCAAGTCATACGGCAAGAAGGGTGAGAATATCGTCAACATGAACTATGCAGCTGTTGACCGCGGTAACGAATACAAGAAGCTTGATGTAGATCCCGCATGGGCCGAACTTCCCGATGAGGAAACCAAGAAAATTGATGCTCCCGAGTTTGTCACCAATGTAGTGATGCCAATCAATGCTCAGGACGGTGACCTTCTGCCGGTTTCAACTTTCAAAGATTGTGCTGACGGCACATGGCCTCAGGGCACGGCAGCTTACGAAAAACGTGGTGTAGCCGCTTTTGTTCCCGAATGGAATCCTCAGAACTGTATCCAGTGTAACAAGTGTTCATTCGTTTGTCCTCACGCTGCCATCCGTCCATTCGTTCTTACTCCGGAAGAGCTTGAGAAATCACCTTTCAAAGAAGATGAGACAATTCCTGTTATCGGCAAGATGTTCCCCGCAGGAAGCCGTTTTGTGCAGCAGGTAGATGTGCTTGACTGTCTCGGTTGCGGTAACTGTGTCGAGGTTTGTCCGGGTAAGAAGGGCCAGAAGGCTCTCGCAATGAAGCACGAGGAAACTCAGCTCGCTCAGCAGGCTAAGTGGGATTATTGCGTTAAGAACGTATCCTCTAAGCAGAATCTCGTTGATGTGAAGGTTAACGTTAAGAACAGTCAGTTCGCAACTCCTCTCTTTGAGTTCTCAGGTGCTTGCTCAGGTTGTGGTGAGACTCCTTACGTTAAGCTTATCACCCAGCTTTACGGTGACCGTGAGATAGTGGCAAACGCTACAGGTTGTTCTTCTATCTATTCAGGTTCTGTACCTTCCACTCCTTATACAGTCAATGCCAATGGTCAGGGTCCGGCTTGGGCTAACTCACTTTTTGAGGATTTCTGCGAATTCGGTCTCGGTATGCATATCGCTTACGAGAAGATGCGTGCTCGTCTTGTGGATATCTGCAATAAGATTGTTGCTTCCGATGCTCCAGAAGATTTCAAAGCCCTTGCTTCAGCTTGGCTTGAGGCACGTGAGGATGCCGCTAAGTCTCGTGAGACAGGTGACGCCCTTCTTGCAGCTGCCGAGAAGAATGCCGCAGAGTGCGACTGCTGCAAGCAGATTGTAACACTTGGTCATTATCTCGTTAAGAGAAGCCAGTGGATTATCGGTGGTGACGGTGCAAGCTACGATATAGGTTTCGGTGGCCTCGACCATGTCATCGCTTCCGGTAAGAATGTCAATCTCCTCGTGCTTGACACAGAGGTTTATTCCAATACCGGTGGTCAGTCTTCCAAATCTACTCCTATCGCTGCTATCGCTAAGTTTGCTGCTGCAGGTAAGCGCATCCGTAAGAAAGATCTCGGCATGATTGCCACAACTTATGGTTATGTTTATGTAGCACAAGTAGCTATGGGTGCCGACAATGCCCAGACTCTTAAGGCAATCCGTGAAGCTGAGGCATACGATGGCCCGTCACTTATCATCGCTTATTCACCATGTATCAACCATGGTCTTAAGGGTGGTATGGGTCACGCTCAGGAAGAGGAGCGCAGAGCTGTTGAATGTGGTTACTGGCATCTGTGGCGTTATAATCCTGATAACGAGCTCAAGGGTGAGAATCCGTTCACTCTCGACAGCAAAGAGCCTGATTGGAGCAAGTTCAGCGACTTCCTTAAGGGTGAGGTTCGTTTCGCATCGCTCTTCAAGATGCAGCCTGATTCAGCAGAGGAGTTATTTAAAGCAGCTCAGGCTAACGCACTCTGGCGCTATAATAACTACAAACGTCTCGCTGCCCAGGATTGGGGTATCGATCCCGAGATGACTCCTGAAGAAGAAGCACTTCGTGATAAATAATTAATAAGGACATAATAAAATTACGGCTCATCCGATCGGGTGAGCCGTAATTTTTTGTGTCCCTATTCTAAGTTAATTTTGAAACAGATGTTTAAATTAACAGTTCGTTAGAATGAAAGATGAATAATTATTTACTTAAATCGAGAGGAATAAAGTTTCGAGCCATATAATTGCGATACCGGAAAGATAACCGATAAGGGCAAGCCATGTAATGCGGCGGAGATACCACATGAACGGTATCTTCTCAATACCCATTGCCACCACACCCGCAGCGGAACCAATGATGAGCATACTGCCGCCTACTCCGGCACAGAAGGTTAGCAAGTGCCAGAAAAGACCATCTTCCACAAAGAAAGCCGTGTAAGAAGGATCGCTTGAGGCTGCTACCATTGCATCTGAAGCAACCGGATACATCTCCATACATGCGGCTACAAGTGGAACATTGTCTACTATTGAGGAAAGAATACCTATAATGCCGTTGATGATGTAGACATCATGGAAAGTAACGTTAAGCCATGCTGCCAGTTCCCCGAGAATACCGGCCTGACTTAGAGCGGCCACAGCCATAAGGATGCCGAGGAAGAAGAGTATGGTAGACATATCGATTTTGGAAATAACCTGCGACACGCGACCTTCGATTTTTCCATCGAGTTTGTAATGACGCACTAAGAGCTCGGTAAGCAGCCAAAGGACACCGAGAGAGAGAAGAATGCCCATATAGGGAGCGAGATGTGTAGTGGCTTTGAATACAGGAACAAAGAGCAGACCGGCTACACCACAGATAAGAATGAGCACTGACAATCCTTTATGGTGATCAGACATACGGTAGCCGACACGTTCATCCTGTTCGTTGAGTGGTTCCATAGGAGCTGCGGGAATCAAATGACTTGCAATCAAAACAGGAACTACCACAGAAATGAGTGAAGGGAGAAGGAGATTCACAATAAGGTCGACGGAGGAGACATAATTCTTCATCCAGAGCATGATGGTAGTGATGTCACCGATAGGCGACCATGCACCGCCGGCATTAGCTGCCAACACTATAATACATGCAAATGTCCAACGTTCCTTTTGATCTGCCAACATACGTCTGAGCATCATCACCATGATGATGGTAGTGGTCATGTTGTCGAGGACAGCCGAAAGGATAAAAGCCACTAAAGCAAGAATCCACATAAGTTTGCGCTTATTGGAAGCATGGATCTTACTTACGAGAATGTGAAATCCTCCATATCGGTCGATCAATTCAACAATTGTCATGGCACCGATAAGGAACACGACAATCTCGCAAGTGTCACCCAAAGCCTCCACCATCTCACTTGAGATGTTTGGATCGTGGCTGCAAAGGGAATAGACGGCCCATAAGAGGCCACACATGATGAGTGCGAATGTGGCTTTATTCACATGCAACACATGTTCTGAGGCTATCATTATATAGCCTACGATAAAGATGATAAGTAGAGCGGTAATCATATAATTAAGTTAGTTATCGTTGTATTGCATAAATATATAGTGGACGGTAGGTGAGAAAGAGGGGGGTTGTCTCCAATATTTCCTTGAGGGGACGACCTGTGCTCAGACCGCCTCCCACACCTGTATCCTTAAGATGGCGAAGTGTCTGCCGCGGAGAGGGAAAGTCAACGACCAGTTTCTCTTCCTCAAGTTTCGAGAACGTGAAGTGACGGTTTAGCATCTTTTCCAGTTCATCGGTAGAACGATAGATGAGACCATAAGGATTCACTGATGTCAGTTCTTTCAGATTACCGGAAATGAAAGTGGAACAGAGGAGAAAGCCACCGGGCCGTAAAAGTGCGGCCACGTTTTTGAAGAATCTTTCCGGATTCGCAAACCATTGGAGAGCGGAGGCTGAAATCACAGCGTCATAAGAGTGTGGTGCGATTTCCGCTTGGTGAGCCACCCAATCTTCAGCGTCAGTAATATAATATTTTTCTTCGGGAGCAATATCAAATTTAGGGAGAGGATAAAGGTCGACGAAATCAATTTCTTCAGGGTGAAAGCGCTCGGCGAACATTTTGGAAAAAATGCCGCTTCCGGGGCCGAGCTCAAGCACCTTAAGTGGTTTGACAAGCACACCTCCCGGGAAGTCGGTGAGATGACGGGCTATCGCTTTTTGAGCTATGGCCTGATTGTCGTAAGTATCAAGTGCCTTATGGAAATTGCTTCCTACTTTCTCTTTAGCCGGAAGAGCCGACAATATAATCCTTGAAAGGTCAACATAATGTGGTGAATCCAGAACCATGATTTCCGGATGAGAGGGGTGGGCTGACCAAGCACGTTTTTGAGCATCGGGTGGAAATATCATGTCCCTTGTGGATATGTAAACCTTATTCCAATGCAAACCGATGGCTTTTCCGGAATTGTCATCTATCAACTTAAGTTGATATTTCAGATTATCTATATCCGGCTGCTCTGTGAAAAAAAGATCCTCCATATCATTGTAGAACTCAGCACACATGCGTCGACGGAATTTCATCAGATTCCTTTCATTTAGTGTTGCCAATGTGGAACGATAGATCTTTACCGGAATGCCTGAAGCGTCATCTACAGGTGATTCAGTTCCATTTATTGCTATGGCTAAAGATATGCGCTCCGGATCAATGACACGAGACGCCATATATACGCCTAAAGACCATGCGAACAGAGCTATCGTATGATAGGATTCAATTATATCTGAAGGAAAATCAAAATCCGAGTAGCCGTGAACTATAAGAATATCCCAGCCCGGTAGAGATAAATTGCGATAAAAATGAGCATCGGTCGACCATCCTGCAAAAATGATGATCAATCGTCCGCTATTTTCCATATTTAAGAAATCACATTTCATCTCTGATATTAATCTAAAGGATTTCTTTAAGTGTTTTCAAGACCTCATAGAGTTTATCCATATCCATTCCTGCGCTTAAAGAGAAGCGTATGCGTTCACCACCGGGAGGCACGGTAGGTCGACGGATAGGGAGTGCAAGATAGCCTTTATCGCGTAATTTCTGTGCTATATTTATAGCCAGTGCAGCATCACCTGTGATGAGGGGGATAATTTGAGAAGAGGAGCCTGTGGGACACCCTGTGATATCGCTTAATTCACGTGAAAAAAAAGCAGACAGTTCGGAAAGATGTTGACGGCTTTCGGACATATGTGAAATTTTTTCTGTCATAAGCAGACTCCATGCCACATTGACCGGTGGAAGAGCTGTCGAGAAGATAAAAGGCCTTGCCGTGTTAATAAAGAGACTTTTCAATTCTTTATCTATTATCGCAAAAGCCCCTACAGAGGCGGCGGCTTTCCCAAATGTACCGACTAAAATATCAGTCTGCTCTATGATGCCGTATTCTTCACAGAGGCCGAGTCCGCGTGCTCCTCTCACTCCGAAAGCATGAGCCTCATCCACATATAATAACATCGTGGGATAGTAGCGCTTCAATTCTACAAGTTCCTTAAGAGGAGCCAGGTCACCATCCATGCTGTAAATCGATTCCGCTACCACTATTATCCTTTCAAAGTGTCGGACTTCTTTTTCCAGCATCTTCCTGAGTTTTGAAATGTCATTATGAGGGAAACGCTTGAATTCGGCGCCGGCTATGCGCAGACCATCTATTACGGATGCGTGTATTAGTTTGTCGCATAGAAAAAGTGTGGAAGGGAGGGTCAGGGCGCCGATGCAACCTACATTGGCATGATACCCTGAATTGAATAGAAGCGCATCCTTTCCATATAGTCGGGCGAGAAAAGATTCGAGGAGAAAATGGTATTTCTGATTGGTTGAAAGAAGACGTGAAGCTGAAGAAGTGAAAGCTGCATCGTGAAATCTGTCGGTGAACTCTTCCATCAAATCCGTGTGCCGTTGTGCCAGACCCAGATAGTCATTTGAAGAAAGGTCAAGAAACGGCTTGTCAGGTGGCTCCGCAATGAAACGAAGGCGTTGTTCAGCCGCAAGTGCGCTTAATATTTCACTTATTCGCGACATGGCATTTCTTTTACTAATTTGACAAGAGCATGACATAATTTTTCCACCTGTTCATCGCTGACCGCGAGATAAGGGGGCATTATGTAGCAATTATGACCAAAGGGCCGTATCCATACACCTTCTTTGACGCATCGCTTCTGGAATTCACCGCAATCTACGTATTGATCTACCTCAATCACGCCAATTCCTCCGAGCACGCGTACATCTCTGACATTTGGCAGAGCACGTGCCGGTGCGAGATTCTTGCGCATGATACTCTCGATCTTTTCAATTCTTTCCTGCCAGGGCGAAGCGAGAAGTAATTTTACGGATGCAAGTGCCACTGCACAGGCCAATGGATTAGCCATAAATGTAGGTCCGTGCATCATTACTCCTGCCTGGCCGGATGAAATGCGGTCGGCAACAGCAGAGGATGCAGCCACTGCCGAGAAAGTCATATAACCACCGGTTATGGCTTTACCGATCAACATAATGTCAGGTTCTACCTCTGCATGTTCCCACGCGAAGAGTTTTCCGGTACGTCCGAAACCTGTGGCGATCTCATCAAAAATAAGTAGAATTCCTTTCTCATCGCATGCCTTGCGAAGTTCTTTCAGATATTGGGGATGATAGAAACGCATTCCACCTGCACCTTGAACAATAGGTTCAAGAATCACAGCTGCCAATTCGTCCCCATGGGTATCCAGAATTTCCTGCATGGATCTGAAGTCATCGGGATTCCATTCTTCACCGAAACGACAACCGGGAGCGTCTGCGAAATACCTGACCGGTAAAGCCGGTCCGAAAGCTCCGTGCATACCGGTGACAGGATCGCAAACCGACATGGCATTCCAGGTGTCACCATGATAGCCGCTGCGGATTGTGGCGAAATTAGTGCGTTGCGGATTATCCTGAGCCTGCACTGCCATTTTCATTGCTACTTCAGTGGCCACCGATCCCGAATCTGCATAAAAAATGTGATTCATGGAGGGAGGAAGAATTGAAAGCAGGAGTTTTCCAAGTTCTATGGCCGGACGATGTGTCAGACCGCCAAACATGACATGGCTCATTTTGTCGATCTGCTCTTTAAGAGCTGCGTTCAGCACCGGATGATTGTAGCCGTGAATGACACACCACCAGGATGACATGCCGTCGATTACGCGAGTGCCATCCACGAAAGTTATTTCTGCACCATCAGCATGGTCAACCGTATAAGTGGGTAGAGGATCGTGTGTGGAAGTATACGGATGCCACAGATGCAGACGGTCAAATTCGTCATGAAGAGATATTTCAGAGTCAGCGGTCATTGGAATAAAAATTAGGAGGAGATTTCGAGTTACAAAATTACCAAATAAGGCTTAAAAAAACAAACCTCCGACGACATGATTTTTTCCGTATCAAACCGGATCGACATCGTAGTAAATCACAGACGACTTTATATCAGGTTCAGAAGCGATGCTTGCAATGACGGCCCGTAGAAGTTCCTTTACTTTTTTCATGGAGGCTCCTGCTTCAACTTTTAACATTATGGATTGCAGGTAGTAGGTGGCAACCCTTGAAACAAATGGTTTTTCAGGGCCTAAGACACGTTCACCAAACACTTTACGCAGGGCCATAGTGAAGATTACGGCTGCCCGGTCACATGCCACCGCGTCTTTGTTCTTCATATAGATTACGATTACTTTCGTGAAGGGGGGATAAGCATATCGGGAACGGTCGGATATTTCGTTATTATAATAACCCTCATAATCATGAGCTTTTACATAGCGGAGCACTTCATGAGCCGGATTTACCGTCTGGATAATTACAGATCCTTTCTCTTTGCGTCGTCCGGCACGCCCTGCTACTTGTTCAAGCATATTAAAAGCTCTTTCATTGCTCCTGAAATCGGGGAAATTCAGCAGCGTGTCGGCATTCAGCACTCCAACAATCGTGACATCTCCGAAGTCAAGTCCTTTCGACACCATTTGAGTTCCGACAAGAATATCGGTTTCATGTCGGGCAAATTCCTCGATGATTTCTTGATAAGCCTCTTTATTTCTCGTAGTGTCGAGGTCCATACGTGCTACGCGGTAACCATCGAATTCTTTATGCATCTCTTCCGCAATTCGCTCAGTGCCGTAACCGAAAGTACGTATGGAGTTTTGTCCGCATGCCGGACACAGTTTGGGGAGCTGTTGTGAAAACCCGCAGTAATGACAACGGAGGAGATCAAGATTTTTGTGATATACCAAAGAAACGTCGCAATCACGACATTTAGGGCTCCATCCGCATTGGTCGCAAACTACCACAGGAGCAAATCCTCTTCTGTTTTGAAATAGAATGGCTTGTTTTTTATTCTCCATGGCGTTGAGGATACGCCTTCGTAAAGGTGACGACAGAATCCCTTTCACCTCTTTTTTCTTCCGCAATGCAGCCATATCCACTATCTCCACCTCCGGTAAAGTAGCTCCTTCAAAACGCTCGGAAATAGTCACGAGTCCATATTTTCCATTGGAGGCTTTATAATATGTCTCTATCGATGGTGTAGCTGAACCTAACAGAGACTTGGCTCCATGCATTTGGGCAAGCACAAGCGCAGCGTCACGGGCATTATATCTCGGTGCCGGATCATATTGTTTGAACGAGGATTCATGTTCTTCATCCACAATCACGAGGCCCAATCGTGCGAAAGGAAGAAAAACAGATGAACGTACTCCGAGCACAACCAACGGTTCATTTGTGGACAGGAGTCGTTTCCAGATATCCACACGTTCCGAATCAGAAAATTTGGAATGATAGACCAACAGTTTATTACCGAATACTTTCCGAAGTCGGTCGGAAAGCTGGGTAGTGAGCGAGATTTCCGGTACAAGAAAAAGCACCTGATTCCCATCGCGCAGGACAGTATCTATCAAATGGGTGTAAATCTCTGTCTTTCCACTGCCTGTGACACCATGCAGAAGTTGTATAGAATGAGATTGCCATCCCTCCTTTAATTCAGAAAGGACCTTGGATTGAGCTTCCGAAAGGGTAGATAGTGTGCGGGTATGCTTTTCAGTATCAGTTGCAAAACGGTTAAGTGTTTTTTTGACAACACGGAAAATACCTTTATCCACTAAAGCGCGGAGCACACCGGGAGTAGTGCCGGCTGTGTCCAAAAGCTGTTGTTTGGACACATCACGCAGTTCACCGCGTTGATTCATCCAACCTGAGAGATCAAGATAGGCAACGAGTGTTTTTTCCTGTTGACGGGAGCGCCCGATTTGAGAGAAACATTCATGTAAACGTTCATTATCACCCCTTGGGAAAGTCAGTTCTACAAAAGAAATCTTTTTCGGTTTATAATGTTCCACAACCTTTTCATCGATTTCCAGCATACCGATTTCCAACATCGGATTGATAATTGCGGTAACATTGCGATAATCAGTGGCAGCCTCGATTTCAGAGATGCGCATACGCTTCTTTTGTTGGAGCAGCTGTAACACCAATGCCTGACGTTCAGTCATGCGGAAAGGTGATGATTCGTCAGGTTCATAATCAGGATTAATGGAAATAAAAGTCTCGCTTTCCGGTTTAAGTCCTGTAGGTACAGCAGCTTTGTAGACTTCACCGGGAGTACAAAGATAATAGTCCGCTATCCAGTGCCAAAGTTTTAGCTGGGGATAACGGACAACAGGTATGGCGTCAAGCAGAGCCATGATCGGTTTAACTTCGTACCCTTTGGGAGCAGTAGAATGAAGTGATTCGACAATAGCAGTGTAATATTTCTTTTTACCGAATTGAACGAGTACTCGCGAACCTATCTGCACCATTCCGTTCATCTCTTCCGGGATGGAATAGGTGAAAGTGGAATAAATAGGGAGTGGTAAGATGACTTCTGCAAACAAATTTCCAAAAGGTTTTCAGATGAAGAGATAGAGTTGGGATGAAATCCGGGTCTCAGAAAAGATAAGCCACATTAACAAAACCGCCACGTGGCTGGGCAGAGTAATTGTCAAGTTTTATAGTTCTGACCTGATAGCTGATACCCCATGAGTATCCGCCTGAAATCTGCCAATGTTCAAATAGCTCGACACCGGCGCCACATTGCATTGCGACATATCCCAAGGGATGTTCAAGAGCCGGTTGGTTATTAGTGCCTACATTGAAATTGAAAACGGGGCCTCCGAAAACAAAAGGAGCTAAAATCTGTTCAAAACCGTTCATACGTGTCCACTTGAATTTCAGGTTAAATGGAATCTGCAGGGTATGCATCCATACATTCTGATTTTTGATTCCGTCAGAATTCCAAACCTCGAAGTCTCCAAAATTTTCATGGGCACCGTTCAATCCGTAACGCAGTCCGAGATCAATTCCGAATCCGATACCCGGAATCATAAGTTCAGCGGCGATACCGGCTTGAATACCTGTACGGCTTTTTGTGTCAAGCAAATTTTGTTTCCAGTTGAAAGTGGAGAAATTGACGCCGGCCGTCGGACCCCAGCGAAATTCTGCCGAGGCCGTCAGGACAGCGGTCATAATAGTTGTCAGGATTATTAATTTCCTTAACATTTTCAGTTTTTTGTTTTGTTATATAATCTCACTAACAGTGTTAGAAAAGCCATGCTGCTGTGATGGTCCAGTAGTTGTTTCTCAGTTTGTCGAAACCGACTCCGTGAGTATCAGCACCCAATTTGTTGACTGTCTTCACTACATTATTGATACCGAAGCCATATCCTCCCTGAATCTGAAGATGACGTATGAGTTCAACACCTATACCGACATTCCATACGGCTTGTGTACCTTTTGTTTGAATATCTGCGTCTTTTTTATTCTTATCGAGACGGATAGCGAAAGACGGACCTGTAAAGATGAAAGGAGTGATAATACGAGACACTACAGGAAGACCGATTTTGTACTTGATATTGATGGGTATTTCAAGGAAATTCTTGGCAAGACCGGTCACTTCCCCACCACCTATTTGGTCGCTTTGAGAGCTATAGGTGGGCTTGGTAACAACGGAAGAGCTCATGTGGGTATACATGGCGGAAAGATCGAAACAGAGACCGATAACAGGCACTTGAAACTCAGTCATAAGACCACCGGTAAATCCGGCCTTGTTGTTATCAACCAAATTATCCTTTACACTGGAAAGGTGGAGATGGTTGAGATTGACACCGGCCTTGATTCCGAAACGTAGCTGTGCATTAGCCGCGCCCATGCCTAAAATAGCAACGAGGAGAGTAAGGATGACTTTCTTGTAATTCTTCATTTCTGTTGTTTATTTGTTGTTAATAATGAAAAGGAAGTGCGTGGCACATCCACTCTTTAAAATGCAAAGTTACAAAAAAAGTTTATATACCATCAAAAATATCCTTCTGTTGAGAGGGTGAAATGATAAATATTTTAATTAATTTTGTAGTATGGAAGAAAATATGGAAAAAGAACCACGGGCCGACAAGCCGCTTGAGGTTGCTGACGAGAATATAAAAAAGGTTGAGCAAGATGCCGATGAAGAGCTTCGGATCACCAATCGCACCATTGAATTGCTGCGTACGGTTTTTGATCCGGAGATACCGGTAAATGTCTACGATCTCGGTTTGATATATAAAATAGACTATGAGATTGATACGAAGACGTTGCATGTAGACATGACATTGACTGCACCGGGTTGTCCGGCTGCTGACTTTATCATGGAAGATGTGCGCCAGAAACTTATGAGTGTTGAAGGACCGGAAAAAGTTGATCTCCGTCTTGTTTTTGATCCGGTGTGGAATCAAGATATGATGAGCGAGGAAGCGAAGCTCGAATTAGGGTTCCTTTAATTAATCCCCGGGGTTACTTCAATTAATTCGGGTTCTTACAATCTATATGAGTGTATATTTTCTCAGTGACCTTCATTTGGGTGCCCCTTATTTCTCTGACTCACGAGAGGCGGAGCTCAGGGTCGTGTCTTTTTTAGATCATATAAAAAAAGATGCGGAAGCAGTCTACTTGCTGGGAGATGTTCTCGACTATTGGTATGAATACCGCTATGTGGTTCCCCGAGGGTTCGTGAGGTTTTTCGGCAAATTGGCTGAACTTGTTGATTCGGGTATAAGGGTAGTATGGCTTATCGGCAACCATGACATCTGGATAAACGATTATATACCTTCCGAATTAGGTGTAGAGGTCATTGACGGCACATTGACGGAACGAATAGGTGACAAGGTATTTTTCATGACACATGGCGATGGGGTTGGTAAAATGAAGCGGTCATTTAAAATTCTCCGTTCACTTTTCCGTAACAAAGCTTGTCAGAAAGCGTTCAGTGCGATACATCCGCGTTGGACAGTGCCATTTGCCTACAATTGGAGCCGTCACAGTCGCCAACAAGGTGAGGGACGTGGATTGCCTGACGAAGCGTTGCTTCACGGGTTGAAGGAATTCACAGTTGAATATTATAAGACTCACCCTGATATTAACTATTTCGTATATGGTCATGTGCATGTACTGAGCCGGGAAACCATTTCAAAAGGATGTGAGATGATAGTCCTCGGGGAGTGGATACATACATTCAGCTACGCAATATTCAGGGAGAATGAACTATTTTTAAGCAAGTGGGGTTAAATTTAATATGTTTTACAACATGTTTCTAACATTTTGTCGTAAAATATTTGGTGGGATGAGAAATAACCCCTAACTTTGCATCGAACCTAAAAACAATCTTTTTTACCTTAAGATTTTTACCTGTAGAAACTTATCAAAGGGTGCGACCGTGGCGGTTATCACCCTTTCTTTTTAAGCTTAAAAACAATGGCCCCGATCTTAGATCGGGGCCATTGTTTTTGGGGATTTCCGGATTATTGAGCCGTAAGCCTTAACACACGTGAGGCGTAGTCGTTTCGCTTATTCCAATCGACTTTGTGGTCGAGAGGCATTTCGAGACCGTTTGACATGAGGAACGCTCCGGTATAAGTTTTGCCTTCGTAGGGAAGTGGTTCATTATCAATGCGGTTTAACTCAGTAACTTTATAAGTTTTATCAGGATCCAAACCTGACATTGTTATTCTTGGGAGTTGTTGATTAACGAACTGTTCTGTCTTCCACCAATAGTAGACGGCATCTTTCTTGTCAGGAGCGACATACATCAGTGAAGCTGCACCTTTACCCTCATAAGGGGAGAGGAGACGGTACAAATCACCGAACTGCACTACATCGCGCACAGACTTATAATCGTTGATAGCACGTTTGGTCTGCTCTTTTTCTTCATCTGTCATATCCTTGGGCTGGATCTCCATACCCAAGCGTCCGCTCATGGCTACGTCTGTACGGAATTTCAGAGGAACGATTCTTCGGGTCTGATGGTTGGGTGAGGCGGAGATATGCGAAGCCATGGCTATTGCAGGGAAGAAATAACTTGTGCCCCATTGCATATAGATTCGTTGAAGAGCGTCAGTATTGTCGCTCACCCAGAACTCATCGAAATAGGGGAGTATGCCCCAGTTGGCACGTCCGCCGCCGCTGGCACAAGCTTGAATCGTCACATCCGGATATTTTGCGCGAATACGATCCAAAGCTTTCATTAGTCCTTTGTGGTAGTCGATATAAAGGTGGCTCTGATTGTCGGCGGTCTGATACAGAGAACCGTGATTCATAATCGGGGCATTTGAATCCCATTTGATATAATCAATCTCCGGATACTTGGTAAGGAGAGTATCTACAATGTTGAATACGATGTCTTGCACTTTAGGGTTAGCCAAGTCAAGCACCAATTGCGTACCTCCTCGACCCTGCACTGCGTCACGTTTCGGAGCCTTCACTACATATTCCGGATGCTGTTCATAAAGCTCGGAGAGTGTGTTGGTCATCTCCGGCTCAATCCATATTCCGAATTTGATACCTCTCTCTTTGGCTGCATCGCAGAGTCCCTGAATACCGTTAGGGAGCTTCTCTGTGTCGACAATCCAGTCGCCTAAAGAGGTGGAGTCATTCTTACGTGGATATTTTTGTCCGAACCAACCGTCATCCATCACGAAGAGTTCTCCGCCCATGCCGGCAATATCGGTCATCATCTGCTGCATACCGGGTTCATTGATATCGAAGTAAACACCTTCCCAACTGTTTAGAAGAATCTTGCGCGGCACATTACCGTGAGCGAGACGCAGATCTCGTCCCCATTTGTGGAAATTACGGCTAACTCCACCGAGGCCTTCTTCTGAATAAGTGAGCGCGAGAGGAGGAGTGGTAAATTTTTCACCCTTTTTCAGATTATAAGAAGAATTCTCTTCATTGATGCCGGCAAAAAAATGCTGATAGTCTGAATCGTCTGTATCAAACATCAGTTTGTAGTTACCTCCGTAACAAAGAGCGGCCCCGATTACTCTGCCGTCATCCTCTTTCCCTTTACCGTCGAGAGAAATCATCACTTCAGCATGAGAAGTATGAGAGTTGCGTGCTCCGTCTTTATTCTTAATCACTTTCAGGCCGTGGGGGAGGGGTGCTTCCTCAACCTTACCCTCATTTGCCCAAGATCCGTAAAGTTGTGACACATATATGTCACTGCGTCGGAGAGGAAGGTAACCCGACATGAAACGGGTTAAAGTTACGTCCCCCTTCTCCTGATGAGTAGCTTCGGTCCATGTCTCGATTACATCCTGACCCGGGAAGGTTCTGTAGTTGACATCGATTGTGAAAGGATACACTTTATCGGTAAGTGTTACCGTAGTGGTCTCGGCTCCATCTGCATCTTTTGTAACATTCACTTTCTCCACCACCATATCCAAAGTCATATTGCCGTCGGAGTGTATGGCAGAAAAGGCTGCTTCTTTTTCGGGCCAGAGTCCGTAGACAGGATAAGCATTGAGATTTGCTGTGCCTGCGCTTTTGATATTGGTTATGTCTCCGTCGGTAAGAGCATTACCGTAATAGAGAAATTTCAATTGGTTTCCTTTTTCGGCATCAAGGAGCAGAGAGGTATGAGGAGTTGCTACATGCACATTTTCAGCTATAGCATATCCGGGCCACAACAGCGCTCCCATAGATAAGAGTTTTACAATAGTTTTCATGTGTTTAAGTCAGGTTATTGTTATATATTGCAAAATTACTTATAAAGCTGACATTAAACAAACACTATCTTACCCCTTTTTTCACTTTTCTATGGCTATTCAGGTAAGATAAAAGGGTAAGTTTGATGCTAACACTGATTCCTTTTTAGTGATCAATAAACATTAATCCCGTTAAGCCGGCGTTAGGGATGACTTAACGGGATTAATGTTTATACTCTTAAATTTTAATCTGTGAGACAGTCAGAAGCTTTGTGGCTTTATCTGCTCCAGAGCTCTATATCGTCCACTTCTTTTTCTGAATCAATAATCAGCTCAACCGGGTAAGATTTGTCGTTATAGATGATGCCGATGGCATAAGGTTCCTCTGAGTCGGGGAGAACGACTTCCTTAACCATCCACTTCGCTTTCTTTATGTCGAAAGTTTCATCAGCCGGAATCTCTATTACAACCTCTCCAGCCACTTTGGTCTGAATGCCATGGATTGAATCTACGTCCTCCATATCTTCCGCTTCAGAGAGGTCTATATTTTCTCCCCAGTCATACTTATTCTCTTCATCATCGAAGGGTTCAATAGATTCTGTTATTTCTTCAGGATCTACTTCTGTTTCTCCATTCTCGTCGATTACAGTGAGGGAATAGATTATTCCGTCGTAGAAACCTTCATTGTAACAATCTACGATTCCTCCATCCTCGTCAAGGAGATCGATACGAAAGCCTTCTCCTTCGAGATATAACGTCACTTTTTTTGTTGCTTCGTCGCTCATATTTCTATTTTATTATTTATTGATTATCGGGTCAGTAACCCGGTATAAGGATACTTATTTCACTTTCGGGATATAGCCCCAGATGCCGTCGGCTGTCAGGAGCACTTGATCATATTCAGGAGCTAAAATCACTTTACCGTCTGCTATGGATATTACACCATATTTAAGATCGGGCGCTTGAATCTTATGATAGCCATTGACAGGCTTTCCTACCACACGGGCAGGAATCGCTACTGTCGTGCCGGTAGCGAGATTCAGAATCTTCGGCTCGTTCTCCTCTTCATTGTTGATATAGAAGAAGCCGTTACCTAAATTCACAGGATGAGCCACATGGGAAGCCACAACCTCTCCTGCGAGATTGATAATGCTGTAATCATCCTTCTTGCCGATAATTGCATAGCCATTGGAGAATGCCCATCCACGAGTGTCAACAGAAATCTTAGTTTCTCCCTTCTCATCAATATAGATTGTCTTATCATCTTTAAAGAGATTTAGCAGACCTTCGCTGAATTCTACCTGATTGACAAATTGAGCCGGCACCTTCCATTCTTGCGGCAGGATTTCAACGCCGTCGTGGTTGATTACTCCCCAGAGCTTACGGTCGGCTGACACTAAGATTATATCCTTGAAAACCTTTACATCTCTACCTTTGTAGATTGAAGTGCCATCAATTTTCTTAACCTCGACATCATCGAAAGTTGATATAACTATAAGCCCGTGTTGTAAGGACAAATTGCGTGCAGAAACATCATTCATGATGATGTTACCCTTCATATCGGCGAGACTGCGCAAAGCTTTCTTTTCCAACTCGATGTAGCCTTCGTTCTTATGTAAGGAGACACGATCATACTCAGCAGGGATAAGCCAGTTGCCATTTTCGTCAACCAATCCCTCTTTATCACCCTCCTCAACTACTACTATCAGTCCATCTGCCTCATCATAATTACGGATACCATCATACTTTGGCTCAAGTACAATTTTGAGATCCTGATTTATCAAACCATATTTCCCATCTTTTCCTATCGTGCTGTATTTTTCAATGCCATCGAATGACGATCCAAAGCCGCTTATGCTTGAATATTCCGGTTGGAGCACCCAATTGCCCATGAGGTCAATAATACCGACTTTACCTTTCTCTTCAGCTGCCGTAGCTACATTGTTGTAGAAGTTGCCAAGGCGGAAATATTTGGGAGCTATAACCATCTCCCCCTTTAAATCGAAAGCACACTGTTTCTTCGCATCGATTGAGGTGGCTACGATACGACCGTCAAACACGTCATTGACACTGGTATATTCAAACGGATCGAAAAGTTCTTCCCCTTCAAAGTTGATATATCCATAGGAGACATCCTTAGTAGCTTTGTTTTTCTTGGATATCTGGAATACCTCTCCCTCATATTTGACACTCTCCCATTCAGCAGGGGTGATTATCACACCCTTACTGTTGACGACGCCCTTTTTCTTTCCTTTGTAAAAAGCACATAACTCGTCGGTGAGATAACACATTTTTTCGATGCCGCTATAGAAATCAGATTTGAGTTCTCCGTTGATTTCAGATAACTTTTCTCCGTCACGATTGAATGTGATGACACGATCCTTCGTAGGATCAAATTTAATTGTCTTTTTCTTTGCCATTTTTATACTTTTAGTCAGTACTATACGGATTGATAATCTTTATCTGTGATATTGATATATAGCACCTGGTAAGTGCTAAATGATCAATAGTTTTTTTTCTGCTGTGATTAGAGCAATATCAATAGGTATATATACTAAATTTTGATTGAAAATTTAGTATATATCAAATCAGCAGTCTGAAATTTTTGACTGCTCCGTGATGGAAATTAATATTTGGAAGAATTTTCATGCCGTTACTAAAGAATTGTGTCACCTTGTCGGGAGTGCCTGACAAAGCGAGACTGATAATCCTTTGCAACGGGAGGCAAAAGTATTTTAGTTTATCTCCTATAAATGGATGCCGGAATGTAAAAAGGTTACTTAAAAACAAAAATGGAGCATCCGGATTCCCTATAGAATAGAAGAAAGGGTGATGAGCCGTTCCACAATTTTCAACTGTATGTCATTATTGATCGCGACTTCATGACAGCTGAATTGCCAAGATTGTGTAATCACCCTCTCGATGGTTTAATCTAAACCTTTTCGAGTTGCATTGCAAATTTACAATTAAATTTTATTAAACACAAGTAAAAATATTAGAAAAAAAGAGTCAGTCCTCCTTTTGTTATACCATTTTTTTATTAGGGAGGATTGACTCTTTTATTAATATTGATTAAATCAATCAGATAGATTAAGTCATAAGATTGATTTTCTATTAAATATACTATTTCATTAATAGTTATGATAATATTGAAAAGAGGTTGTAACTTATCAAGTGAGAAGAGTATCGAGGACCCGAGAGGCTTCGAGACACATACGGGAGTTATGGTAAGGACATTTCCAGAAACCCGCTTTATCCTCATCCCGGTTTATACTGCCATCCGAACGACGTGACCAATACCATTCTCCGGTGGGGTCAACGAGGTTATCGGCAATGTATCGCCAACTCTGATAAGCCTGTGTTATCCATTTTTCATTTTCCTCTGACCCGGATTCTGAATGAAATTTAGCAAGGTAGAGCTGACCGATCACATTTTCTGCCTGTACCCACCAGTGGAGGTCGGCGTCAAGATTACCGTCAGCATGAAGTTCATAAACCATACTGCCGTCATCTTTACGTCCGGCTAAAGCTGCCCGAGCAATATTATCAGTATGCGATAAGGTTTCTGCATACAGATTATCATCACCGAGCACTTCTGCTGATTCAAGCAGCAACCAGGAAGCTTCGATGTCATGGCCGTATGATTCAGCATCGTCATATTTCTCCCAGTCATCATTGAAGAAAAGTGTGAGATGATGGGTCTCCTGATTCTCGATTTTATATAGGAATATTCTCAATAAATTGGCGGTAGCTTCTTCTACTTTGTTGAGACGTTCTGTTTTCTCGACTGTCTCAATTGGGTTGGTATTTTTTTTCAAGGAAATTTTTAATGCACGGAGAAGGTTGGTATAGCCTTCGAGGATATGAAGATGCGTGTTCATGGTTTTTGAGGCATTTGCATCGCGTTCGCTCAGGCGCATATCCTCTATAGGTTTCCATTCACGTGTTGTGGCTTCTATATATCCTTCTTTCTCGAAATCGCGGGCATGGGCCTCGATCGATTCAAAAAGTGAATATGCCAAATTCAGAACCTTCTCATCTTCGGTTGCCATATAGTATTCCGAAAGACCATAGATAATGAAGGCAATGGCATAAAATTGTTTTTTTGTATCAAGAGGTTGTCCCCCGGCCTCGACACTCCAATAGGCTCCTCCATACTGCTTGTCAATGAAGTGTGTCAGTATGAAATCCAAAGCATGTCGGGCAGCCTTCAAGTACTCGGTATTTCCGGTGGCATTGTAGGCAGCCGCGAATGTCCAGAGGATTCTTGCATGAAGTATAGCACCTTTGGGAGCATCCGGAATAAGATTGTCGTGACCATCGCGACGGCCATAATAGCCGCCGCGAGGATCAGTCATTTTGTCAATCCAATAAGGGAGAATATTGGTGGTAAGGTTCTCTAATAATTCTTTCTTGAAGATAAGAGTATCTGTCTTTTCCATTACTGCGGTGTCGAAGGGTTGAGAATGTAAGTAGGGTTGAGAATGCAAAATAGGAGAGTGTCCTTTTTTATATATCAAAGGATATGTGATTCAGACAGGCTCCACGTATTCTACCCCCGGTTCTTTAACTATTTCCAGACGCTGTGCTTTCAGTTTGGTTACGATCTCTGTCATCTCTTTTGTATCGAGCGGATATAACCATACAATTATGAGAGAGAGAAGCGCTACTGCAGCCGGAATGAAAGTCATGAGCATCCAGAGGCACGTAATCGCACTTGATGGCTGTACAATCTCAAGGGTTTGCACATCTTCAGGTCGTTCGATATAACCGGCTCCGTGAAGCAGCCACATTACGGCAGCTCCACCTATGGCACCACCGAATTTCTGCGCCATGGATGCCGATGAAAATATGAGGCCCGTAGATGCACTTCGTGTCTTAAGTTCGGAATAGTCACTGACATCTGCATACATTGACCAAACAAGGGGCGACATAATTCCGGTGAGTATGGATATTATTACCTGGAGCAATAACATCAGCAACAGACCTCCATTTGATGAGGGACTACAGAGGAAGAAAACCACGCTGAGAATCACTAAAAGAATGTCGACCAGGATGAATGTGGGTTTCTTACCGATTTTATTCGTGACCGGTACAGCCAACGCCACACCGACCATATTAGCAACCTCTCCAACTCCGAGGAACAGACCGGAGTAGAACAGTATGGACAGTGAGAAGATGAGTATATGCTGTTCGCCCCCTATCACATCGGCAAAGAAGAACGCTACAGTGGCACCACGCACAGTATTGAAAAGATTGAAACATAAGGATGCGCCGTTAAGCAGCCACCATGGCTTATTTGTGACAAGAGCCTTGAGATCTTTCCCTAATGAAGCACTGCACACGGTGGTGAGGGTTTCACGTGTGAGACGGAAACACAACAAAAAGAGTATGAAGCAACATACTGCAATTACAATCATGGCTGATTGCCAGCTTGACTGCAAAGTCAGACCGAAATGATCACGGAAAAGATTACACAAAGGATCCCATGTGAAGAGTGCGATAAAAGAGCCACCGTAGGCGAAAAACATCCTGAAAGAGGAAAAGACCGTTTTCTCCCGGGAACTGTCAGTCATAACTCCGAGCATGGCGCCGTAAGGTACGTTAATCCCCGTGTAGACGGTCATCATAAGAATATATGTGACGTAGGCCCATACTAATTTGGCGGCATAACCCCAATCAGGAGTTGTGAATAGCAAGATTCCGCAGATAGAGAATGGAGCAGCCACCCACAGGAGGTATGGTCGGTATTTACCCCAACGGGTCTTGGTGCGGTCAGCGATAATACCCATCATAGGATCGCTCACGGCATCCCATATACGAGTGACTAAAAGCAAGACACCCGTATCGATAAGACTTATCCCGAAGATATTGGCATAGAAGAAGGGGAGATAATAACTGAAGACTTTCCAGAACATGGATGAGGCCATGTCGCCAAAACCATATCCTATTTTTTCACTCAGAGAGGCCATTCAGGTTGGAGCTTGTTAGGTTTATATTAGATGTATATTATCAGAGACTTTGGTCACCAATAATACTAAGGTTAGAATCTATAAGTCGGTTGAGTGTCTTGACCGACTCGGTGGTTGATAGACCGTCTTGAGGAGTATTGAAACAATAATCGATGAGACGGTCAACAGTAGAGGTAGCTACGTGCATACGTGTGTCGGAAGAGGCATAGTAGATAAATACTTTACCATCTTCATCAGCAATCCAGCCGTTGGAGAAAAGAACGTTCATCACATCTCCGATATATTCATCGCCAACGGGCGCCATGAAATATCCGCCGGGTGAGGCAATTTTCCTCCAGGGTTCATCAAGTGCTGTCATGTACAGGTAGAGCACATAGCGTAATCCTGAAGCACATGCTCTAACACCATGAGCGAGATGCAACCATCCCTTTGATGTCTTGATTGGATGAGGACCTTCTCCGTTTTTCACCTCCTTTATCGTGTGATAATAGCGGGGATCGATGATTATCTCCTCTTTAATCTCTGCATGGCAAATATCGTCAATTAAAGCCCAGCCGATTCCTCCGCCGCTTCCGGTATCAATAAAACCATCCTGCGGTCTTGTATATAAGGCATACTTGCCGTTTACAAACTCCGGATGCAAAACCACATTGCGTTGTTGAGACTTGCTTTTAAGATCCGGCAGTCGTTCCCAGTTTATCAGATCGAGAGTACGTGCGATACCGCAAGCTGCCGTAGCTGCAGAAAGATCTCCGGGTTTCGAATCGTCATGACGTTCCACACAGAAAAGACCGTAGATCCATCCGTCCTCATGACGCGTCAGTCTCATATCGTAAACATTCGTAGCAGGGTTCTCTGTATCCGGTAAGGTAATAGGGTGTGGCCAGAAACGGAAATTGTCGACGCCTGTCGCACTTTCGGCAACGGCGAAAAATGATTTCCTGTCGCTTCCTTCCACTCTCACTACCACTACATATTTGTCACCCCATTTAATTGCGCCTGAATTGAGAGTGGCATTACATCCGATACGCTCCATGAAGAAGGGATTGGTAGCCGGATTGAAATCATATTTCCAGAATGGAGGTACCATCTCCGCTGTAATCACGGGGTTCTCATATCTTTCATATATCCCGTTACCTTCTATGGGCGTGTTGCAACGATGTATGAGTTCTTCATAGCGTCCGAGAATGAGATCTTTGCGATATTCAAAAGTATTCATGATAAAAACCAGAAGAATTATTTTACAAATATAGTTTTGGGATTGTTGTAGAATTTTCTGAAATCATTTTCTGCCTTATGACCGGGGTAAGGCACATAATAATGTCCCGGCTTCTCACTATCCACTGCATTTCGCCATACGCAGACGTAAGCGATGGGCAAATCCTCAACAACGGGAAGTAGAACTTGTGTATACCAGTCATCTATAGTGACACCTTCCAGGCCTGTTTCGGTGAAAGCTGCCAGTTTACCACGCTTCTGTGCCTCTTCCGAAACGAAAGAAAGCTGATTTTTAACCCGTTGACGGAATTCCTCAGTGCCTTCAGCATTATTGAAATGATAAATGTCGCTTCCTAAGATGTCTACATACTCATCACCCGGATAAGTGGTGAAATAATCTTCGGGAGTCAGACCTTTGTCGGGAGAATAGGCCCAAACAACATTATCAATCCCTTTTTCATCAAAAATTTTGCGAGTGCGTTTCCATAAATCAATGTATTGTTCCGGTGTGCTATTTCCGGCACCCCACCAGAACCATGTGCCCGTATTCTCATGCCAGGGTCGGAAGATGACGGCAATCTTATTGCCGTTGGCATCTTTAAGAGATGATATGAAGTCAGCTGTTTTGCCGATCCATGAATCGAGAGTGTCAGATAGAGCTTTATTGTCGTTTATTTCTTTCAGGGGAGATGCAGAGACATCCCATGAGTCTCCTCCACTGAGAGGATTGCGTGCATGCCAGCTGATAGCGTTGATGCCTCCACGGGCATTCTGTGCAACAATTTCTTCAGCCATAAAAGTGAAAGGCACACCGTCAAGATTGTTGGTTGAATCAAGTTCAATCATACCCAGATCCCAGTTCATGAGCCCCGGATATTCCCCGGTCACACTCTTTACATCAGAGGCTCCTTCAACATATTTCCAATCATGACCGTAGGCAGTGTCATCATGGTGTCCGAAATAGAACCGGCCGTCATTTACTACTGAATCGAGACGTGTTATCATTGCCTGAGCCGGGGTTACAGATTCTGTAACTTTTTCACTTTTATTGTGATTCGAGCCACAACTTGCTAAAGTGGCTAATGCCGCGAGGGCAAAAATCTTTGTTTTCATGATGAGATGTTTATAGGGGGAGCAGTTTCATTATGAAGGTAATATTTATAATGCAAAATTAACTTAAATAAGTGTGTGATTCTAATACTATTTTATCTCATAATAACATAATTATAGAAAAAGAAAAATCAGGTATAACCCTATCCCTTGGTCTTCGGAAAGATGTGATTGTTCGGGCATGTCGATAAAACAAGACACCTTCCCTTTATTCTTACGGCTCCCTTATGCACAAAAAGAAAATCTTGTCTACGGGATAAGTGTTTTATCTGCGTTGACAAGATTTTCAAAATAGAATCAATTATTTTAAGCTTATTGTTATTCTTGAGACATAGAATTTTTGATTATGGCTATTGTCGTAGAATCAGAAGCGAATACAGAATTAAGTCCTTGGGCTTCCTGAGCCGGATCTCCTGTATAATCATCTCCCGACTGCCAAACCTCATGTGTGGGCTGTGCAAGTCCTCCCCAGCCCCAGAAGTTGGCACCTTTGATTTTTCCGGTTTTTTTGATTTCTGAGAACACATGATTGTAATATGCATCCCTGCCTGTCACCGGAGTGCCCTGGGCTATAGCCATATTATCACGCGGGTAGCCGAATTCCTCAAGCACGATTGGTTTGTTTTTATGTCCCGCATTACTTAAAGCCTTTTCAAGAGCATCGTAGTGAGAATTTATATAGTCTGTTGTATTTCTACGAGCTACCTCTATACTATCTGTCACTGTTGAGGTGGAAACCCAACTCCAGTTGTATGGCCAGATATGTATAGTAGCGTAGTCTACTTCGGGATATGAATGGATTTTCGTCCATAATTCCATATCATTCTCACATCCCCATGCTCCTTCACTTCCTGTTGAGACAAGGTGGTTGGGATCGAGACTCTTTATCAGGGATGCAGTCCTGTGTATCCAGTTGGCAAACTGTTCTTTATTATCAGAGGAGAAGCAACGCGGCTCGTTGGCGATTTGCCAAGACATGATAGCAGGTGATTCGGCGTATGGCTTTCCCGTAATAGTGTTGGTGCGACCCACGATATTTTTTACATGATTGGCTGCAAGATTCATCGCAGAGTCACTTGTCACGAATTTTGAGGCATATTTCATATAGGCAGGATAACCTTCGGTAGCCGGATTCACGGCTTTACCTTCTCCGGCCCACTCGAGATATGTGGAGAAACCACCGCTCCATTCCCATGCATTATTTAAATATAGCACGGCTTTCATATCTCTTTTTTCAAGTTCATCCAACAAGTAATCAAGTCCGCGCAGAAGAGTGTCATTGTATTCCCCCGGTGCAGTCTGGAGTGTTGGAGAGATATGAGATGCCAAGCCCTCAGGTCCGTCTCCGCCAACGAGGATGCGAAGGTTGTTGATGCCCATGCTTTGGAGCGTGTCGAGTTCACGGGTCAGTCGGTCACGGTCGCCACCTCTGCCTTCTGACGCCAGAATTGCACCATACCAGAAATTGGTCCCTACATACCGATAGGCTGAGTCACCGATATAGAATTCTCCATCATTTACAGTGACAAAAGGAGACACTTCATTTTTCTTCTCTGATTTGTTTCCGGCACATCCGGCTGCTGCGAGTAAAGAAGCCACAAGAATTGAACCAAAAAATTTTGAGTACTTCATAATATTATAATTTACCAGTTGTCAGTACGGAAAGGGATAAGCGGAAGTCCATACATATCTTTAAGCTGTCCTATGGCAAAATTTTTGAAACAATAGCGCACAGCCTTAATGTCCTTTACTTTATCGCTGGACACAGTTACGGTATAGGGATAGTTCCAGTCTTCTGTAGCAGTGGCGGGATAGAAAACCTTATCCTCACCGGCCACTTCAAAGCCGGGAAGATCCATATTGGGATTTAATCCGCCTGTAACGTTGTTGAAAGTCAGCACAGCTTTGTCACCTTTCAAGTCAACCGATTTAAAGGAGGGATAAGTGGAGGGGATGCCTTCCACACCGTATGTACGGTTAGCCGCCATAAAAGCGAGGCGTTCGCCAATCTCTTTTTTCTTACGGGCATGTATATCTGCCACTTCATAGGGATAGACGAGATCGGTAGTGCAGACTATACCGCTATTGGGTAATATTTCGGCTGCACGATGCTGACATTCGCGGAATTTGGCTGCGTTATCGTTTTCAGGATCGTCATAATTCCATCCGGGCAGTTCAACGAAATAGAAGGGTAATTCTCCAAGTCCCCATTCATCACGCCAAATCTCCACCATATCTTTCTGATGTTCCGGATACTCATCGTGTCTACCGACATTTGATTCACCCTGATTCCAAAGAAAGCCTTTTACAGTATAGCCTAATACGGGTTTTAGCATGGCGTTATACATCACGCCTACCCTTTCCCAGTTGTTCATGTCTTTGTCTTTTTCTTCGGCATCCATGTCCCAACCGGGATAAGTATCGAGTTTCCATTTTGGCATCCAGCCCTCAACTTTCGAACCGCCGTAGGCACAATTGATTATTCCGACAGGCACATCAAGGATATCAGTGAGTGAACGTGCGAAGAAATAAGCTAAAGCTGAAAATTCACCAGCATCGGCCGGATTTGAGGTTTTCCATTTACCCACCACTTTATCCTGAGGAGTATAAGCTTCCCTTTTCGGAATGTTTGCCATACGGATGCCGGGATATTTGCCTGAATAGGCCACTGCCTCGGCAGCTCCTTCCACCGGTTGGATCCCAAATCCTCTTAGAGGCATCTCCATGTTTGATTGGCCGGAGCAGAACCAAACTTCACCGATAAGAATATTGTCTATTTTTTCTTCTCCGTCGCCATCACTGAAAGTAATGGCATAAGGTGTAAATGATGCAGCGGGCGTGGCTACAGCCACTTCCCATCTACCTGTCTTTGGGTCTGATTTCGCAGTATACTGATGATTATCCCAAGAGGGTGTCACGGTTACGGTGGACCCGGGTGTGCTCCACCCCCAAAGTTTCGCATCAGAGTTCTGCTGGAGCACAGCATTGCTGCTTATGATGTCAGGTAATTCGATTTTCGCCGAACCTGTTGATGCCAATAGTGCCAACACGCCCGATAATACAGTTTTGATAAGTTTAGAGTTCATGATATGACGAATAATTATTGAATCTTAAAATGTTTATTTAGAAAGGTATCCTTTCTTATTTCCCTCAGTGTTAAGATTGTTTCAACGATCAGCCTGAAACATCCCTGTGTCGGATAGATATTTTCAGATAAATTTTTTGTGGTGCTGATAAATTTCGCGGAATGATTTAGGGGAATGCCCTTTTTTCTTTTTAAAAACCCGGTTGAAATTTGAAATATTGTTAAACCCGCAATCATAGCAGATCTCAGCTATTGAGGTTGTGGAATCCACCAACATTCTGGATGCATGACCGAGGCGCACATCGATTATATAGTCTGATATGGAGCGACCGGTGCGCAGTTTGAAGAAACGGCTGAAGGCGGTGGGTGTCATTCCTACAAGTGATGCCAAATCGTTAAGCCGTATATCCTCTTTGTAATGTTCATCGATATAAGCCTGTACCTTTTGCACTCTTCTGCTGTCGCATGCCGGTTTTACTGAGGCAAAAGAAGAACTGGCCAGTCTACGATAGCCACCTGATTCAGCTATCTCATTCAATAAACCGAGAAATTCTAACAGGCCGTTAAAACCGGAGTCTGTTTGTGTGAGACGTTCCAGTCGTGTATAGACCTTGAGAATGGTTGAAAGAGGAAAAACAATTCCATTAGAGCTCTCTTTAAGCAGATTTCTTATTCCGGAAAGTTGATTCTTTTCCAAGAGAGTTTCACCAAAAAGATCTTCAGAAAACTGTATTGTGATTTCCCTGATATGAGCATTGTCACATTCATATTGTTCCCAACCGTGTTCAATGCCATGGCCGATAAGAACAAGATCGTAATCACCAACGATTTCTATAGAATCGCCCACCAATCTTCTGGCTCCTTTGCAGTTGGACAAGAAATTAAGTTCAAATTCCCTATGACGATGCACGGGGAAAGTGAATTTATCTTTATAACGGTCTACAAGATAGAAACAATCTTTCTCGGAAAGCGGTGTTATTTCAGTAATGATTTTATCATCCATATCAGGGTTGGTGAGGGGATTATTAAAGAATTTTGCCTCTTCAATAACTTATTTGTTTAAACTCACCAACAAATTTAAGAATTATGTCAGATGATAGCAAAGTTAAAATGCTTTTTAACAGATTAAAACAGACTTATGTCATTAATTGGATATAAAAGTATCATGATTGTATGACATAATGCAGTTTTTGTCCTGATATAGCTGTGTTATCTTTTTGAAATTTGATCATTTTCTCTCTCTTGACGCAGTCGGTCTCGTCTACGCATTGCAAAGAAAGCAAGGATAATGCATAGCATCTCGCCTCCTACGGTAAGCCAGAAACGAGTAGCGTGACCTGATTTTAACAAGTCTACGCCAAAGTATAGAGTCATAAAGAGTGCATATATTATCAGCAAGGCAGTGATGACTTTATATCTTTGTAGCTTCATGATAATTATTATTTAAGAGATTGGCCATTATAAAAAGGTCCGGGAACAGCATTCGTAAACTTCAGGCTAAAGATTGAAACAAGGGATTCACAGATATATCGTTCAGATGTTTTTCACGCTTGTAGGATCATCCGGAGCAGGGAAAACAAGATAAGGAGAGGTATAAGGATAGAAAGCTCCATTCTTAAGGTGATTGTAAATCTTTATACAAGCTAAAGCGTCCAAAGCTGCGTAACTCTGTTGGGCAGAGGTGAGATTTTCAGCTTCCCAATTTGTCAGGCGTTGGCCTTTGGATATTCTTTCTCCAAACAGAATTGCATAGATTTTGGAGAGACTGTTGTCGGATATCAGATATGGTTTCACATATTGTTGAAGGTCAATAAACCCGGCAGGTTCTAAAGGAGCAATGCGACGAAGACTGTGGAAATCGTCATGTATTGATAAGCCTACTTTAAGATAATTTTCATCTTCAAGAAGCTTGATAAGTTCAGGATGCAAACCAATACGGTTAAGACGGAAGAGATAGCAGGTTGTGAGGGTAGAGAGTTGAAGTAAAGACACGGTGTAAAGATGACCTTTTTTAAAACTTGGACGAGTCTCCGTGTCAAAACCTATTATCTTTGCTGACCTTAGATCATTAATAGCCTCACTGATTTTCTCAGGTTGGTCAATAAGACGTATACTACCGGAAAAGGAGGCTGCCGGGAGTTTAGACAACTGCTCCTTAGAAATTGTAATGGTAGCTTTATCGAAAGATTGGGGACTCATACGTCTAAATGTTAATTTGAATGCAAATTTAACTAAATTTTCAATTATCCTGCAAAAAAAACGGCAATTTGTTGCGCTCTCTTCCCTGCTATTACCTCAAAGGGCGCTCCTTCGGAGTAGTAGACTTCTAAGTTAAAAACAGCAATTGTTTTACTACTATAGTCAGGCAGACAGAAATATCTTTCCTTGAAGTATCCTATGACCTTTTTTGTAATTTTTTATGACCTTTTTGAAATATACTATTCTCTGTGGTAAAAGCTTATACTTTTTGAGGCATATCGAGCCATATAGCGTTTTCAAAGTTTATGTTTAGCCATTCTCGCAGATATTTTCGTGTATCTGAACATATTATCTCATCTTTATCAAAGAATGGATTGTATATCACGCCGAACAGAGGTATATTGTAAGTTTTAATGGCATTCAGAGTGAGAAGAGCATGATTGATAGATCCCAACTGCCCGTTGATTACAACGAGTGTGGGCAGCTGACGATCGTGGAGATAGTCAGCTGTAAGATAGAAACCTTTAATGGGTACCATCAGACCACCGGCTCCCTCTATAAGCACATTGTAATAAAGTTTTTTTAATTCTTCAGTAGCTGTATCGACGACAGAGAGATCTATCTCTTTTTTATCAATGGCTGCCGCCAAATGAGGAGAAGCAGGATAGGTGTAAATTATTGGAGCGGTAAGATGTTGGAGGTCAACTTTTTGTAGCTCCATACCCATAATCTTGCGATGACGTAATATGTCCTCACTTATGTCGATGTTACCGGTCTGAATCATTTTTTGAGTTATGACATTAATGCCATTGTTTCTCATTTCACGAGCGAGCCAGCCGGTGGCAATTGATTTACCAACATCCGTACCGACGCCGGTTATAAAGAGTGCAGGAGGAAAATTAATTTCAGTAAATATCATAAGAAAAAATCACTAATGCTTTATCAAAGGTAATTAAAGAATTTGGAATATGCAAACTTACACTATACGACAAGCAAAATATAAAACCGTAAATAAATGAAATAATAATTGCAATGTGAATGAAATCAATGATTCTTATATTTGGAAAACAAAGATTCTGAATGAAGGAAATATCACTTCCGTAAGCTGAGGTAGGGGAGGGGTATTTTTTATAGAGGGACAATAAAAAAGCAGCCATAACTGTCAGTTATGGCTGCTTCATAAGGTTTAGAAGGCAGATTACCAGGCGAACATCGGGTAATCGTTCATCATTTCGTTAACTTCACGACGGACGTCGGCGATTACTTTAGGATCGTCGGCATTGGTAAGAACCTTGTCAATAAGCTCTGCGATTTTTTCCATGAGGTCTTCCTTGGCACCACGAGTGGTAATAGCAGCAGTGCCGAAACGTAAACCTGATGTAAGGAACGGAGAACGGCTGTCGTATGGCACCATATTTTTGTTGGCTGTGATGTCAGCCTCAACCAGTACACGCTCAGCTTTCTTACCGCTCATCTCGGGGAATTTTGGACGAAGATCTACAAGCATACAGTGGTTGTCAGTACCGTCAGAAATAATCTTGTAACCGCGTTTTACAAGAGCATCGGAAAGTGCGGCTGCATTTTTCTTTACTTGAGCAGCATATTCTTTCCACTCGGGTTGAAGTGCCTCGCCGAAAGCTACTGCTTTAGCGGCTATCACATGTTCAAGAGGTCCACCCTGCACACCCGGGAATACGGCAGAATCAAGAAGAGCTGACATTTTCTTGATTTCACCTTTGGGCGTTTTCTTACCCCATGGATTATCAAAATCCTTACCCATGAGAATAAGACCGCCCCTTGGGCCGCGAAGTGTTTTATGAGTAGTGGTAGTGACCACATGTGCATGCTTAACCGGATTTTCAAGTAACCCGGCAGCTATAAGGCCTGCGGGATGTGCCATATCCACCATAAATATTGCACCGATTTCATCTGCAAGCTTACGTATACGTGCATAGTCCCATTCGCGGCTATAGGCGCTACCTCCGGCAATTATGAGTTTCGGACGTTCGGCACGTGCTTTCTCCTCCATTTCTTCATAGTTCACTCTTCCGGTGTTGGCATCTACAGTGTAACTGATCGGACGGAAGTGAAGGCCTGAGAAATTGACCGGGCTACCATGACTCAGATGGCCGCCATGGCTCAGGTCCATACCCATGAAAGTATCTCCCGGTTGCAGACAGGCCATGAAAACTGCCATATTGGCCTGAGCGCCGCTATGGGGCTGCACATTGGCCCATTCTGCATCGAATAATTTTTTTGCACGCTCAATGGCAATTGTCTCCGCCTTGTCCACTTCCTGGCAACCGCCATAGTAGCGGTGGCCTGGATAGCCTTCGGCATATTTATTGGTGAGGCATGAGCCCATGGCACGCATAACTTCATCGCTGACAAAGTTTTCGCTTGCAATGAGTTCGATTCCGCGGCGCTGACGAAGATGTTCGCGGTCGATAATCTCGAAGATTTCGTTGTCTCTTTGCATTGTAGTTAACATTTTAAGTTAGTTGGAGGAAGTGCCCCGTATACTCTTTGTAAGAGCAGTGACACTTCCTCCGTAATTTTTTGAATTGAAGGTGTTATCCTCCGAAATTGTCATAATGTATCGCTTCCGGTTCGACACCGAGATTGTACAGCATATTATTTACCGCATTACTCATAGGACCCGGACCACACATGTAGTATTGTATGTCTTCGGGGGCCTCATGATCTTTAAGGTAAGTTTCATACATAACCTGATGTACGAATCCGGGAGTGTATTTAACTCCGGCAGCATCGGCAGCCGGGTCAGGACGGTCAAGAGCAAGATGGAAGTGGAAGTTGGGGAACTCTTTTTCCAACTGGAGGAAATCATTGAGATAGAATACCTCGTTGAGTGCACGTGCTCCATAGAAATAATGCATCTCACGGTCGCGCGTGTTCAGAGTCTTGGTCATCCACATGATCTGAGCGCGAAGAGGAGCCATACCGGCGCCACCGCCTACCCATATCATTTCTGCCTTGGAATCAACGATCGGATGGAAATCTCCGTAGGGACCGCTCATCAGCACTTTATCACCGGGTTTGAGTGAGAAGATATAAGAGGAAGCGATGCCCGGGGGTACATCCTGGAATCCAACCTGAGGTTTTGGTTTGAAGGGTGGGGTAGCGATTCTGACTGTCAACATGAAACGGTCGCCCTCTTCGGGATAATTGGCCATAGAGTAGGCACGTACGGTTTCTTCCGTATTTTTTGCCTTCAAAGTGAAGAGACCGAATTTCTCCCAAGCCGGCAAATATTCGTCAGTGATAAGACTCTTGTCAATGTCCTTATCGTAATCCATCTCATATTTGGGGATTCTGATCTGTGCGTATGAGCCCGGAATGAAGTTCATGTGTTCTCCCTTGGGAAGTTGCACGATAAACTCCTTGATAAATGTAGCCACATTCTTATTGGAGATAACTTCACATTCCCACTCCTTGACTTCTAGTGCGCTCTCATCGAGATGAATGGCCATATCACCTTTCACCTTTACCTGACAGCCGAGTCGCCAGTGATCTTTGATCTGCTTACGAGTGAAGTGTACAGCCTCAGTAGGGAGCATATCGCCACCGCCTTCGAGCACTTGCACTTTACATTGCCCGCAGCTACCTTTTCCACCGCAAGCAGAAGAGAGATGCACACCGCCGTCGGCAAGGGTTGCGAGAAGTGATTTACCACTTGCCGCTCTTACATCCTTTTTGCCACCATTTATTGAAATAGTAACCTCACCGGAGGCCACGAGCCAGTTTTTTGCCAACAGGAGCACCACCACGAGCACAATGACGATGACAAGGAAAATCAACGCCGCTACGATGACTGAGTTCCAATGAATCATATTTAGTAAAGACATAATAGAGCTGATTTAGAGTTTGATTCCGAGGAAGCTCATGAAGGCAATGCCCATGAGGCCTGTAATAATAAAAGTGATGCCGATGCCGCGTAATGGAGCCGGAATCTGATTATAAGCCAGACGCTCACGTATGGCGGCCAGACAGGTGATAGCCAAAAGCCATCCTATGCCGGAGCCGGCACCATAGACAGTGGCAGTCCAGGCATTTGAAAAGTCGCGTTGCTGCATGAAGAGTACGGCTCCGAGGATCGCACAGTTAACGGCGATAAGAGGAAGGAAAATACCGAGTGAAGAATAAAGGGCGGGAGAATATTTCTCGATTGCCATCTCCAGAATCTGCACAAGAGCCGCGATCACAGAGATAAACATTATAAGACCCAAGAAACTTAGATCGGTTTCAGCATATTCTTCACCAAGCCAGCTCAAAGCACCGGGCACAAGGATGAAATGATTTATACACCAGGTGACGGGCAAGGCTATTATAAGCACAAAGCAAACCGCTACGCCAAGACCGAAGGCGGTCTTTACATTCTTCGACACGGCAAGAAAAGAACACATGCCGAGGAAGTAGGCGAATATCATATTGTCGACAAAGATCGACCGGATAAACAAATTTAGATTTTCCATAACTTGAATCTGAATTAAGATTTTGAATTACCGGTAAAATTATTCTTGAAGATCTTTGTTGTGTGAACGGTGAACCCATATAATGCAGGCTACAGTGATAAGCGCCATAGGGGGCAGAATCATCATACCGTTGTTCTGGTATCCGTGTTCATACCACCACTGTGGAATAACCTGGAAGCCAAAGAGTGTTCCGCTCCCGAGCAGTTCGCGGAAGAAAGCAACGATAATGAGAATGATGCCGTAACCGAGACCATTGCCAATGCCATCGAGGAAAGCGGGCCAAGGACGGTTGCTCATCGCAAAAGCTTCAAGACGACCCATAATAATACAGTTGGTTATGATAAGGCCGATGAATACCGACAAGGCTTTGCTGACATCGTAAGTGTAGGCTTTCAATACCTGGTCTACAATTACAACGAGAGCAGCCACGACTACCAACTGTACTATGATTCGTATAGAAGTCGGGATAGTATTGCGAAGCAATGATATAATTACATTTGCGAGAGCGAGCACAGCCGTAACTGATATTGTCATTACCACAGCAGGCTCAAGTTTGGCAGTCACCGCAAGAGCCGAACATATACCGAGCACCTGTACAATGACCGGATTATCCTTCGAAAGTGGATTTACGAGAGGAAGTAGTGATTTATTGATGTTCATAATGCGGAATCTTTAAGAGATTTGAAGAAAGCCGTATAGGGCTCGAGTGAGTTATAAAGCATGGCCTGAACGCCCTGACTTGTTATAGTGCCTCCACTGACGGCATGCACCCAAGCCTGTCCGTTAGGTTCCTTGCCGACTTTAGAGACTGCTACAGAAGTAAAACTGCCGTTGGTGGAGAATATGTTCTTTCCCTCAAACTGATCGCAGAAAGCTGGTTTCTCAATTTCGGCACCCAGACCCGGGGTTTCGCCCTGATGTGCAAAATAAGCTCCGTAGATTGTATCTCCGTTGTTATCGAAAGCCACATATCCCCATATCGGACCCCAGAGACCGGCTCCATACACAGGAATGATATATTTCAATCCGTTGTCGGTCTGGCACTCAAACACCGGAAGGAGACGTTGGTCAGCCGGTTTCTTGACCTCAAGGCTAACGTTTACATCGAAGGCATTTTCATTTGAATCTATTTTTGCGCCTTGTGTATTGACGATATAGCTTGAAGTGATATGTGTGTCGAAAAGACCGGAAACCGTTTCACCCTTTTGGGGGACGATTCGTGCGGCTGCAAGAATCTGACGCTTGGTGTCGTTCTGGATATTTTCAATCTGTTGAGGTCTTAAAGCCTGATAAACTACAGACAGAACCACTCCCACCACGATGACGAGCACCGTTGAGTAGATTATGGTATAGGTATTACTTTGTCTATTCATAATTTCAGGAGTGTTATTAGTTCTTTGCCGTTACACGTTTGAGACGGCGGTTGATGTTTGCATTTACCACACAATAATCGATCAGCGATGCGAAGCAGTTCATGAGTAGGACGGCAAGCATTGCACCTTCCGGATAACCTGTATTGTAGCATCTTATGATGATTGCTATTGCACCGATAAGGAAACCGTAAATGTATTTACCAATATTGGTGCGACATGCAGTGACAGGATCGGTGGCCATGAAGACGATGGCAAATGCGAAACCGCCGAGCGACAGTTGTTCAAATGGCGTAAGATAAGTGACAGGATAAAGCGGAGTGGCGAAATGATTGGCCAAAAGAGCCATGAAGAATCCGCCCACTGCACCTGAAAGAACGATTCTCCAGGATGCTATGCCTGTGGCCAGCAGAATTACGAGACCAATAAGGATGCAAAGGGTAGAGGTCTCTCCCCAGGAACCGGGGTAAAATCCCATGAACATATCTGTGAATGTGAGTGGTGTGCCATTCACTCCCAGCACTTGTGCAGGACCATCAGAGGCAGCTAACTGTCCGAGTGGTGTGGCTCCGGAAAAAGCGTCGATCGCTTCTTGACCTCCGAGAGATACAAACACATGATCACCGCTCATTTGTGAGGGATAAGCAAAGAAGAGGAACGCACGGGTTACGAGTGCTACGTTGAGGAAATTGTAACCGGTACCACCGAACACCTCTTTTGCAAAGATCACGGAGAAAGCTACTGCTACGGCGAGCATCCAGCAAGGTGTGTCGACAGGACAAATCATAGGGATGAGGATACCGGAAACCAAGAAACCCTCCTGGATTTCATGTCCACGCATCTGGGCTACAACAAATTCTATTCCAAGACCTACGATATAGGCGGTCAGGATCTGGGGAAGTGTTGCAAAAAAGCCGTAGAAGAATAGATGGAACAGGCCATGGTTGGCGTCGCCAACAGCTAAGGCATGTTGCAGACCTACATTCCACATGCCGAATAGGCAGCAAGGGAGCAGGGCAATCACCACCATGATCATCGTACGTTTGGAGTCGTTGGCATCATGAATATGGACTCCTGAGCGAGATGTCTCATTCGGGGTGAAAAGGAAAGTGTAGAAACCATCGAAAACGGAATGAAGTTTTGAGTACTTCCCCCCTTTTTCGAACTGTGGTTTCACACTGTCGATTTTTTTCTTTAATCCTTTCATCTGTCAGGTTGGATTTATGTCTTAAATTATGATAGTTCTTTTCTGAGATTATCGAGTCCTTCTCTGACAATCTTCTGAAGTTCGATCTTGGATGTGTCGACAAATTCCGGTAGAGCGAAATCTTCCGGGGCCACTTCATAGATTCCGAGTTTCTCCATACGGTCGATATCCCCGGCCATAATGGCTTTCAGAAGATATTCCGGATAGATATCAAACGGGAATACTTTATCGTATTCGCCACTGAGAATCATTGCACGGTGTCCGCCTTTTATGCGGGCATCAAACTCAAACGGTTTGGAGAGACCTCTCAAGAAAGCCGGGAAGCTACGTTTAACACTATATTTCATTGGGTTAAGAGATGCCCAACCCATAAATTCATCAGCGTTGTCACCCTCCTCGATCACTGTGATCTGACGGTAAGGATAGTGAAGGAAATCATCTTTATATACTCTTACGCCGGTAAGGACATTCCCTGAGATTACTCGTATGCCTTCTTTATTCTTCAATTCGCCGGTAAGAAGCGAGTCTATCTGAGCACCGATTGAGGTGAGAACAATATGAGGATCACGGATCTCCGGTCCCGTCAAAGCTACCCTTGTGGAATAATCAATCTCACCTTTAGTACAAAGTTTACCGATACGCACAACTGTTGGGGAGTCAAGAGTCCAGACAGTTTCACCTTTGTTGACAGGGGCGATAGCGGCGATCTGGGTGCCTACGTTACCTGCCGGATGCGGACCTTCAAACTCGTAGACTTCTGCAACATGGGATGACAGGTTTTCACTACTGCGCACACCAAGATATACCTTGCCGGAAGTCAGTTTAGCCAGACATGCAAGACCTTTTTCAAGCCATTCCCGCTGTGCGTGGTCTATCAGCTTGGCAGCAAGTGGAGCGGAATCAAAGGATGTCACAAAGATGTCGCGGGGCACACTGTCGACATCAGGCACAATGTCATAAGGACGCTGACGCATAAGAGCCCATAATCCGCTTTCGAGCATTGCGGCTTTAATCTCGTCTGCAGTTGCGGCCGGAGTGAAAGAGTGTTTCTCAACAGACTCTTTTCGGACACTGATGAAGCGTATATGACGACGTTCACCACGGTTAACTTCTACCACCTCACCTGCAACCGGGGAAGCGAGACAAATTTTACCCGTAGCCTTGTCTTTAAGGAGCGGGTCGCCTATCTTGACTTTGTCACCCGGCTTGACTGCAGCCTTCCATACTTGACCCGGATAATCGTCGGGGGAGATGGCAAAGAGTGTAGTCTTTTTGTCTTCTGTCACGCGAGAAGAGGGTGCACCCGTAATCGGGATGTCGAGACCCTTCTTTATACGTTTAAGTTCAGCCATATTATATAATAAATGTGAATTACTGTCAGTTTAGTGCTTTTGTGAAAAGTAAAGGAAGATTGTCGGTATAGACAATTTTATATAATTTTGCAAATTTACTAATAAATGTGTTTTTATGCAAAGTAATCTGAAAAAATAACTTGCATTAAATTTTATTATTTGCAGTTGTCATGATATCTCCTGACCAATTGAGATAGAATGCTTTTGTTCAGCAAGATGAATATATAAAAAACTTCCTTGACACTCTTCAGTGTCAAGGAAGTTTTTTATAGGGTTTGACTTGAAATTATTTCAGACCTTCTACGAATTTACGGTAAGGTTCATTATTGGGATCAAGCTGGAGATATTTGTTGAAGTATTCTTTAGCTGATGCCACATCTTTCTGATCAAGGTAGTAGTTGCCCATGTAGTTGTACATCTCTTTAGCATCTGAGCTGTAACGAGCGGGATTCTCGCTGCCTTCGAGAAGTGTAATAGCTTCAGTATAGAAAGGAACGGCAACTGATGCGATTTCACCTTCTGCGGCTCTTTGTTTTGCAACATCACCTTTGAATTTGATTGGCTTATAGTTGTCGGGAAGAATGTCATGACCCTTGCCGGCATATTCGAGTGCCATATCATAATACTTGGATGCTACATCAGGATTTTCCTTCTGATTCTCTACACCTGCGTAATATGCGAAAGTAGCCTGCTGAATGAAATCATTGTAACCGGGTTTCTCGGAGTGCTGGATATAGCCCTGGAAAGTATCGGCAGCCTTAGAAAGGTTATTTTCGCCTACGTAGGTCATTGCAAGCTCTTTATAGAAGGCTGCATTATCAGGATTTTCATTTATAGCCTCCTGTAGGAGAGCTTCTGCTTCCTGAGGACGCTTTGCTGTGTTAAGCTCCTGAGCAATAAGGATATAGTCGATGGGAGCAAACTTGTTGGCAGGGTTCGATTTATGAGCGGCAATCAAAGCCTCGGCAAGAGGAAGAAGCTGATTAGCCATTTCCTTGTCCTGAGCTGCGTTCATGAACTGATAACGCTGAGCTGTGAAGTTGCTTGGATTGGCGTTAAGAAGCTGAGTGGAGTAGTCATAACCGGCTTTGTAATCGCCACCGTAGAAGAGAAGGAAAGCATAGCGATCCTCATCCTGCTTAAAGTGGTTGGGGTTCTTCACATATTTACCATACTCCTGAGCGGCTGCCTCAAACTTCTGCGCGTTATAGTAAGCATTTGCGAGCTCTCTTTGTGCCAGGGCGGAATTAGGATTAAGCTGCAACAGTTTGTTAAGCATGTCGATTGCATACTGGGGATTCACCTGAGTGAAGAGGTTTGCATATTTTACATAAGCCTCAGTTGCATCGGGGTTATAGTTTGCTGCCATCTCATATTGAGCGGCTGCGCCACCTATATCCTTGCTGTCTTTCTTACGGTCACCCTCGAAAAGATAGATATCAGCTTCCTGCATGTTGGCTTTACGGGCATCAGCTACATATTTATCGATTTCTTTTGCGTATGCCACAGGATCTGTATCATAATATGCGCGTGCGATGTCAATTAAGAGCTCTGCATCTTTTTTAGCAAGACTCTTGGCCATCTTGAATTGTTTATCAGCAGCAGATTTGTCACCGTTACGCAGATCACAAGCACCGAGACCAACATAATTGTACCCATATTGCGGGTTGATCTGGATACCTTCGTTAAAATGTTTGGCAGCGTCAGCCACTTTACCTTCTTCCAAAGCTATCAGACCGAGATAATAGTTTGATACTGCTTTATCAGTGCCGGCATTGTTCAAGTTACGTACAAGCAACTCCTTTGCGTTGTGGAGCTGATCTGCTTTGTAATACTCCTTGCCCTCTACATGGGTCTGTGCCATTGAGGTGAGTGCGGCTGCGATAAAAGCAGCTGAGAATAAAAACCTGAATTTCATCTTATAGATTGATTTTAACTGATTGCGAACTAATTTATATGGTAAATCATTGCAAAATTAGCAAAAAATCTTATTTATTCTATAAATTGAGTTGTTAATCTTATGAATTTTACTGAAAAATTTTTTAATATATGAAAAATCCCCTGTAAAAGTTTATTTCATTTACCGGGGATTATAGGGTGTTTATATATTATTTACATTTCAGATAACTTCTACCACCCGTGGGTTCATGTGATAGGGGAGGATACCTGTCTTGGTGATTATCTTCTGTCCGACAAATCCTGTCATGAAAACATAGAAACTATGGAGCACTGTAGAATTGCTGGCTGTAGAAATCATATATACCTTCCTGACGAGAGGATACTCTCCGGAGTAGATATATGCCTGATATGGCTTATAAGCAACCAGATTCATGTCGTTTTCCGGTGTAGGGTTACTTATTTTCATGATATTCACCTCTGAAGTAAGAGTTGAAGCTACGGTATCATTCTGATTCTGGTAATCTTCCATTCTCTTATCCATGGGGATCTTCTTTGCCACACTCAGATCATCTCCAAGCCAGCTGACACTGATCACACCAAGTGCGTCGGGATCATTCTTGACGATATCAAATACGGCTGCATTATTTTTCTGTGCATAAGTATTAGGTGTGTCAGAAATTTGTTTCCCTTCCGGAAGGAATTTCTCTTTAAGATAACTTACAGTAGAAGACTGAGCATTATCGAAGACAATCTTGATAGCAGTAGTATCATTTCCGGCGAGTTGGCTCCATTTGTTGATTTTCCCATTGAGGATGTCACCAACTTCAGTCATTGAAAGAGCCCCAACCGGGTTCTTTTTGTTAGTGATGATAGCTACAGCATCCACAGCGATACAATTCTGGCGAACAACTCTCTTATATTTTGATTTCATATAAGCGATCTGCTCTTTTGAGAGTTCGCGGGTGGTAATTATAGCTTGTGTGCCATCGGCAAGAAGGGTATCGAGAGCCTCTCCCTCACTGACATAAAACGGTATTATTGAAGATTCGGGATAAGTATATTCAAATACTTCTATTTCCTCTTCAAGAATATTCTTGAAACCGTCGTCGCAATATATGGTAGCGCTTCCAGCAGCATATTCACCGCGTTTCACGGGAGTACAACTGATTGCTCCTGCAGCTGTAGCCGCCAGAAGCAATGCAGATGAAATTCTTGTTAATTTTGATAGTTTCATGGCATCTGACTTTATCAGTTCCAACCACGATATAGACGATAGCCTCTCCAGACACCGTATGCACAAAGGATGCCACCGACAGTAGCACTTACGGCTACGTTGTCAATGTTAAATATGTCAAAGATGAATAGCAGACCAACGGCCACATAAACTATCACCATAAAGATACCGAATATCAGTCGCCCGCTTTTGGGCATGTTATCATTTCCGCTCATAACTTTGATTTTTTATATGTTCTATAATTTTAACAAATATCGTTAACGGATGTTCAGAAAAATATTAAAAGTTTTTGTCAGTTTTTTTATTTAAATTATCAACAGTTAACCATTTCAATTATTAGAAGTAAACTATCAGATATAAAATAATACAGTGAATATCCCAATAGGAATAAATTATTGAATTTTCAATGATGACTTAGTAAAAATAACATAAAAAAGGAAGACCTTTCAAGAGGTCTTCCTTTTTTATGTAGTTCAGATGTGAAATTACTGATTCTGAAGTCTGAAGGTTACAGGGAGGTTGAAGTAAGAACGAACGGCTACACCATTGTTTTTACCTGGCTGCCACTTCGGCATCTTCTTAACCACGCGGAGAGCCTCACGGTCAAGGTCCTTATCGACACCCTTGAGGATTTCGGCTGTACCGATTGAACCGTCTTTCTCAACCACAAACTTCACGATTACACGACCCTGGATGTCGTTAGCTGCAGCCTGTTCCGGATAACGGATATTCTGGCTGAGCCATTTCATAAGGGCTGCCTGACCGCCGGGGAACTCAGCTTGCTGTTCAACGGCCTGGAAGATTTCCTCCTCTTTGGGTTTAACCTCGGGTTCGGGTTCCTTCACAATAACCTGTTCCTGCACAGCTTTGAATTTATCAGCGTCATCAGAACCTTCCTGGTTAACGACACCACGAGCGGTGTTGTCTTCCTTCTGTTCTTCCATGTCCATCACCTCGTTCTGCACTTTGTCAGCATCGACGATGGCAATCTGAGTAACCTGAACGGTAGCGAGCACTTCCTCGGGAACCTCGATTTCAGGCTGTTCAAATTTCTGCTCTTCCGGTTCCGGTTCGGGTTCGGGTTCGGGTTCATCCTGATCGGCGAGCAACTCTGCAGCAGCCATTTTCTCACGCTGTTCCTGGAGAGCTATAGCTTCCTGTTCAGCACGGTAGTCAGAATACTTGGAGTATGCTATGAGCATGATGAACACCACTACAAGACCGATAAGTGTAAAGAGGACAGCCATATTGTGGCGTTTGTCGCTGTCTTTACGGAGCTGGTATGCGCCAAAGTCCTGATTTTTATCTGCAAAGACTATATCGCGCCATTCCTTAGATGTTAGATCTACATTGCTTTTAGCCATTTTTCTTTTCTGCTTTAAGGGTTAATAAATCTAACGTCACTGACCGGGGTGAGTTTTCCAGTACTCAGAGAGCATCACGGAGTCAACCTTTGTCATGTTATCGATCTGATATTTGGAGATAGAGTTGATCTGCATTTCGTCAAGGATCTCCACAAGGCTTCCGAAAGAAGCTTCAGGAGTTGACTTGATAATGATCACAGGTTTCTTGAGGTTTTCATTTTTGCGGATAGCGGAAGCAGCTTCGTCATACGCAGCCTGTGCTTTCTCACGATCAGCTTTAGTCTCAAGAGGACCGAAACCACCGTCGGCATATTTCTTCTTTATCTCTTTTATCTCTTTAAGCACATCAGCGTTACGCTTCTGAATGATCTCACGGATACCACGTGCTGATTTGTCGCCTGCCGAGTTAACTTCGTCAGAAAGGAATTCGCTCTTCTGAAGGTTGTTATTCTCTGCAATGACAGTTCCGCCGGGGCCGAACATTCCGGCGTCACCACCGGGTTTGCCAAAGTAATAATAAACCTCATTTACCACCTGACCGTTGACAGAGTCAACGACATTTGTACCCGCTTTTCTTTTGGCATCGATGAGAATGGTAACAGCATCATCGGCTGAAGCCTGCGACATGTTTTCCTGATTCTCTACTTTCTCATTAGAAGGCAAGGCGATGGTAAGGGTCTGCGATTTGATCATTGTGGTACAAAGCATGAAGAATGTTATGAGCAACATGT
>CAZPHL010000007.1:0-9288 GCA_964586465.1 uncultured Sangeribacter sp.
CACTTTATGAGGATTGGTTAAAATCGCATCAGCCATTTCATTGGCTTGCTGAATTTTATCAAATCATCGCACCAGTTAATGACGGAGGGAACGGGGGTTTTGATGTAATTATCGGCAACCCACCGTATGTGGAAATTTCAGTAGCTTGTAAAACATACTCTTTAGCGTCTTTTAAAACACAAGTCTGTGGTAATCTATATGCATGTGTACTTGAACGTTGTATGAGTATTACTTGTAATAGTAACCTCGGTTTGATTGTTCAACTGCCAATATGTTGTACCGATAGAATGATAGAGGCTCAAAATATTCTTAAGTCTGCTACCTCTTGGATTTTTACTTTTGATGATAGACCCGGAAAATTATTTGATGGTTTACAACATATTCGTGCTACTATTTTTATAATGAGAGGCGGCCAACATATAACTTATACATCTAAATATAATAGATGGTACTCAGAGAATAGAAAAAATCTTTTTCAAAATCTTAAATCTACACTATCAGTATATACTTTTGTCGGAACTATACCTAAAAATCAGAATTTAATATCTAACTCTATTTTAAAAAAGATTTTACTTAAAAAAAAATTGGATACTTATCTGAATGGAGAAGGGATCGTATATATACATAATGCACCACAATATTTTACCAGAATAACAACGTTCAAACCATATTTTTGGAATGAACGAAAAGGGGAAAGTCTTTCTGTTAGTGTAAAAATGTATGCAATCAAAGATAAGTATCAACTTACTATATGTAGTCTTCTTGATTCAAACTTGTTTTATTGGTGGTATGTACTAATGTCAGATTGTAGACATCTTAATAAACGAGAAATAGAACAATTTCCTTTTTTCCCAGTTGGTGCTGAATACAATGAAAAGTTATTAAATCTTTGTATTTTATTAATGAATAATTTCAAAAAGCATTCAAGTAGAAAACTATCATATCTAAAGACGACTGGTAAAATAGAATATGAGGAATATTATCCTAAATATTCTAAGCCAATTATTGATGAGATAGATAGGGTGTTGGCTAAACATTATGGATTCACAGAGGAAGAGTTGGATTTCATCATCAACTATGATATAAAATATCGGATGGGTGATGAGCTTAATTTAGAAGAATGATGGTGACGAACTTAACTTAGAGGAACGATGGAAAGAAGGGGTAATAATTCGCTTTTGAATCGACATAAAATAGCTTTTCTTGCCGGTAGTAAGATTGCGCCCTTGTCGGTGTTGCCGACTTTTGACTGGGCTACAGAGGTTGCAAAGCGTAAAGATGTGGCTATCGTTAGCGGTTTTCAGTCCCATCTGGAGTGCCAGGTGCTTGATTTAGTTTTGAAAGGTAAATGTGGTATAATTTGTGTATTGGCCCGAACCATATATAAATCCATTCCCGGTAATTTCCGGGATGCTTATAATTCAGACCGGGTACTTTTTATTTCAGAATTCACTCAGGCTTCATATATTCGGACTAATAAACTCACTGCTATTCGTAGAAACAGTTTAGTGGCCAATATTTCAGATGAGTTGGTTATTCCCGTTTTGGCTCCCGATAGTTCTCTGACAACAATCGTGTCCAATTATAAAAAGCCTATGACCATCCTATAAAGCCAATCAGCTGTTACAATAGAAGTCAACTCTCTACTTCATCTAAAAATAATCAACCCTACAATAGAAATCCACTATCTTCTCTATCATCTATAAAGACAATCAACCCACCTCAGACCAATACCGATCCTTCTAACAGCATCATTATTGGCTGAATCAAACCCGGATTATTACACTCTTCATTTCATTCTGAGCAGGATAAGCCGCTTAGTATACTATCTTCCAACTCTCGATGCGGCGGGTTTTGGAGGAGAAGCTGACACCGATTTTGAACAACTTGCGTGAATCGTCTGTGAACTTGAGGGCATACCTACACTACCCTAAGGGTCACCACCTTTGGTTTTCAGGTAGAAGGGGAGCAGCTCGTTGAACAGACCCTCCTTCACCTCCTCTTTCGGCACTTTCAGACGTACGCTGTTGGTTTCGAGGTCGTAGTCAGCGATAGTGAGATAGCCCGTCTGGTACAGGAGAGCGGTGGAATTGGCGTTGCGCAGATCAAGGCCGGCGAGTCTATTGAGATTCCACTTGGCATTCAGGATCCTTTCAATGTCAACGTCAGCGTTGTGGAGGGCCTTTGCAATCACGGACCTATCATTACGATAAAATAATCAACCTGTAGGAATAATTTGTGATTTGATAACTCGTATGGCAGGATAAATAAAAAAGCAACCCCGAAGGATTGCTTTTTTTATAGAGTAAATCAAATGTTTTGGGTATAATACAAATCCATTAATTGTTGTTGGTTTCAAGAATACAGATGGCAACGCGGTTCCATGATTCCTCATCAAACATTTCACCTATGCCACAACCCTCAGCCTGAATACGGGAAGCAGGTATTTTATAACGTTTCATAAGGGCGTCCTTTACAGAGTTGGCACGTTGATTTGCCAGACGTATGTTAAGCTCTTCCGGACCATCCTTGGATGCGTAACCCTTGATCAACACTTTGCTTCCGGGATGATTGTTGAGGTAAGCAGCGATCATCTCGACATTTGGCTGCTGGTCAGGACCGATGACGGAAGATCCGATCTTGAAGAATACGTAACGCACTGATTCAAGATTGTTGGTCACTTTATTAACCACCTTAACGGGTTGATTCTGGAGCTGCTCAACCTGAGAAGCAAGGTCGGCTGCTGTTGCTGCCAGCCCGGCATTCTCTGCAGCCTGAGCGTCAACTACGCCTCTCAACTCATTGATCTGGCTGTTGAGGGCATCGATTTCAGCTTGATCATAGGGTTTAACAACCTCAAAACCATTTCCACCGAAATTATATGCTACACCCGCGGTAAGGTTGAAATTAGCGCGACGGGCATTGTAGGATGCACTGGCCTGGTCAACTCCGGGAAGTCCGGTCATTCTCCACATTATAGACGGACTCAAAGAGATTGTGACTTCATCATTAACATTGTAATTGAAATTGAGACCGGCTTTAGTGGCGAAATAGTTATAATCTTTGGTGGGCTTGTTCTTGTAGGTATGGCCCCAACCTCCACCGAACTGAAGGTCTATGTCAAAAGGTCTTACATAGCCGGGATAACCGCCAAAGAGATTGAAAAGATTGACTCCGGCATAAGCTCCCAAATAAGAGTCGTCAAAAGCTGTGGTGCTATGCACAGAGCCTTTCCTTACGTTAGAGGTGTTGATACCGAATAAACCTTCAGCTCCGATTTTAAAAGTAGGAGTAAGTTTCTTGTCAACCTGTAAACCTACTATCGGTCTCATGCTACCGAAGAAAGGATAACCGGTCAGAGGGGTAGTGACACCACCTTTTACACCGAGCGACCAATTGTCGCCGAACTTCGGAGTTTCGATTGCTTGCTGAGCAGACGCAGCAGCCATTGTCCCTAATGCCAGAGCTGCAGTAAGAATAGTTTTTTTCATAAAAGATAAAATAGTTTTGATTAAATCCGGAGATTAGCGGTCTCCGGGGCACATTAGATAAATGCGATTCTATGATTGACAAAGATGGATTACATGTGGACCTTTTGGAGCTCTTTGCGTAGAATCGCTATTATATCCTTATAACAAGATGCGGATTGAAAAGGTTTGATTTAAATTTTTATGCGCAGGTAATCATCGGTTTATATTTTGAAGAAAGATTGCTTTTAGACAGCAATCTTTCTTCAAACACTTACTTTCTTCAAACACTTATTGGTAATGGTAACTGATAGTCTCTTTAATAGTAGATGGTCTCTTTTCGTATGTCAGATTTTGAATGTCAGAGAATCCTTTAGTTATATTTCAGAACATTCGTTAGGAGTATGGCAAAGAAATCATTATTTATATTTCACGGGATTCCTTAGGTGTATTACCAAGGGGATCTTAGTTGTGTTTCAGAGGTGCTTATATTTCATGTGGTGATACGAATTCTTATTAACATATTGCACTGTTTTATTGACAAATATGATAAGCTTATTTACAAATATTATGATCTTATTTACATGCCTGGATTAGTTATCTACATAATATTAAAATTTATTAACAGTAATCAGATTTAATATCAACATTTAATTTATACTTATTTATAATTTGATTTATGTTATTTACAGAATAGAGATATGATATTTACAGTATTAATAAACTTATTGACAATATACACGGACTTATTGATAATAATACAAAGTTATTGACAATGGTGTAGATAACCTGTAGATAAAGTTTATAAATTACATATTAATAATGCTTTATAGTATTAAGTAGACGTTAAGATTAGTTTATATTAAAATTGTAAGTGTTAGTGTATAAAGTTGAGTTTGAAAGAAATGTAGTGGTTATTTACATCGGGATTAGCGTGATAAAAGAAAAGGCTATGCAATTACGATGCACAGCCTGTTAATGGGTTACTGTATATTAGTAATGTTTTGTAGGATTAAATTCTTGATTGAATAATAGGGTTTGGTAATCAACTAATAGAGTTTCAGTAATCAGATAATAAATTCTTTGCAGAAGCCGGAATTAAGATTTAGGATTATTCCGTTGGAGGAAGATCAACAATTGTATCCGATAAGCTGTCTGCCGAAACGGAATCTGTGGCGATGGGAGCAAGGTCTTCAATAACTTCCACAGTTGCGGAGTCAGATACTTTTTTAGAATTATTGGAAGTGCAGGAAGAAGTTGCTGCGGCAAGCACTGCGAGGAGTGCGAGGGCTGAGATGATTTTATTCATGCGAAAGTGTGGAATTAAAAGTACAACGAAAAAAATAAATTAATAATTTTTTGTGGCTTTGTCCAACACGAGGCTGTCAGATTAATGTTTTCAACAGTCTCCCCTCATTAGGATTGTCACAAACTTAAAACACGTCAGGAGAAAAATGGTTCATTAAAAAACTTAAATTATAAAATAATTTTTTGCTATTATTTCCTACGTTTTAAAAGAAAAAAGATACCAACCTCAGCTTACATCATCTTCTGAAGCTCGGTCGCATTCATCCGGAGCTCGATATATTTTTCTCCGACTAAACGTACAGTCCTAGACAGAATCCGAATAAGCTGCTTCGCTTTCTGTAGGCCGTGGAGTCGTAGAATCTGAGTTATAGTTGACTGACGAGGCTTATACTGCAGTGTTGGAAGAGCAGAAGCGCATTCTCAGTTTGGATTAATTAACTTACTTTATGGGTCTTCTTTGGATCGAACATATACCAGCCGGCCGCCACAGATACGGCTAAAAGGCCACCGATGATGCCCGCAAGGATAACTGTTACTATCCATTCTGAAGCAGACATCTGTCCCGGATGCTGGATATCAATGAGGTATTGGTTCAATAATTCAATTGCTTTCATAACATCAGTTTTTCTGATATAACAATCAACAATAACAATTCTATTAGTCTGAAATAAATAATTGAAGAGCAAAAAATGACAATTACAATACCTGTAGGCAGTAAAATGAGGATGGTGGTAGCGGTATTAGACAGGTTAACTTGAGCGGGGAGGATTTGCGTCAGATATAAGAAGAATTAACGTCAGACATAAAAAGAAAAGAAGTTGATTGTAGCTTTATCTGCTCATAATCAACTCCTTTTGTTATTGTCGGGGTGAAAGGATTCGAACCTTCGACCCCCTGCTCCCAAAGCAGGTGCGCTAACCGGACTGCGCTACGCCCCGATGGCCTTTTGGGCTTTTGCGTTGCAAAGTTAATATAATTTTTTTATTCCGTCAAATTTTTTGTCTTTTTTCTGCAAGAACTGTACGTATAATGTAGTTCGGTATACCCATTTCTCCTTCGAGTCGCTGGAATGCGTTGTCAGGATCTGAATCAAACATACCACATATAAGTTTGTAGGTGTGTAGGGCAGTTAACCTGCGGAAGTCTTTTATTTCACCTGACTCAATGAGTTGTATAAAGTGCCCGTATAGGGTTGATAAAGATATTTTCTTGAGTTTGGCTATTTCTTCCGGCGTCATACCGGCGTCAAACAGAAGCAGACTCTCTTTCTGGCTTGAGCCTATAGGCAAGCTTGCCTTCAGACCCTGATGTTTGCGTATTATCCCTAAGAATCGTTTGCCATATTTCACGAGTTTCACTTTGCTGACACCTGCTATATCGGCAAATGCTTCGATTTCCACCGGTTTACGGTTGACCATATCGTTAAGTGTGGCATCGGAAAAGACATTATGCTCTCCGATATTTTCTTCAAGGGCTATATCTTTGCGCAATTGTTTGAGCTTTTCCATAAGTTGCTGTTCAGGTGACAACGTAACTTTAGGTGTCTGACGCGATGATTGTTTCTTCAGATAATTCGGCACCTCGTAAACCGACAGATATATTTGCTGATAACCTTTCACCACTTTAATCCCAAGAGGAGTGGGACGTAGATGAAAATTATCATCATAGGCTACTTCAAAAAGCCCTAATTGAATCATCTGAAGAATATAACTGTGCCATTCGGCATGTGAAAGATCACGCCCCGCTCCATAAGTGCGCAACAGATGATATCCTTTATCCATTATCTCCCGTCTGGCTGAGGCGCGAAGAATATCTACAATAGTCTGTATCCCTTCGTTACAGTTTACCCTTAATACTGCACTCAGAGCCTTCTGCGCGAGGACTGTCCCGTCAAACTGCTGACGTGGCGTACGGCAATTGTCGCAGTTGCCGCAGTCATTGATACATTCCTCACTGAAGTAGCTCAGTAGGATTCTGCGGCGGCATACAGTGGCTTCCGCATAGCGTTGCATGAACTCAAGTTTCTCGCTGTTGATTTCCCTGCGTCCCGAGTCATCGGCAAAGCTTCGCCGGGTGATAATGTCTGAGAAGTTGTAGAACATCAGAGCCTCTGCGGGGAGCCCGTCTCTTCCGGCTCTTCCTATTTCCTGATAATAGCTTTCTATGTTACCGGGAATGTTGTTGTGGACTACCCAACGTATATTACTCTTGTCAATGCCCATGCCGAACGCTATAGTGGCACATACTACCTGCGCTTGTCCGTTAACAAATTCTTTCTGAGCCTTTTCCCTTTCTTCCGGAGGCAAGCCGGCATGATAGCACACCGACCGATATCCCATTTCAGACAGTGCTTTATGCATCTCCTCGGTTTTTTTCCTGCTTAGACAATATACTATTCCGGCATCGAGATGATAACGGTCGATCATAGAGCCTATAATGCGCAGGCGTTGCTTCTTGCCCGGATCGTTCATTACTTTGAGAGAAATGTTCGGGCGGTCGAAGGAGCCGATATAAAAGAAAGGATTGTTGAGTTTCAGTGCATGAGCTATGTCATCACGTGTAAGCCTGTCGGCTGTGGCTGTCAAAGCCATGACCGGCACATCGTGAAACTTATCCTTGATCACACTCAGTTGTGTATACACAGGCCTGAAGTCATGCCCCCATTGTGAAATACAATGTGCCTCATCGATCGCTATCAAGGATACCTTGATTCGCGAAACGATATCGTCTATCTCAAGCATCATTCTTTCCGGAGAAATGTAGAGCAATTTCAGATTTCCGCATGAAGCTTCATAAAGCAGGTGCTGATTCTCATATTCCTCACGGTTTGAATGGATGGCGGCTGCCGGTATGCCGTTGGCACACAATGCGTCAACCTGATCATTCATCAGGGCGATAAGCGGAGAGATTACGATAGCACACCCCGGAAGCATGAGGGCCGGGATCTGGTAACAGATGGATTTACCACCTCCGGTTGGCATAAGCACAAAGGAGTCGTGGCCGGAAAGGGCATTCTTTATAATATCTGCCTGTCCCGGCCTGAATGAGGAGTAGCCATAGTATTTCTTCAGAATAGCCTCAGCAGAAATCATGAGCGGCTTCTGTAAAGAGATTCGGCAATAATCCAGTCAGTCGGCGTGTCAAGGTCAACTGACCGCTCACCCGTCATAGGTGAGGGTATGATTTTTTTAAAAGATGAGATCGGGCCTTTCAGTAATGACTCCACAGTCATTACATACACAGCTCCATTGTATTCCCACACTTTGGGTGCATCCTGCCGACGTGTATAATGTCCGTCTCCTTTAGAAATATGTAGAGTGCCGTCTTCAGAAGTCTCGAAGGCATTGTAATAAGGATTTGTACGTGCTTCACAGACACTGACCACCATGTCAACCTCAGGAGTCCAGAGAGCCAGGGCATCCTTTATATCATCGAGAGTACGGAGAGGTGAAGTGGGTTGTAAGAGCACCACACGGGCGAAAGATCTGCCAAGACGTCTGAATTCCTCCAAAGCATGTATTATGACTTCATAGGTGGATGCAGTGTCGGAAGCAAGAGGGGCGGGACGGCGGAAAGGCACCACATCCCCGCAGGATTCGGCGATACGGGCTATCTCATCATTGTCTGTAGATACGAACACAGTGTCATCAGGAGAAGCCGACAGAAGCGCCTGTTCAACGGCCATAGCTACCAAAGGACGACCGCAGAAAAGCTTTATATTCTTTCCCGGAATTCCTTTACTGCCACCGCGTGCCGGAATCAGCCAGAGAGTTTTAGTCTCGCTCATAGAATACCGCCTCTTTGAAATAACGGGCAAGAAGTGTCCCGGAGGCCCAGTCGGTGCACGGTTGAAGCTCGGATCCAAGCGATTCGTCGATAATATAATCCACAATGGGAGCGCCCGCATATATCGAACACATCACGCCGCCGCCGATTCGTGGATTTACTTCCATAAGCAGATAACGGTCGTTGTCGAGATCATGCAGGAACTGGAGATTGACCGGACCACGTAAGGAGAATTTTTCTATCACCTCACGGCTGAGGCTTTCCAGCACATTATTATGACATGTGATGGTACGGGTGGATTCTCCGCCCATAATTTCGAGGCGTTCTCGTGGGACAGTGACAAGTATCTCACCCTTATTGTCGATGTAGCAATCTACGGTGTATTCACGACAATGCTCAATGTATTCCTGGATCAGATAATTTTGAAGATCCTGCAAGTGCATGAGATCCTCTATGTTGTTGAATATCTGAATGCCACGTGATGATCCGCCTTTACGTGGCTTAGCTATGGCAGGCATCTGGGCCGACAGGACACTGTAAGTGCGCGGAATAGGCAGTTTAGCCTCCTTGAAGACTTTGGCGGCGTCAGCCTTGTCGAACAAGGATTTTGCGTTCTCGAAGTCTGTGACAGGCACGAATACATCCGTAAGCTCTGACTTCAAGATGGAGGCAGTCTCAATTGATGAATTGACAATAGGAAGAATGATATTCACATCATTCTCTTTAA
>CAZPHL010000007.1:9388-50008 GCA_964586465.1 uncultured Sangeribacter sp.
GTCTCAATTGATGAATTGACAATAGGAAGAATGATATTCACATCATTCTCTTTAACCACTCTTTTAAGGTCGTCAACCACATCGGGGTTATTGAAACGTAGGCCTTTTATTACTTTTCCTTCCAAAGCAATAGGAACTTCTTCGGAAAGGTCGTAGCTCACGATATTAACTTGATAGCCGATACGTTGGCCTGAGCGTTTGAGGAGTTCGGCGAGCGATACCCTGCGTGCGCCCCCGAGGAGAAGCACCGTGAGTTTATGATTTTTCATCTGTTATATATATTGGGTTTATAATTCTTGAGGTTGTCACCGGTTGTAATCCAGTCGATGGTTTTGGCGAGACCCTCTTCAAGTGAGACTTGCGGACGCCAATCGGTAAGACGTGTGATTTTTTCGTTTGAGCCGAGCAAACGGAACACTTCACTGCCACTTGGCCGTAATCGCTCGGGGTCAACCACCCACTTGATATCGGCATGCATAAGGTCGGCGATCGTCTTGAGAGTGGTCTCCATGCTCACCTCACGTTGAGTGGCGATATTGATTTCCTCACCGGCTGTATCCGGTGCCTTTGCTATTTCAATAAAACCCCTGCAAGTGTCAGATACATAGTTGAAGTCACGCGTGGGAGTCAGGTCACCTACCATTATCTCTCTCTTTCCTGAGGCAATCTGTGTGATTATGGATGGAATTATTGCCCGGGCACTCTGTCGCGGACCGTAAGTGTTGAAAGGGCGCACCACAGTGACGTTCATGTCGAAGGCGTTGTGGAAACTGAGGGCTATCGCGTCTGCACCAATTTTAGAAGCTGAATAGGGACTTTGCGGCTGTTTGGGATGATGTTCATCTATAGGAACATATTTTGCCGTGCCGTAAACTTCGGAAGTAGACGTTACAAGCAGTTTTTCCACACCACCGTCACGTACTGCCTGACAGATATTGAGCGTACCTTTTACGTTTGTATCAACATAACTGTCAGGAGCGATATAACTATAGGGTATGGCAATGAGGGCGGCAAGGTGAAACACCGTGTCAGCTCCTTTTACAAGTGTACGGCAAAAATTAGGATCTCGAACGTCTCCTGTCACCACTTTCAAGGCCGGATGTTGTATGCCCTCGAGCCATCCCCAGTTATTGAAAGAGTTATATTGAGCAAGGGCGGTGACTTCACAACCCTCCTTGAGAAGAGCCTCAGTAAGGTGACTGCCTATAAACCCGTCTGCTCCTGTCACTACTACTTTCTTCATATCCGGTTTCAAATGAAAGATTCATATAGACATATACCCTGTCTTCATGAAAGACTGGATATGGCGGCGTTTTTTCTCCTCAAATATCTCGGAGATTTTGAAGAAGATGCCCGTTTCCTCCACTTCTCCGAACTCATGGTTGATAGCTGTGCCAAAAACCTTCATAGTCGGGGAGAGCGACATATAAGCGTTAACCAAAGGGGGGATATTCTGTCCGTTATCACGTATGGCGTGGTTAAGAATTTTATAATCCTCCTTAAAAGTCGAGCCTGTGAAGATAGCTTGCGTCTCGGGATCTCTCGCCTTAGTAGGAAGTTCCTCTATGGGGGTCACGAGGTTCTCCGTGTCGGCGAAATATTTATGGAGAAATCCTAATAGAAGGTCACGTGAGGTCTCGCCATAACTGGGATACATAGTGACTTTCCCGAAAAGATATTGAATCTGTGGATAGACCACGGTGAGGGCACCGAGACCGTCCCAAAGATTATCAAGCACATACAGAGCCTTTGAATGTGATTTGGTGCTCTGATAATCGATGGCTACGAATGAACGTCCGAGCTCCAGCGTATTGGGTAGATATTTTTCAATGAATTCAGGAGAAAACTTAAACATGTGAGATGTGGCAATATTAGGCACACCGTCTTTCATACGGATGTCTTCACCTAAAATAAATCTATAGCCACCAACAATCTCACGATCTTCCGGATCCCACACCAACAACTGTCGGCAAGGAGTTTCCATAGTATCGAATTCATCGATATCGCAGCATTGGCCCGTGCCGCCTCCGGCATCACGGAAGGCTATTTCGCGCAGCCTGCCAATTTCCCGCATTGTATTTGGGGCGTTGAAGGCATCGACCACGTAGACTTCGTTAGCACCTTTGTTGGCACGGCGTAACAATCGATCATGAGTGAGCTCACTCATGATTAATTCTCTGTCGACAGGATCAATAATCTTTTCCATCATGAAAAATATTGCCCGAGAGCCTCGGATTTTTTGCAAAATTAGTAAAAAATCGTCTTAAAGCAAAATCGGAGCCACATAAACGGCCCTCTAAGTTGCCGAATGTAATGTCAAAAACTATAGAATGGTAAAATAAAGTTTGCATCATTTGATTAACAAAGAGGTGGGATTATAAACTAAATAGTTAAAAAATACGTCTTATTAATACATTGGCAGTATTGATAAGATTAATCAAGAAAATGTCGTGCAATTACAGAGGTATCATGAAATTAACAGAAAATATGAAAAAAAATAGTTGGGTGCCACAAGTCATGCTTGTCGTGCTTATGGTTTTTGCCATTGCTATGCCTGTGTGGGCAAAAAAAGATGCGAAAGCAATGGTAGAGTTCAAGGACATGGTTTATAATTTCGGAAATATCCGTGAGAACGGAGGTCCTGTGACCTACGAATTTGAGTTTCAGAATAACGACAAAACTCCTGTAGTGGTGGTTCAGGCCACTGCCGAGTGTGGGTGTACCACACCGGATTTTCCGAAAAACCCCATTTCTCCCGGTAAAACGGGAAAAATATCAGTCACCTATAATCCATTAGGCCGACCGGGGAGCTTTGATAAGGTTGTGACTGTAAAAATGAAGACAGTGGGTGGTAAAGATAAGTCTAAAGTCTATAAATTCCGCCTCAAAATAAGGGGGAGTGTTATACCGAAAAACTGATATAGATAGAAGATGAGGATAAAACTTTTTACAATAATTCTTTTGATAATATCCTCTTTACCGGTGATGGGACAGGTGGAATGGTTGTCGAAAGAATATAACTTCGGTTCCTTCAAAGAGGCCGACGGTAAGGTCACGGGAAGCGTGCAACTTGTGAATCATGGTCCGGAAGCTACTTTCATCAATAGAGTGCGTCCAAGCTGCGGATGCACAGGGGCCTCTTATCCTGCTGCCATGATAGAACCGGGTGACACTGTCTCTATTTCTTTCACTTATAATCCTGCCGGGAGACCGGGACCTTTTGACAAGACAATAAAGGTATATATGGGTCCGGATAATGATCTTACGGTCATTCGCATCACGGGTACTGTAATCGGGGCCTCGTCTACACTAAATACTTATTTCCCTAAGGATTGCGGGTCGCTACGGTTAGAGAATACCCTCGTTCCTGCCGGGGAGATAAAACGGGGATCGTCACGTCATCTTTTTCTTAACGTCTATAATCAGAGTGAAGATACAATCACTCCGTCATTGAAAAATCATTCGGATGCTCTGGGTGTGGACCTTACTCCGCGCCGACTATCACCCGGAGAGATAGGCACCCTTACATTTTACTTACAGACTGCCAAGGAACCCAATGACGGTCCTATAGATTATCCGGTGGTTATTTCTCCAAGCGAGAACAGTGCTGACTCGGTTACAGTCACGGTCAGTAGTGTGGTTGTGCCGGATACGAGGACACTCTCGGTGGAACAATTGGAGAACGCGCCACAGGCATTTCTCCTTCCCGAGTTTGTTGATCTCGGAGAGTCGGTAGGTAAAGATAACATGGAGTTCGAGTTTTCTGTGATTAATGAAGGGAAAACTCCGTTAGAAGTGAGGCGAGTCTTCTGTCGAGAGGAGAGTGTAGCCATTACAAGGGTTCCCTCTACGATAAAAGATGGACAGAAAGGTCTGGTCAAAGGGAAGCTACTTGCTTCAAGCCTTCCTGCCGGACCATTTCGTCTGAAAGTGGAGGTGGTGACAGATGATCCTTTACATCCCGTGCGCTCCTGTAGTGTAGTGGGGATAAAGAAGTAGTTAAAGTAGTAGGATAAACAAGAGATAATAATCCGTTATGGAACATCCCGAAAATGATAAACAATACAAAGGACTTCAAGTGAATTCCGGAGTTGGCTCCCAGCCTGTGGTCAATCCTTACCGTGCAGCTATGCGTCGGAAACGTGTGGAACTGAGCGCGGGTGACTATGTAGAGGGTATACTTAAAGGTGACGTCAGTATCCTTGGCAGGGCTGTAACCCTGATAGAGAGTACAAACGAACGACATCAGGCTCTGGCGCAAGAAGTGATAGAGAAATGCCTGCCTTATTCCGGCAATTCACAACGTATAGGCATAACCGGAGTGCCGGGTGCCGGAAAGTCAACTTCTATAGACGTCTTTGGACTTCATGTGGTAAGACAAGGGCATCGTCTGGCAGTGTTGGCTATTGACCCGAGCAGTGAACGTACGAAAGGCAGTATTCTGGGCGACAAGACACGAATGGAGAAACTTTCACAGGAGAAAAATGCGTTTATACGCCCTTCTCCTTCAGCCGGCTCACTGGGAGGTGTAGCCCGCAAGACACGTGAGACTATAGTGTTGTGTGAAGCCGCCGGCTATGACCGGATCATAGTGGAGACAGTAGGTGTAGGCCAGAGTGAGACCGCAGTGCATTCTATGGTAGATTTTTTCCTGCTCATCCAACTTGCCGGCACAGGTGATGAACTGCAAGGTATCAAACGCGGTATCATGGAAATGGCCGACGGTATTGTCATAAATAAATGTGACGGCGACAATGTGGAGCGGGCGAAACTCGCGGCTTCACAGTTCCGCAACGCTTTGTTTCTGTTTCCTCCCTCTCCAAGCAAGTGGAAACCGGAAGTGCTTACCTACAGCGGTTACTATGAACTTGGCATAGATCTGGTGTGGGATATGATCGAGCGCTATTTCGCTTATGTCATAAAGACAGGTTATTTTGAGCGTAAGCGCAATGAACAGGCCAAATACTGGATGATGGAGACAATCAATGAGCAGCTTCGCAATCATTTCTATAGCGTGCCGGAAGTAAGGGCGCTTCTTGAACAGAAAGAACTGCGTGTGCTCAATAATGAACAGTCTTCGTTCACGGCTGCTAAAGACGTGCTTGATTTTTATTTCAAGCGTCTGCGGGGAGAATAATGTTTTTATATTAATAGATTCATTATAGTTTTACAGGCAAAGCGGGGATATTAGATAAAAAAGTGTTAACTTTACATCCGATTACCACATGAATGAGTGGAATCACCACAAGATATGGCAAATAAATTAGTTGAAATGATACCGGCACAGGCTCACCGTTACGGTGACCGTGAAGCCTATCGCTTTTGCTGGCGTAAGAATGGAGAATGGCAATCGACTTCATGGAAAGAATTCGAGATTCAGATAAACGTGGCAGCCAAGGCTCTGGCATCTCTCGGTTTGATTGAAAAAGATAATATAGCTATCTGCTCGCCTAATACGCCACAGATTCTTATTACAGAAATCGGAGCCTTCGCCAATCGCTTAGCCGTCATTCCGCTATACTCAAGTTCTTCACAGGAACAATATGATTTCATAGTGAGCAACGGAGAGGCCAAGGTGCTTTTTGTGGGTGATTCACATCAATATCCTCTTGCCTATAATTATTGGAAACGTTATCCGGAAAGAATCATACGTATCGTGGTCTTCAAGAACGATGAACTGACTTTGTTTGATGATGATACAATTACGATTTTCTGGGATGATTTTATACGTCTCGGCATGAACTCTACAGAAGAGATAGCTGAAGAGGTAAAGCGTCGTACAGATGCCGGATTACCGGAGGATATGGCTACATTGATATATACTTCAGGCACTACAGGTGAGCCTAAGGGAGTATGTATCACTCATTCCAACTATGATGCCGCTATGGAGGCCCATCTCAAGTTGCTGAAGCAGGTGAGTGATACCGATCTCTCCATGGCCTTTCTGCCGATGAGCCATATTCTTGAAAAGGCCTGGTGTTTTTTCTGTCTTACCAAGGGCATTGCCATAGCCGTGAATTATGATCCCCGCATAGTGCAGGAAACTATCCACGATGTTCATCCCAATATCATGTGTTGTGTACCTCGATTCTGGGAAAAAGTTTATGCCGGCGTCAAAGAGAAGATTGCCGGTATGAGTAAAATGCAACGTATGATGGTCTCCAGAGCACTTAATGTAGGCCGTAAGCGGAATCTTGATTATAAGAGACTCGGTAAGAAAGTACCATGGATGATAGAACAGGAATATCAGTTCTGGAATAAACGGGTTTTTCTTAAGCTGAAGCATGCCATCGGTATCCCTAATCCAAATATGTTTCCTACTGCGGGTGCTCCGCTGAGCGACAGGATTGTAGAATTCATGCGTTCGGTAGGCATTGAAGTTGTGGTAGGGTATGGCCTTAGTGAGACAACGGCCACAGTCAGTTTCTATCCTCCCGTAGATTATCAGATAGGAACGGTAGGAGTGCCTTTGCCGGGTCTTAAAGTCAGGATTGATGACAATGGGGAAATACTTGTAAAGGGTGCTACGGTGACACCGGGATATTATAAGAATCCGAAAGCCAATGAAGAGTCATTTACTTCCGACGGCTATTTCCGCACGGGAGATGCAGGCTATTTCAATGATAATGGTGCGTTGGTGCTGACAGAGAGGGTAAAAGACCTGTTCAAGACCTCCAATGGAAAATATATTGCTCCCCAGATGCTTGAAAGCAGGCTGGCGGAAAACAAATATATAGACGAGGCAGCTGTTATCGGTGACCAGAGAAAGTTTGTGACAGCATTGATTGTGCCGAATTTCCCGCAACTCCGTCGTTGGGCTGAGTCAAAAGGCATAGATTATTCCGATACAGATAAATTTGTCAGGAACCCCGAGGTCGTGGATTTTGTAATGAGCCAGGTCAATAATGTGCAGGAGGGTGTGGCGGAATATGAGAAAATCAAGAGAATCACTCTGCTTCCCAATCATTTCTCGATTATGCATGGAGAGGTTACCAATACAATGAAGGTGCGTCGTCCTATCGTAGCGAAAAGATACTCCCGCGAAATTGAAGCCATGTATGACCATTGAAAAGAATAAGACACAATGATAACACAAGAACAGTTAAAGGAAGTGGTAGAGCGTCAGGAAGCGCTCAAGCATTATCTGGACATAGATAGTAAAAAAATTGAGGTCGAAGAGGAGGAACTCCGCACTCATGTGGCTGATTTCTGGGAAGACCGGGAAAAGGCCGAAGCTCAGATGCGTAAGATAAAGGAACTGCATTTCTGGATTGACTCCTATACGGCACTTGAAAAGCAGGTGGAGGAACTCGAGCTGGCATTTGAGTGGATCAAGGAGGAACTTGTGACTGAAGAGGAGATAGACGAGCAGTATCAGCAACTTGTCGACAACCTTGAGAAACTTGAACTCCGCAACATGCTTCGCAGAGAGGAAGATAAACTTGGAGTGGTTTTGAAAATCAATTCCGGGGCCGGAGGTACAGAAAGTCAGGACTGGGCACAGATGCTTATGCGTCTTTATCTCCGTTATGCTGAGAAACACGGTTATAAAACTTCGATTGCTCAGTTGCTTGAGGGTGATGATGCCGGAATTAAGTCGGTGACTATAAATATTGAGGGAGATTACGCTTACGGTTTTCTGAAGAGCGAAAACGGTGTTCACCGTCTTGTCAGAGTGAGCCCGTATAATGCACAAGGTAAGCGCATGACCTCTTTTGCTTCGGTGTTCGTCACCCCCTTGGTGGATGACACGATTGAAATCAATGTCGAGCCGGCAAAAGTGTCATGGGATACCTTCCGCTCAGGTGGTGCCGGCGGCCAGAATGTCAATAAGGTCGAATCAGGTGTACGCCTGCGTTACCAGTACAAGGACCCCTACACCGGAGAAGAGGAGGAGATCCTTATTGAAAATACCGAGACCCGAGATCAGCCTAAGAATAAGGAAAATGCCATGCGCCAGCTTAAGTCGATTCTTTATGAGAAAGAACTTAATCATCGTATGGAGGAGCAGGCTAAGATAGAAGCCGGAAAAAAGAAAATAGAATGGGGCAGCCAGATACGAAGCTATGTATTTGATGACCGTCGTGTCAAAGATCATCGCACCAATTATCAGACTTCTGATGTCAATGGGGTTATGGATGGTAACATAGATGCTTTCATTAAAGCGTATCTGATGGAGTTCGCCGCTACCGAGAACAGCTGATACATACGCTACAGAAATAACATAATATTGCCCACCCCTTAATGAGGGACGGCTAATAAAGGCCTAAAAGAGATGGTATCCCTTGAACGCGGGATACCATCTCTTTTAGTGGGGTTATCTTTCGTTATGAAGGCGCCTGTCGTTATATAAGGGCTATTGAGGCAGGATTATTTTCGTTCTTTTATGAATCCATGCCGATAGGCAAACAATAGCTCTTTAAGTTCTTCAATCTGACCGAGCAGTTCTTTGCCATGATCAGTGTCGCGCACACGCACCCTATGGGAGTTTAATTCTACCAATCGGTTGATGGAGATGATATCTGTGCCGTTTTTAACCGCTTCTTCAGCTGAGGTGAAGGGCTCATGCTGCACGAGTTCAAATCCACGTGAATGGTAAACCAACGTATATCCTGCAATTCCTGTTGTGTCGTGATAGGCTTTGGAGAATCCTCCGTCGATCACCATCAGTTTGCCATTAGCTTTCACCGGGTTTTCACCCCGGCCCACTTTTACGGGCACATGTCCGTTGATGATGTGACGGTGCTCTCCCTCCACTCCGAATGCATCAAGAATATTGTCACACACCTTTTCATCGTCTCTTAGATGATAATATTGGCCTTTTTCCTCATGATGGGTAGCGGGATCTGCAATGAAATATCGTTCGAACGTAGCCATCTTGCTTTTATCGAATAATGGAGAATCGGGGCCACACCAGGCATAAAGATAGTAATCAATCGCATTTCGCCGCTGATCTTCCGGAGTGTCAGTATTTACGGCCGACCGCATCAGGAGCTCAATCTGTTGGAGCAAAGCCTCACCGGAATAAGGTTTACCATTTACCATCACCTCCTTGAGCGATCCGTCGGGATTGAGCGGAATAGAAGCATGGAAAAGAAGGTTAGAATTGCACACTGAGTATAGGCTTCCATGCGAATAGAATATTCCGATATGGCGTTTAAGTTTGTCGCTCACTGAGAAAGAGTGGGAGAGTTTTTCCATAAGCTGCACTTCCTCAGTAGAGAGTTTATAAGGATCGGCAGGGTCAATTGTCGGGAAATTGGTGTCTTTAAGGGGATATGTCTGTCCGTCTATCTCAATAGTGTTCTGTTGGTAGTCGATTTTGTGCAGAAGTCTTCGGTCATCCATTTTCCATTCGGGATGACGGCTGATCATCGCACCTTCAAGTTTGAACTGAATTATCGCTATAGCCTTATGCATTTTGGCTATGAGACGGCGGTTCTTTTCAGTAAGCGGCTCCTCTTGTCCGTCACCTTTGGGCATAAATATTGAGCATGGATCATCTTTGTAGGTTTCCATCGCAAAAGTAGCCAGAGGCACGAGGTTGATGCCATACCCGTCTTCCAGAGTAGTCATATTTCCATACCTCAAAGATACACGGAGCACATTAGCTATAGAACATTCATTGCCACATGCGGCTCCCATCCAGAGTACGTCATGATTTCCCCATTGGATATCAAAATTTTTATATGTCAGCAGAGTGTCAAGCACTACATGGGCTCCGTCTCCTCTATCGAAAATATCTCCGAGGAGATGGAGCTGATCGATACTGAGACGTTGTATCACATGTGAGATAGCCGAAATGAAGCTGGCGGCCTGACCTGTGGATATTATCGTTTCAATGATCCTGTTATAGTAAGGTTGCTTATTCTCCTCAGAGGGTGACTCATGGAGAAGCTCTTCGATGATATAGGCGTATTCAGCCGGAAGACTTTTGCGCACTTTGGAACGGGAATACTTGGATGAGACAGCCTGAAGCACCTTGACAAGCTGATGAAGAGTGATTTGATAAAAGTTGTCCAGGTCTTTTTCTGTGGTTCTGATTAGAGCAAGTTTCCTTTCGGGATAATATATAAGCGAACATAATTGCCGTATGTCATCCTCACGCAGGGTCGTGGAGAAAATTTCGTTGACCTTGCGCTTGATATTTCCCGAAGCGTTTTTAAGTATATGCCTGAAAGCTTCTGATTCCCCATGAATATCCGCAATGAAATGCTCGGTACCTTTTGGGAGGTTGAGGATAGCTTCAAGATTGATTATTTCAGTAGCTGCCGCTGATACATTGCCGAAATTCTGTGAAAGGAGCTCAAGTATGCGACGATCGGTTTCTACTTTTTGAGCTGTTGGAAGCGTCATAGCGTGTGGGGATTCGAATGTTTATAGATTTTGGGATATGGGAGAGATTATTTAATCGCAAAGTTAGCAACAAATGGGGAGAAAAAGAAATCTGCGACTAACTTATTGCTTAAGAAATACGTTATGCTGTAAAAAACATAATTTATGAAAAGAGTAATAGTTATGGGAGCCTCCACAGGAATCGGTCATGCTGTGGCCGAGGCTCTCGCATCAGGAGGTATCAAGATAGGTGTGGCGGCACGTAATACTAAAAATCTTGAATTGCTTAAAGAGAAATATCCGGATAGGGTGGAATACATGAGTATCGATGTGACCGATCCGGATGCCAAAGAGAAACTGATGTTGCTGATCGGAAAGGTAGGCGGAATGGATATATATTTTCATGTGGCCGGTATCGGCTTTGAAAATCCTGGTCTGGATCCCGAAAGGGAGGTGGCGATGGTGGCCACCAATGCAGGAGGATTCGCACGAATGATTTCAACTGCTTACGGTTATTTCCGCGATAATGGGAGAAAAGGGCAAATAGCAGCAGTCACTTCTGTAGCCGGTACAAAGGGTATAGGATTGATGTCGGCTTATTCGTCATCGAAAAAATTCGATCAATGTTATCTTGATGCTCTCGAACAACTGAGTCATGAAGAGGGTGTTGATATTCATTTCACAGACATACGTCCCGGATGGATACGCACGCCGTTGATTCCCGAGGATAAAGAGTTTCCAATGGAGATGTCGCTTGATTATGTTCTTCCTTTGATATTGAAAGCTATTGTCAGAAAGAAGAGGGTGGCTGTGATTGACTGGAGGTGGAACCTCCTCGTGGGTGCCTGGAGGCTTATCCCTAATGCTATATGGACAAAAATGAGAATTCCGCTTTATACAGAAGGTAAATAAATCTTTTGGATATATGGTAAACTGCGGAAGATGACCGCTTGCGGTATTAGAATTTCCGTAAAGTCACCACTACCTCCCCGTCACGCAAGATGAGCTTATTTTTATTGATCTGCTCTATTGAGAAAGTGACGGGGTTGGTGTATATGCCATATTGCTTGAGACGAGCTATCGAACTGTCTGATTTTGCGTAAGGATATTCCAGCACCAATTTATGGTCACGATAATCAAGAATGTTGCCACTTGTCCAAACACCCTTCCCGTAATAGGTCAATTGTGTGGAGTGAAGGGAAAAGCAATAATACATTCTCTCGGTTATGATTGTTTCAGGTGGTTCAGGAGTCACCTCCATCACTTGCCATTGCCCGTCGAGATCTCCGTTAATAGCGCTTTTCTGACAGGCGGAAATGATAAAGAAGAGGCTAAACAAGCCTGACATGATGTGGAGATGATTAAAATGGGATATCCTTATTAATTGAAAGAAATTCTTCATTGATGCAATACAATTTCATTAATTCAATAAATGACCGAAAATAGAAAAGGAGAGGAGCAACGATAAGACGGGTTAAAAGGAATAGCGACAATGCGGTTTAATAAGCATAAATCAGAATGTCAGAAAACCTGTTTTACCGATAGTGAGAGCAATTCCGAAACTGTTGCCGAGTAAATCGCCCCTATCGACTGCCACACCGAATGTGCCATACCAACCCTTCAGTTTTTTAGGCTGATAATTGATTTCCACCAAAGCGTTTACATTATCAAGCACTTCAGGAAGAGGGCGGGTATAAGTTCCCCAGTTCTTCGTAAAAGATAACATAAGACGATAATCTATTTCATCTGAAGGATTACCGGCAATAGCGAAATGATGACCAATTATCCGGTTGTTGGTGAATTGTAGCAAATGGTCCGAATTATAGATTGGAGAAATCATCAGGGGATTTCCTATACCGAATCCCCAGTGTTGCCATCCTGTATAGAGAGTATGATTGTAATAATTGTCTCTTCCGCTGACCTGTTCAGGCACCAGGTCAGAAGTGTCATTGTTGACCGCACCTGCCTGATCTTTTGAATAAAGGAATTCATACACTATTTTTGAAACGAAGCGGTTGCGAGGTAAAGTCCCCTCAATTCCCCATAATCCGTCTTTCCAACCATACTCAAAAGTCATCATGGATTGGTCTTCAAAAAAATGTTCAAAATATCCCCTGATATTCCAATCAGCATTTTTTGGTGTCCACTGCAAGCCTATAGTATATTGCCCTACCATATTACCTTCCACGCTTGTGAGCTCACCTAAGAGGGTTTCTTGTTTGGAGTAAGTTGGAAAGAAGGCTCTCCACCATTCCTTGAACCCATGTTTCAAGTGGACCACTTTCCCATCCTTATATGCTGTGCCCCCAAATTGGGTGGCCATTTCTATACCAATGTCACCGGTGAGTGGGAAATGGTCAGTATTCCCGCCTCTTAGCCATAGCCCTTTGGAATGGAAGAGCACATTTTTGTTGCGCTTTGAGTCAGGCTCCGCCCATGATTTTTGCCAGTTTGAATCGGTGAACATACCGTAGGAGATATAACCTTTCACATTCAGCCATCCTTTAGTACCCCAGAACGGGGTGTAGTTGAAAATGCCGAATCTAAATTGAGGTATGGGGAGGGCATTGCCTGAAAAGAGGAGACTGCCGGAGGATAACCTCGGATTGTTGTAGTCGCTCCATAGTTCCCTGCTTCCCAACATGGCACCTATCGAGCGATAGCGCACTTCTCCATATAATTGGTGTATATGAAAAGGGGCGGTAGATCGCCAAGCGCCTGTAAGGTCTATTCCCGCTCCCCAGGAGAAGCGTTTATGAGAGTCGATATGTTTGAATATAGCGGCACGCACATATCCGTTATTCCTCTCGGGCGACCCCAATCCCTGGAGATTATTAACGAGCCAAAAAGGAGTATTATGACCTGAAGAAAAAGTCTGGTGTATTTCTGCCAGATAGCTGACACTGTCGGAAGTGTCAATAATATTCGGTTTAGAAAAAAGCGGTAAGGCTGAGGAAAGGAACAATATGACGCCTGTTATAACCGATATCGGAATCCGAAGCACATATCCGCTGTTTTTATATAAGTTCATAGGTAGACAATTATCGACAGATAGTAATCATTGAAAGATGTTGGTCAGCTGCAAAGATAAACTAAAACTTATAGATAACAAAATAATGATTGTAATTGTAATAAGATCGGGAGAAAAATAATACTCGGGCCGATGACAGTATTTATTGCCGGATAAGCAGAAAAGTCATTCAATAAATAATATAATCCTACGTTTTGAAAGTGAATGGGGAATGTAGTTTGAGAATTTGACTTATAATAGTTAACTTTGCAGACTCGTAACTGAAAATTGCAATATGACAGATTGGATTATCAACGATATATTTACTTTTTCCATATCTTTGGTACTTGCGGGCATTCTTATTCCGCAAATACTTTTGATAGCTTTCCGTAAGAAGCTTTTTGATGAGCAGGATGAGCGAAAGATTCACAAAGGTGTGGTGCCACGTTTGGGGGGTATAGCCTTTCTTCCCTCGATTTTATTCTCCCTTGCGCTGGTGACCGGATTGAATATGAGGTTTGGCGACATCACTTTCTCTGATTTAGAGCCTGCGGTGACACCCATCTATTTCATGATATGCGCTGTTCTGCTTATGTTTCTTGTGGGAATGGCCGATGATTTGATTGGAGTGCGTTACATCGCAAAGCTCATTGTTCAGATTATGTCGTCTATCCTGATAGTAGCTTCGGGATTGTATATCGACAATCTGTATGGTTTTATATGGCTTACGCAATTGCCTTCATGGTTTGCCTGGCTTGCTACGGCGTTTGCCGTTGTTTTTGTAGTGAATGCCATAAATCTTATAGATGGTATTGACGGACTTGCTTCAGGTCTTAGCACAGTGGCATTAGTGTTCTATGCTGTCGTTCTTTACAGTGGAGGCGAATACGTCTACTCCATGTTGGCAGCCGCTTCTGTAGGTACACTCTTGCCATTCTTCTATTACAATGTTTTCGGCAACGCCAAGAAGCGAAAGAAGATTTTCATGGGAGATACGGGGGCGCTAACCACAGGCATGATTCTTGTGTTTTGTGGCATTGCCGTGCTTCATGTCAAAGGGAGCAGCTTTGCCTCCGATTACAATCCGGTTGTCGTAATGCTCTCTCCTTTGATCATACCATGTTTTGATGTGGTGCGTGTCTACATTCATCGTGTGAGACATCACCGCAACCCTTTTTTACCGGATAAATGTCATATACATCATAAACTTCTTGCCTTAGGCCTTAACCAAAGAATGGCTTTGCTTGTGATAATGCTATGGTCGGCCCTGTTTATATTTGTAAATGTGATACTCTCCTCTTATATTAATCCGACGTTGATAATAGCTATAGATATACTTATATGGACGTTGGCAAATTTTGTGCTCACCAATCGCATTATGAGCAGGGAAAAGAGGTTTCATGAGAAGCTTTATGATTAAAATTAAGGGCTTTAGAACCGGAATAATCAAAACATAGATGAATAAAAAATATTCTTATCTGCGGTATATTATAAGTTGTCTGCTTGGGGCAGTCATGATGATAAGTTGTTCGTCGCCAAAAAAAATAGCATATTTTCAAGATATCGATGATGTGGTCTTGACCCGCTATGTTGATCCGGTGCAGATAAAGGTAGAGCCGGGCGATAAGCTTTCGATAATAATCAAGACAAAAGATAAAGCTCTTTCAGACCTTTTTAATCTGACGGTTGTATCGAGCCACTTAGGCCAGCGCACGGGGTCGAGCAACGGGATAACCTCACGAACTTATATGACCGAAAATGAGGGGGTGTCTGATTATACGGTAACTCCTGAGGGTACGATAGACTTTCCTGTACTCGGTACGCTGAAGATAGCGGGGATGACCCGTAGCGAACTCTCCGGATTTATTAAAGGGGAACTTATGGGTAGAAAACTTGTTTCTGATCCTCCCGTGGTAACCGTAGAGTTTCTCAGTGCCGGATTCTCAGTCATGGGAGAGGTGAACCGTCCCGGCAAATATAATATTAATTTAGATGAGATAAATATTCTTGATGCTCTTTCGATGGCCGGTGATCTCACCATACAGGGTCAGCGCGATAATGTGGCGGTAGTGCGCCGTGAGGCCGATGGCATCCATAAATATAGGGTTGATTTGACCAATCTCGAAGAAATGGTCAATTCCCCGGCCTACTATCTCAAACAAGGGGATGTAGTGTACGTAGAGCCCAACAATGTACGAAAACGCCAGACTACGGTGAATGGTAATAACGTATTGTCTACGAGTTTCTGGGTATCGGTTGCATCCTTGCTCACCTCCATTGCAGTGTTGATATTCAAATAAAGTAATACTATCATCATTTAAAATGTCTGATTCCAAATCATATACCGGAGTAAGAAACACTGAAGTCGAGCCATTGTCGCTGAGAGCATTCTTTAACGTGTGTCTCTCCAAATGGATATGGTTTGTAATATCATTAATAATCTTTGTCGGTGCAGGCATTCTATATATAGCATGTCAGGAACCGGTGTATGAGCGTTCGGAGCAGATTCTGATAAAGAGTCAAGACTCGGGTAGCAGCATATCCAACAGTGTTACGAATAGTTTTTCCACTTTGGGACTTTTTGCTAACAACAGTAATGTGCAAAACGAACTTATCTCGATTACTTCACCGGCTGTAATGGCGGAAGTTATCAATAGACTGGATCTACGTATAAATTATGTAACAAAGAAGAAGCTTCGCGATGTGACTCTCTATGGCAAGACCCTGCCGATAAAGGTCCTGATGCCCGAGATAGGAGAACCGGAAGGAGCATCCATGAAGTGCTTGTTGAATCCGGATGGCAGCATAAAACTATGGAAGTTTAAAGAATGGACTATAGAGGATAAGAGGAGCTTTGATGAAGAGATAAGCGGTCATATTGGCCGGACGGTCAATACACCTTTGGGAAAGATAACAGTGCTTCCCAATGAGGCATATCAAGGACAACCGGTTGATAAACCGATTGAGATGGATATCACTAAGAAAGCATTCCAGACCACCATAGAGGATTATTGCGATGAACTTAAAGGGGATCTTGTGGATGAATTCGCAGATGTGATAGATCTTACCATAAGAGACGTGAATGCAGAGAGAGCAGTGGCCATACTTAATGAGATGGTCAGTGTGTATAATTCCGATTACATAGAGGATAAGAATAAGATAGCCAAGGCCACTTCAGCTTTCATAAATGAACGACTTAGCGTTATAGAAAGAGAATTGGGCTCCGTAGATAAAGACATAGCCGACTATAGCTCCTCCAAAGAGATATTGGATCCTGAGATCCAAGGAAAGGCCATGGTGGAGAAAATGGCCGAATATGAGAAAGATATTGTAGCGGTGTCTACCGAATTGGAGATAGCGAAATACGTTGAGGGCTATCTCAATGATCCAGCCCATAAGAACAGTGTGATGCCGGCCAGTGTAGGTCTTGAAAGCACAGAAATGGAATCGCAGATAAGCACCTATAATGAACTTCTTTTGATGAGAAATTCATTAGTGAGCAATTCTTCCGAGAGCAATCCATTGGTAAAGGATTATGACCTTCAATTGGAGGGGATGCGTAGCGCTTTGAGAAAGGGTCTGGCAAACCGGATTCTCTATCTTCAGACAACTCTGAATACGGCTAAGGATCAGCAAACAAAATTGACTTCAAAACTAAAATCCACACCCAAAGAGTCGTTACCCTTGCTTTCAGATGTGCGTCAACAGAAAGTAAAAGAGAGTCTGTATTTATTTTTGCTTGAGAAACGTGAGGAAAATGAGCTGACACAAAAATTCACGGCAGATAACACACGCCTCATCACTCCTCCGACAGGCTCATTAAAGCCGGTTTCTCCCAAGAAGATATTCATCTTGGCGTTTTGTCTTCTATTGGCGGTTGGTGTTCCGGTCGTGATAATTTATTTCAAAATCACGGGGGATACCAAAGTCAGGAGTAGAAAAGATCTGGAAAAATTGCGGATGCCGTTTGCCGGAGAGATACCTCAGGTTGGAAAAGCGCCGCGTAAGATTAATCTCTCATCTAAGAAGAAAATCAATCTTAGAGATGAAAAAGCTCCTTTGACTGTGGTGAAGGATGGCAACAGAGACATTGTGAACGAAGCTTTCCGCGTCATACGCAGTAACGTGGAGTTCATGTCGAAGGGTGACTCCGGTTGTCATGTTATAATGATTACCTCCTTCAATCCGGGCAGCGGGAAATCGTTCGTATCCTATAATTTGGCATTGGCCTTTGCGATAAAGAAAAAGAGAGTTCTTCTTATAGACTGTGATTTGCGTCACGGTTCCTCCTCAATGTATGTAGGGCTGCCGGCCCGTGGCCTGACCACATATCTCTCTTCAGACACTCCGAATTGGGAGAATCTAATCATCAAATCGCCTGATAATCCTTACTTAGACGTTTTGCCTATCGGAAAAATTCCTCCCAATCCGGCGGAGCTCCTTGAAAATGGTCGACTAAACCAACTGATCGAGGAGCTTAGGAAAGATTATGACTATATATTCCTTGACTGTCCGCCGGTTAATATTGTGGTAGATACTCAGATTGTGGGTAAATATGCCGACAGCACCCTTTTCATAGTGAGGTCCGGTTTGTTAGATCGCAGTTTGTTAGGCGAACTTGATTCTTTCTATGGAGAACACAAGTTCCACAGAATGAGTCTTATCCTCAATGGCACGGCCGAGGAGCATAGCCGTTATCACACCTATGGAAGCTATCATAATTATGTGGATTCATGATGTGGCCGTTTAGATCAGTAAATAGTTTGAAAAATAGCGGAATGTTTGTAGGTTTTACCGATTGGCATTCCCATATCCTGCCGGGTGTGGATGACGGAATCAAATCATTTGAGGAGTCACTTGAAGTGCTTCGGGCGTATGAAAACCTTGGAGTGAAAACAATATGGCTTACACCCCACATAATGGAAGATTACCCCAACACTACTTCAGATCTGAAAAGAGTATTTGAGGAATTGAAAGACAAATGGAATGGGGGAGTAGAAATAAAATTGGCTTCCGAGAATATGCTTGACTCCCTTTTCCAACAAAGATTAGATGAGGGTGACTTGTTGCCAATTGGCGATTCCTCCACTCATTTATTAGTTGAGACCTCTTACTTTAATCCTCCATTCGGTATGGAAGGATTGCTTGAGAAGATAAAAAGAAGAGGCTACTTTCCCTTGTTGGCGCATCCGGAAAGATACAGATATATGGATGAGAAAGATTATCGAAGTCTTAAAGCCGCAGGGATAAAATTTCAAATAAACTACACTTCTTTGGTAGGAACATACGGAGAAACAGCGAGGAAGAAGGCAGAATGGCTTCTAAATCAAGGAATGGTGGATGCCGTAGGCAGTGATTTACATAAATTAGGCTCCTACCTTGCTACCATTGAGCAATCTCCGAAGAAAATGTCAGTGGTCAATAATCTGCTTGAAGTGATAAAGAATAACACAACCAATTAAACTGAAAAGGATTATTGTACATTTATTTATTTCTGCTTTAAAAATATCTTTATCTTGCCATAGTAAAAATCTCATGAATTTTAATTAAATTTGTGGTATTGTGTAAGAATTTCTTGCGGCAATTATTAGAACTGATGGAAGATATTCTGATATTAATGTCAACATATAATGGCGAAAAATATATTTCTGAGCAAATCGAAAGTATTATATCGCAAAAAGGTGTCATTATCCATCTTTTAATAAGAGATGATGGCTCGAACGATTCTACGGTAAGGATAATTCAACATTATATATCACTATATCCCAATACAATAGGTTTAATTAAAGGTAGTAACATAGGTTGGAAAGAATCTTTTTTTTATCTACTTCAATATGCTCAAAAGCATTATCCCTTTAAATATTATGCTTTTGCAGATCAAGATGATATTTGGTTACCTGAAAAATTAAAGAGAGCAGTTGAATTGATGTCACAACACAATTCCCTACCAACTTTATATTGTTCCAATTTAATTTATTATAAGGAGGGAAAAGCGCATGGGGTGATATATAAGAAAGATTTTTTTTCAACTTATAAGAATTGCTTGATTAGGAATTATGCAATTGGTTGCACTATAGTATTAAACAACCGGCTTCTTCGGTTAATCGTAAAAGAAATCCCGCAATTATCAATTGCTCACGATTATTGGTGCTATATGGTTGCCTCTTTGTGTGGTAAAGTAATAATAGATCCAATGGCACTCATTTTTTATCGGCAACATAATGAGAATCAAATAGGCTGTAAGGGAGGCTTCCTAAAAATATGGACACGTCGATTAAAATCTTTTTCCTCTCTAATTTCCGGACATAATAAAGAGAATATTGCACGTGAATTATTACGAATACATGTTAGCGATATGAACATGTCTGCTAAAAAAGCACTCTTGAAAGTGGTTCATTATAGAGATTCATTACGTAATCGGCTATCGTTGCTTTTTGATAAAGATTATACCTATAATAAAGTGGATAGTGATTTTTGGCTCAAATGTCGCATCATCTGTGGAAAACTATAATAACATCCCACTCCATATCAAATAAAAAGACAGTTGTATGAAGATCTTAATTGTTAGTGATCAACTTCTAAAAATAGAGGGAAATAATATTTTAGGTACGGTTAATTTCACAAATACCTTGAAACGGCTGTCGCAGTTGGGAGAATTGCATGTTTGTGTGAGAGATGTTTCAACTTTAAAAACCAATATCTTAATATACAATGATGTTGTTAGCAACTATCTAAAAATAGAGAATATATCCTTTATATCCAAATCATATATATGGCCTTCTCTTCATACGCTTAAGACAATGAAAAATAAGATAAAAGAGGTGGATTTGGTAATAGGATATCTACCTTCATTGAATGCGGAAGCAGCCTCTTTTTTAACACACAAAATAGGGAAAAGATATTTTGCTTTTATGGTGGCCTGTCCTTGGGACGGTCTGTGGAATCAAGATTGGAAAAGGAAAATTGCAGCTCCCTACAGATATTATCTCAATAAGAAAGTATTGAGAAAAGCCGACTATGCACTTTATGTCACTAATTATTTTTTGCAAAATCGATATCCTACCTTGGCACAACATTCATTAGGACTGTCAGACGTAGTTTTGGAGTCTCTCGATGACAATATACTAAAAAAAAGATTGGAAAAGATATCTAACTATTCTCAATCCATAATATTCAAAATTGCCACCACTGCAATGCTAAATGTGCGCTATAAGGGTCAGCGTTTCGTTTTAGAAGCCTTGAAAGAATTGAAAGAAAAAGGTATTAATAATTTTAAATACTATCTGATAGGAGGGGGAGATCCTTCGGACTTGAAGAAGCTTACAATGGACTTGAAGATAGAAGATATGGTTATTTTCGTAGGAAAAATTACCCATGAAAAGGTTTTTGAGCTATTAGATGAAATGGATATTTATATACATCCCTCGCTTCAAGAAGGGTTGCCAAGAAGTGTAGTGGAGGCTATGAGTAGGGGCCTTCCATGTATTGGCACAAATACAGGAGCTATCCCGGAACTTCTTGATAAAGATTTCATTATAAGAAGGAAGTCAGTTGAAGATATTGTAGAGAAAATTCTTTTGATTATTAATCCTGCTGTTATGCGTAATGAAGCAGAACGGAATTTTATGGAAGCAAAAAAATATAATTGTACCTACCTGGATGGTGTGCGCAATAATTTTTTTAACAAAATTATTACAGAATTAGAGTCAGCCGGGAGACCCTCAAATCATAATTAACAGTTTATTTTACGGAGGCCATCCGGGGAAGTCAATATGGATTATAAAAAAATAATAAAAAATAAGAACTTGAGATTTAAGATTCTTTCCGCATTAAAATTTATACCGGATGAAATCATGCTCCATCTTCAATATTTTATAAAATTGAACCGGAGATTAAATATCAAGCAACCGAAAAGATTTACAGAATGGATACAATGGTATAAAGTAAATTACCGTCACCCCATTCTATACAGATGTGTCGATAAATATGAAGTCAGGAAATATATTGAGGAGAAGGGCTTGCAAGAAATACTGATTTACAACTATGGAGTATTCGATTCTATAGAGGATATAAATTTCAATCTGCTCCCTGATAAATTTGTGATAAAAACAACTGATGGTAGTGGTGGAGAAAATATATTTATATGTAAAGAGAAAAGCACATTAGATGTATCTGCTATCAAAAAACAAATTGCATCTTGGAAAGATAAGAAGAATATAAACCCGGGAAGAGAGTGGGCCTACGACGGAATTAAATCTTCCCGAATAATAGTGGATGAGTTATTAGAATTAAGAGGTCGGGAAAATTCGGAAGGTATACCGGATTTCAAAATTCTTTGTTTCTCAGGGAAACCAAGATTTATCATATATGACTGTGAGAGATTCTTATATCATAAAAGAAATATATATGACACAGAATGGAAACGACTTGATGTAGGAACTGACTGCCCTCATCAAGAAGGGAATGTGCCTGAACCACAGAATCTCGATTATATGTTAAAAATTGCCTCCATACTTTCAAAAGATTTTCCTTTTGTCAGAGTCGATCTTTATAACATTAATGGTAAAATTTATTTCGGAGAATTGACATTTTATCCTTGGAGCGGATATGTAAGTTTTACTCCGGACTCATTCGATTTTGAGTTAGGTAAATTATTTTCAGAATCTATTGATTTATTTAACTTGTCTTAACCAGGGGAGGAAGAAATGCCGATAAAGCTGATTGCGCAAAGGAATTTCTTCGGGATAGAAAATGGATACGTATGGAAACCATCGGTCAGCCATACTGTAATAGTAGTAGGTCTGCGTAAGTAAGACACCGGATATTATAAGAGCTTTCAGCCAAGTCTTGATCCGGGGTAGGGTAAGAAGGTTGGCTAAGCTTACGGTCACAAACATAGTGGTATAATTTGTAAATCTCGAGAAGATCAATGGTATAGCGAATGCACCCATACACAACAGGATCTGTAATAAAATCAGGTATTGGAATTCATTTTTAAGATTCAATAATTTGCAGACTGTTAGAACTATTATGGCCGGGAAAGCTGCATGAATCAATTCTCCGAGTCGCCAGTTGAAATTAAGGTCCTGTGCTGCATTTACATACATAGTGATACGTCCGGAAAGAGCCGCTATTTGTAAAAGATTGTTCAGCTTTTCGACCAACGGTGTGACAGATAAGAAACATACACACAGTATCAAAAAAAGAATGTTTGGTTTCAGGATGCGTGCCAAGGGAAGAAACCATATAATAATGGCCGAATAATGAAACAAGATGGAGAGAAGCGACAAGAGATAATAATTTAACCACCTCTTTTCTTGAAGGTTCTTAAAGTTCAACAGAAAAATACCAACAGCCGCACTTTCTCGCAGTACCTCTGTTGAAAAATAAAGACCTTGAAGTAGAAAATAGAATAATACCCCTATAAAAACATTTTTACAATATCGATAGAGGAAAATAAAAATGCACGTTGAGGTAATCGTCGCTACAATTAACTGAACGGGCCAGAATTGATTGGTGAAAGATTTGCAAATGCCACAAATAACGACGAAAGCAGGTTCGTAACGGGTACTGAAAAGTGTTTTTGGGAAAGAAAAATCTTCTAAAGGGGGAATATATCTATAAGCCTTCATATAGCTTATGGTATCAACTCCCACTTTGTAGCGGAAGCCGATAATCAAGATAATATATGTGCATAGCAATGTAAGGAGAAGTTTCCTTCCCTTTGGGGAGAGTCTATTGTTGATGTAGGCTCCGGCTAAAGCACAAATTACTGCTATAAGATAGACCATTTTATTAAATTCTTTATTATAAACGTAGGTTGGATAAGGGTTAGTATGAATAACTCTGAAACCTAATGAGGGAGAAGATTCAATTATGATAGCCGGTATTAGACAGAATAGTTAAGAGGTAGCCGGTGGAGTAAGATAATAAAAGAGTAATTTTTCCGTATAAAAATAGGGTCAATGTCTGTATTGAATCCTGTCCGGACTGTCTAAGTTCATTGATTTCTCTTCCACATATCTCCTTTTCAATGATTAAACAGTTTATGTTCTGACCCTTGGTTATGAGAAAACTAATATTAGTTATAAACGAAGACTGCTTTTTTTTATCCCACCGCACAAGAATTGCTGAGAGAGCAATAATGGACGGTTGGGATGTGAGTCTTGTTGCCAAGGACACAGGTTATCGGGAGAAAATCGAAAAGATGGGAGTGAAATTTATCAATCTTCCCGTAAATCCTACCGGGATGAATTTGAGGGAGGATTTCAAGACACTGAGATTTCTTCATAACATTATAAAAAACAACAGTGACGCCATAATCCATTTCGTGGGGCTTAAAAATATGTTGTGGGGTGGTCTCGCCTCCCGAGTTTCCAAAACCAAGGGAATAGTGTATGCAGTCAGTGGTCTTGGCACACTCTTTGGAGAGAACCGTAATAAACTTGTGTCGAATGTTGTTCAACGCCTGTTGCGAATAGGTTTGTCAAAGAGGAACGCGGCAATAATATTCCAGAATCGTGATGATGAAAAGCTGTTTTTGGATAGTGGTATAACCAAACGTCAGAAGGTATATTATATAAAAGGTTCAGGTGTGAATCTTCAGGAATTCCATACAGCTTCACTATCCTCGGAGAAGCCTCTTAAGATTATCTTTACTGCACGTATGCTTAGAGAAAAGGGGGTGGAGGATCTGATTAAAGCTGCAGAATTATTGCGTCACGATTATGAGGGTGAAATTGAATTTCTTTTGTGTGGCGGTTTATCCTCTAATCCAAGTGCCTTGACATCGGAAGACATGCAGGAGTTAACAGATGGAAGCTATATCAAGTGGTTAGGTCATAGAAAAGATATAAGTGAGTTGTTAAGGCAATCCGGCATAATGTGCTATCCGAGTTTCTACAGGGAGGGTGTGCCTAAATCATTGATAGAAGCTTTGGCAACCGGATTACCCATAGTTACTACCGACTCCGTTGGATGCAGGGATACAGTCAAAGACGGGGAGAATGGAATTCTTGTACCGACCCATAATCCGGCAGCGATAGCTGATGCCCTCAAGACATTGATTGAGAATCCGGTGTTACGCCGGAAGATGGGTAAAGAGTCACGTCGGATTGCGGAAAGAGATTATGATGTCGAGAATGTAGCTTCTGTTCACCTGCAAATATACGATACTTTGAATAGTAATTCAAAACCATGAAAACCAATCCGGAGGAAGGGGTTATTAGGGTTTCTATCAAATATTATTCTATTTTTTAAGTTTTATATATTAGGGAGTCGTTTAAACTTATTGACTGATTCAAAGTTATGAGGGAATAAAAAGTGAAACCTCAGTTTCTTTAAAGAAAATAAGTTTAAACTACTTTTGTGTGGACGGTAATGACATTCTTATAAATAGTGTCTGTATGAAAATATTGGTCACAGGATCGGCTGGATTTATAGGTTCATTTGTGGCGAAGAGATTCCTTGAGCAAGGTGATGTTGTGGTGGGGTTGGATAATTTGAATACCTACTATGATGTCGAGCTCAAACTTTCCCGTTTGGAGCAAGCAGGAATATCTTCTGCCGAGGCACTCCAATGGAACACACCGGTTGTCTCTTCGGTTTTTGGTGACGATTATCATTTTATCAGGCTTGATCTTGAGGATAAAGAGGGAGTGATAGGGTTGTTTGAGAAGGAGAAATTTGACCTTGTCATCCATCTGGCGGCTCAGGCAGGAGTGAGATATTCTGTGACTAATCCCGATATTTATATCAAGAGCAATATAGAGGGTTTTCTCAACATACTTGAAGGATGCCGTCACACTAATGTGAAACATCTTGTCTATGCATCCTCCTCAAGTGTGTATGGTAAAAATGGAAGTGTACCCTTCCGGGAGAAGGATAGCATCGCTCATCCTGTGAGCATTTATGCCGCCACAAAAAAAACAAATGAGCTTATGGCTCATGTATATTCCCATCTTTTCAATCTTCCCACCACCGGTTTGCGGTTTTTTACCGTCTACGGGCCATGGGGACGTCCGGATATGTCGCCTCATCTTTTTATCGATGCTATCTTTAACGATCGTCCTATCAAAGTGTTCAACAACGGTGATTTATGGCGTGATTTCACTTATATAGATGATATCGTAGAGGGAGTCACAAGGATATCGAAAATAATACCTGTAGGAGAGGATGATTGGGATTGTATGACTGCCGATCCCTCCACCTCTACCGTACCATATAAGATTTATAATATCGGCAACTCATCACCGGTGAGACTTATGGATTACATCAGGTGTATGGAAGGTGTGATTGGAAAGGAAGCCAAAAAGGAGTTTCTTCCGATGCAACCGAGTGAGGTGTATAAGACTTATGCTGATTCATCCGCTTTGGAAAGGGTGACAGGTTTTCGTCCTCTTACTCCCTTACAAGAGGGAATAGAACGTACCGTCCGATGGTATAAGGACTATTATAAGTGGTGAGGGGTATAGCGGTTTTTATAGAAAAAGATTTTTAATCTTCATTAGAATCGTTTCGCAAACCTATGGACTACCGTTATAAGATTATTACGTTGCCATTTGTTCAGATAAGTAAACCAACACAGCAGACCAAGAAATGGAATATAAAGAAGGGTAAATTTCAGTATACCACTGATATTCTGCTCAAAAGAAATAAAGAGACTAAGTAGAGCCATGAAGGCGCATGATAGGCATGCAACTCCAATAGCCGGCATAATGATGTTTCTACAATAGGTTATAACAGGATAGCCGATTTTCCTTTTCAGATAAATGAGGCGCACACTCAAGACCATCACCTCGACAACACATTTAATTAAAAGAACCGTAGCCGGTTGGCAGCCTAAAGATAAAAAGAGAAGAGACAGAAAGAAATGCAGGGATATTACAAAACTCATAGAAATCTGGTAGCTACGAATCTTACCGGTTGCCAACATGATTGTATCGATTGGTAAAGCGAGACATACGATCAATACCTGAATAATCACCAACACACAGAACACTGAAGTATAAGGAGGATAGTCCGGACCGATCCATATTGACAGTATTACAGAAATAAAATTCATAATGATAAATCCTATTGCAAAAATCAATAGGAAGGAGAGTTTTGATATAGAGGAAGTAATCCTCATCATACCTGCTATTTCATTTTCAGCATACAGTTTAACAATTCTGGGATTAGCTGCTTTTATCAAATTATTTGAAAGCAGAGCAAATGCTCCACCCACCTGCATACATATACCGTAGGCAGCGTTCACAACGACCCCGTAATAAATATTCAGCAATACATTAAGACCCTGATTGGAAATCATGGAGGAAAACGAGCCAAATAAGTTCCAGCCTGAGAAAGTGAATAACTCTTTAAATAAAACTTTGTCTAATCTTGTGGAACGCTTTATTAGAGGAAAGTTATGTCGGCAGTAAAAGATGTAAATAATGATCAGCAGTACACTGATAACTGTGGCAGAATAGCCATAGAGTATTAAAGGAGCAGAGAGTTTAAAATGGTGAATAAGAAGGATGGATATCAGAAGCAGGATAGCTTCGACAGATGATATGATCGCATAGAAAAAGAATCTTTCATGAGAAAGGACCAATGCTTCAAAAGGTAGTTTCAGGAAGCTTATAAAAAGGATCAGCACACAACTTTGATAAATTACCGAAACACTATGTCGCAGATTATCCGGAAACTCCAGACAGTTGAAAACGAACCATAGACCACCGGTTTCCAAGACTGCCACAATCAAAAGAGCGATGCCGGAACTAAACAGCAGACTTGATAAGAAAATTTTATTTTCATTATTGGAGTCGGTTCCTTGATCGTAATTGAAGAAACGCTGTGTAGCAGTGGCTAAAGGTGAACTGATAAAAGTGAAAGCGACTACAGCCCCGTAAATCAGATTCCAAATGCCGTAATCATCTACCCCCAATGTCTCAAGGAGCACTCTTGTGGTATAGAGTTTAATAATGAGCATCGCCAGCATGCGCAGATATAGAAAAAGGGTGTTTTTGGCGATGGCTTTATTATGACCGGACGTTTCTGAGGGTGACATTAAGCAGTTACTTGGACAACTATCGGAATTGTTGTGAAGGTTGTTAAATCATGAAGTAGATAAACCTATAAGTGGTTGGATACACAATAAGTGTTTAGATACAAAAGAGGAACATGGAATATTCCATGTTCCTCTTCGTATAAATCAAAAACATGTAAATTATGCTTTACCGTCAGAACCGAGCACATTGAGGATTTTGTGCTTGTAGAGTTTCTCCATCTCGTCGCGAGCCGGGCCGAGATATTTACGGGGATCAAACTCAGCGGGTTTCTCAGCGAATACCTTACGCACAGCGGCAGTCATAGCAAGACGGCTGTCGGAGTCGATATTGATCTTGCAAACGTCCATCTTGGCAGCTTTGCGGAGCTGTTCCTCGGGGATACCGATAGCATCAGGTAACTTACCACCGTTCTCGTTGATGATCTTGACATATTCCTGAGGCACTGAAGAAGAGCCGTGGAGCACGATGGGGAAGTCGGGAAGTTTCTCCTCAACTTTCTCAAGCACATCGAATGCCAATGGAGGGGGCACGAGAAGACCTGTCTTCGGGTCGCGTGTGCACTGTTCGGGAGTGAACTTGTAAGCACCGTGAGAAGTGCCGATAGAGATAGCAAGGCTATCGCAACCGGTACGAGTAACGAAGTCGATAACCTCCTCGGGATCTGTATAAGTGTGGTGGTCAGCGCTAACCTCATCCTCAACACCGGCAAGCACACCGAGCTCGCCCTCTACAGTAACATCATACTTGTGAGCATAGTCAACGACTTTCTTGGTGAGAGCCACATTTTCCTCATAGGGAAGGTGTGAACCATCGATCATCACTGAAGAGAAACCATTGTCGATGCAATCCTTGCAGAGCTCGAAAGAGTCACCGTGATCAAGGTGAAGAACAATCTGAGGATTCTCCCAGCCGAGTGATTTGGCATATTCAACTGCACCCTGAGCCATGTAGCGGAGAAGGATAGGATTAGCATAGTTGCGGGCACCCTTTGACACCTGAAGGATCACAGGTGACTTAGTGTCGGCAGCGGCTTTGATGATAGCCTGAAGCTGCTCCATGTTATTGAAGTTGAATGCGGGGATGGCATAACCGCCATGCACTGCCTTTGCAAACATCTCTTTTGTGTTGACAAGGCCAAGTTTCTTGTAATCTACCATGATTTGTCTAAACTTTTTGTTAAGCTGTCTTGCACATTGGCTTGACAGACTCAGTTATTTGTTGCAAAAATACAAAAAATGATTGTTTCCGCAAAATCACCGGGAAAATAATTAATGTTTTTTTGAAAAAACTTTCATACAGTAGAATAATTAGCGAAATAAGTTGTAAATTTGCAGTTGGAGTGGAATTTACAGTAGCCTGAAGTTCTCTTCTCTAACTGATCAGTAAAATGAGAGACCGTATATTGCTCTGCCTTTGCCACATGGGTGGCAGGGAAATAGAATATGTCAATGAGGCATTTGCCGACAATTGGGTTGTGCCGCTGGGCCCTAATGTTAACGGCTTTGAGGCAGACCTGAGTAAATTTGTTAACACCCGTAAAGACTTACCTGCGCTTGATCGTCACGTTGTGGCTCTTTCGTCAGGCACCGCCGCCGTGCATCTCGCTCTGGTGGCTGCTGGTGTTGAAAGAGATGATGAGGTCTTAGTGCAGAGTTTTACGTTCTGTGCTTCGAGTCATCCCGTGACCTATCTCGGCGCTACCCCGGTGTTTGTCGATTCTGAATACGAGACCTGGAATATGGATCCGGACCTTCTGGAAATAGCCATTAAGGACCGTATAGCCAAGACAGGACGCAAACCGAAAGCCATAATACCGGTGGCTCTTTATGGGATGCCATATCAGATAGACCGCATTATGGATATTGCCGGACATTATGGCATACCGGTGATTGAAGATGCAGCCGAAGGCTTCGGTTCACGTTTCGATGGTCAGGTGGTCGGCACATTCGGACATTATGGAGTGCTTTCATTCAACGGCAACAAGATGATCACCACCTCCGGTGGGGGAGCTCTTATCTGTCGTGACGAGAAGGCAGCCCGTGACATTCTATGGTTGGCTACCCAGGCCAGGGAATCTTATCCTTATTATCAGCACGAGACTATCGGTTTCAATTACAGGATGAGCAATATCTGTGCCGGAATAGGCCGTGGTCAGATGCATGTGCTCGAGGAGCATCTCGCGCATCATCGTCATGTGCAGGAATTGTATGGAGAATTGCTGGCTGATGTGAAGGGGGTGACCTTGCACAAGAATCCCTCTCCGCGTTATGATTCCAATTTCTGGTTGTGTGCGATAACTCTTGATCCTTCGCTCAGAGTCAAAGGTGAGGAGAACGCTTACAAGCAGGTTGTCAAAGGTGCTGTGGGTGGAGCGGCAGGGGTTGTACATTCCGCCGGTTCGGCTATCACCGACTGTCAACCTAACACTAATGTCGAGGCTATGAGGCTTGCTCTGGATGCGGCCAATGTTGAAGCCCGGCCTTTGTGGAAGCCGATGCACAGACAACCGGTCTATAAATATTCACCGGCCTATCTCAACGGAGTTAGTGAAGATTTATTCCATAAGGGGCTCTGTCTTCCGGCAGGTCCATACGTCACGGATGATGATGTACGTTATATTGTAGATGTGATTAAAGAGCACATCCTCTACGCTCAGGATTGAAAGTATTATGAAAATATTTGCATCAAACGCCATACGCGAAATAGATAACGCCACTTGCGAAGCTCAGAACATCGATTCACTTGATTTGATGGAACGGGCGGCGAGTGCAGTGAGTTGCGAGATTATCTCACGTTTTCTTCCCAGCCAGCGCATAGTAGTGGTGGCCGGACCGGGCAATAACGGAGGGGATGCCCTTGCGGTTGCCCGTATGCTTTTCGAACAAGGTTATAAGACTATAGAGATTTTCCTTTTTAATGTAGTCGGTAAACTCTCTCATGATTGTGACGAGGAGCTTAAACGGCTCATCACAATGGATGGAATTGATTTCACAGAAGTGAAACGAGATTTCTCTCCGCCATATCTCGGGGAAAACGACCTTGTGATTGACGGTCTTTTCGGATTGGGTCTCCGTCAGCCTCTTCAAGGAGGTTTCTCCATGCTTGCCAGGCTTATAAATGAGAGTGGCGCCTATGTCATTTCAATTGATGTGCCATCCGGCCTTTTCGGAGAATGGAATAGTAATGTGAGCCGTCGCGATATGGTGCATGCCAATCTTACCCTTACTTTCCAGACTCCTCGTCTTTCATTCTTCTTTGAAGAGAATGCAGATGTGATAGGGGAGTGGAAAGCCTTGGACATAGATCTGGATGACAAGAAAATGAAGGAACTCCATTCAGATTTCTGGGTGGTGGAGGCGAGCGGTGTACGTCCTTTGTTAAAGCCAAGACGAAAATTCTCGGGTAAACGAGATTACGGATCGGTGTTATTGATGGCGGGGAGTATAGGCATGATAGGCGCGGCGGTCTTGGCAGCGAAGGCATCCATGAGAAGTGGTGCCGGCCTGGTGACGGTGCATAGTGCCAAAAGTGGTCTGCCCATTGTACAGACTGCCGTACCGGTGGCAATGTTCGAGCCGGATAAGAATGAGAATTATATCACCGATATGACGGTGCATCATACCCACCAGGTCGTGGCCGTAGGCCCCGGTATAGGTGTAAATCCCCGTACTATTGATGCCCTTGAGAGTCTGCTCAAAACCTGCAAGTCACCTCTTGTGCTTGACGCCGATGCACTCAATTGCATTGCGGCGCGTCCGGCATTGCTTCAGTTGCTTCCTGCGCAGACCATTATCACTCCACACGTTGGAGAGTTTGACCGTCTTTTCGGGGAACATTCCAATTCGGAAGACCGCCTTAAAAAGGCTATTGATATGGCGAAATATTACAACATCATCATCGTTCTCAAAGGACATTACACAGCCACAGTCAGGCCTACAGGAAGAGTTTACTTCAACTCTACAGGTAATCCCGGAATGTCAACCGCCGGTTCAGGGGATGTGCTGACAGGAGTGATTGCAGCCTTTGTAGCACAAGGTTATCGCCCTGAGCTGGCAGCCACTATCGGTGTCTATGTGCATGGCCTGGCAGGTGATATGGTGACGGCAGACTATGGTGAGTTTGGTGTAATGGCTTCGGATATAGCCGACTATTGCGGAAAAGCTATACATGCTATAGTTAACCGTGAGAAAATATAAAACAAAGAATTAAATAGAATAAGATGAATAAAATTTTCACTGTGTTGCTCCCATGCGTCATGGCTTTGGGCCTGTGTGTATCAGCTTCGGGGCAGCAGACTAAAATTTTGACCGCTGAAAAGCATAATGAATATGGTCTTGTCTATATTCTTCCGCAGACAGCACTTCAAATAGAGGTGACCGCCACCCGAGAAATCCGTAAAGCCGGTCCTTACTATCAGTATGCAAAGAAATATGTCGGCACTGATGTGGTGATAAAGGATAATGCAGAGGTTTGGACTATCGAATCGGTACGGGTGCAGCCCTACGGTGTGCCCAATCAGGATGCGCGTTATCTCATGCAACTGAAACCCGGTTCCACCACTTACATTGGTGTGGCTGCCGACGGGATGTTGCTGTCGATCAATGCTACTCCGGAGGAACCGGCCGCATTCGTACCCTCCGAACCTAAAGCCCCCGAGGGAGAAAAATTGGCTGACAGGGAATATCTTCAGTATGTGGATGAGGATTTCATTGCCTCTCAATCAAAAGCAAAACAAGCCCAGATGTTGGCCGAGAGTTTAATGGAGATCCGTGATGCCAAAATCTCGTTGACCCGGGGCACTGCAGACCAAATGCCCACCGACGGACGTCAGCTCGAATTGATGCTCAATTCGCTGCAACATCAGGAAGCGGCTATTACTGCAGCTTTTTTGGGTAATACTGTAAAAGAAACCGTGGTGCGCACCTATACGTTCCAACCGGAAGAAAATGGCAGGACAGTGCTTTTCAGGATGAGTGACTTTGACGGATTTGTAGATTCAGATGATTATTCAGGAGAGCCGGTCTATATTAATGTTGATGTAACCAACGAAGGAACCCTTCCCGTAGATGCGAAAGGAGAAGAGAAGAAACTTCCGAAAGATGCTGTAGCCTATAATGTGCCCGGAGCCGCTCAGATTACACTCAGTTTCAAGGGCAAGACGCTTTTTAAGAAAGAGTTTGAGATGGCACAGTTCGGAGTGGTGTTCGGATTAAATCCTACTTTATTCAGCGATAAGAAATCACCCTCATTTGCCATATTTGATTCAGCCACCGGTGGACTGAAAGAGATAGGCATAGCTAAGGATGAGTGACAGAGTGATGAGTGAATCAAATCTCTTTTCGCAATCACCTGCGGCAATGTCACTTGTGGAATATACCACAGTGATTGGAAATGCCATACGCACCACGCCTCAACTTCAGGGAGCCTGGGTTATGGCTGAGCTGAGCGATCTCCGGTTTAACGGTGGACACTGCTATATGGAGCTGATTGAAAAGAATGCAGCCGGACAGACGGTTGCCAAGCTCCGTGCCAATATCTGGGCATCCCGTGTGCCACACATCCGAAATAAATTTTACCATGCCACCCAGCGTGATATTTCCACCGGAATGAAGGTGATGGTGTATGGCGCGGCAGGACATCATTCTGTCTATGGCCTTTCATTCACGATTACTGATATCGATCCCTCCTATACGTTGGGTGATATGGAGCGTATACGTCGCGAGATTCTGATGCGTCTACGTAAAGATGGAGTGATAGATAATAATAAACAGGTATATATGTCGCCCGTGCCACAACGCATAGCCGTCATCTCAGCTGAGGGAGCGGCCGGGTTTGGCGATTTTATGAATCAACTTACCTGTAATTCCGATGGATTTGTTTTTTATCCCTTCCTTTTTCCTGCCATCATGCAGGGGGATCGCACCTCTGCTTCAGTGCGTGCTGCTCTGGATATGGTGGAACAGACGATAGATTTATGGGATTGTGTGGCCATTGTCAGAGGAGGAGGTGCGACCACAGATCTGAATGGCTTCGACGATTATGACCTTGCATATCGCATAGCTACGTTCTCTTTGCCTGTAGTGGTGGGAATCGGCCATGAGCGTGACCGTACGGTGCTTGACGAGATAGCACATACAAGAATGAAAACGCCTACAGCAGTGGCAGCATTCTTTATCGATAAACTCAGGTCGGCTTATTCAACAGTTGGCCAGTTGGTTCAGGGTATCGTCCGTTATAGCAGCGAACGTCTTTTAGGAGAATCACGGCGTCTGAACAATGCCGAAACAATGATTCCGGCTTTGGCAGAGGCCAGACTTACGGCTGCCAAAGCAAGACTTGACCGGGAACTTACAAGAATTCCGGTTGTGGTGGAGTCGCGTATCATATCTGCAAAAGGGCGTGTCGATACCCTCGGACGTGTGGTGTCTATGGCGGCTGACAGTGTGCTGAAGCGTTCGGCTGCCAAACTTGAGAATCTGTCGGGTATGATAGATGTGCTTAGTCCGTCGAATACGCTCAAAAGAGGTTACTCTATCACGCGCATAAACGGCCATGCCGTCACCGATGTGACGGGTATAAACCCCGGTGATATACTGGAGACGCAACTTGATCACGGGGTGATATATTCAGAGGTTACAACACGTGAGAAACCTGAGTGATCTTGATTTAACGCTCTGTGCAATATAAAAAATGTCGGTCGTCGCGACGACCGACTTATATTAACACTAATTTTAATTAAGCTAATACTTTAGATAAATGGAAGATATGACATATTCCAAAGCTATGGCCGAACTTGAAACCATAGTAGCTAAAATGCAGTCAGACACGTGTGACATTGACAGTCTGGCAGGATACACAACCAGAGCCTTGCAACTACTGAAGTATTGTAAAGAAAAACTCTTCACAACAGATCAGGAGGTCAAGAAATGTCTTGAGGCCTTGGCGGAGGCATGACAGACTTCTATTCGCGATAATAAATTCTTTTTACGCGCGGGGATACGGAGGTAAGGATCTCATACGGGATGGTGTCAAGCAGATCAGCCAGACGTTGCACTGAAGCTTCCTTACCGAAAATCTCTACCGGGTCGCCTACTTTGCAATCAATGTCGGTGACATCGATCATACAGGCGTCCATACAGATATTACCAACTGTAGGGGCGTCTTTTCCATTGACTTTTACAGAAATGGCCCCTCTCCCGAAATGACGGTTCATTCCGTCGGCATATCCGATTGGAATAGTAGCGATGCGTGATTTACGGGTAAGTTTCCCTCTTCGTCCATAACCGATCGTCTCTTCCTGATCCCATTCGCGAATGGCGATAATCACTGTCCGTAATGTTGAGACAGTAGCTAATGGTTTCTCGATATCTTCAGGCAAGGTATTGGCTCCGTATAACCCGATACCCAGACGCGCCATATCGTAATGATGTTGCGGGAAACGAAGAATTCCGGCCGAGTTAAGGATATGACGTTTCACCGGATAGGGACATTCTTTAAGGACGAACTCAGTCATTTCCTTAAAACGTGAAAGCTGAAGATTTGTATAATCGTCCATATCCACACAATCAGCTGTGGCAAGGTGGGAGAACATGGAGGCAAGTCTGACACCTTTTTGTGAGAATATGATATCCATAGCCTCCCTGAGTTCATGAGCCAATAGGCCTGTGCGATGCATACCCGTGTCGAGTTTAAGGTGGATAGGATAATTTTCAACACCGTTCTTTTCTGCTTCACGGATTACATCTCCCAACATTTCTAAAGAATAAACCTCCGGCTCGAGACGGTTGGCAAACATGGATTTATAGTTCACCACTTTAGGATTCATGACCATGATAGGCATTGTTATTCCGTTTCGTCGCAGGTCGATACCTTCGTCGAGCACAGCCACGGCAAGATAGGCCGCTCCCGCATCCTGTAAAGTTTTTGCGATTTCATAACTTCCGGCTCCATATCCGAAAGCCTTGACCATAGCTACTATGCCCGTGCCCGCAGGAAGCTGACTTCTGAAATAATTATAATTAGCCACAATAGCGTCAAGATTCACTTCAAGCACAGTCTCGTGTTTACGCGCCTCTATCATTTCGCTTATGCGTTCGAATCTGAAGCCCGGAGCACCTTTCACTAATATGATTTCAGAGTCGAAATCAGAAGGTGACAGATTTGCAAGAAATTCGTCAGTATCCTTGAAAAACAAAGCATTGCCGTCAAAAAGATCAGCGTGATTCTGCAAGGCTTCTCCTATGCCTATAAATCTTTTCACTCCGGATTCTTTTATTACCTTTGCTATTGCCTCATATATCTCTGTTCCCCCGGAGGTTTCGTGGAGAATATCACTCAGAATAATAGTAGGAGTCTGCTGAGGCATGGCGCGGCGCATCATAAAATCGATGGTAGGGCGTAGCGATGAGAAGTCGCTGGTATAAGAATCGTGGATAATCGAGCAATTGTTAACTCCCTCTGTGACATTGAGGCGTGTGCCGATTCTTTGCAATTTGGAAAAGCGTTCCTTAATTATCTCCGGTGAAAGGCCTTCATGGATCATAAAGGCCAACGCTGCTCCCACATTTTCCAGTTCATAAGCTTTCGCCACCGGTGCTGAAAATACGTGTTTCTCATCAAGATAAGTATATGTTACTTCGGCTGTTTCCTTATGGCTGTCTAAATCTGCTTGCAGGAACACGTCGGCTTCAGGATTAGTAGTTGACCAAGAGATCATCTTCTTATCAGACGAATATTTTTGTAATTCTTCTTTCAGATAAGGAGAATCTAAATTAAAGATAATTGTCTTTACATTTCTCCCTGAAGCAAGAATACATTTTTCGGCGGTTTTTTCCTGAATAGAAGAAAACCCTTCGGAATGGGCGTCTCCGATATTGGTGATAATTACTGTCGAGGGCCTGATACAATCTGAGAGAGCTTTCATCTCGCCTGAGGTGGAGATTCCGGCTTCAATAAGCGACAGTTGGGTAGATGGTTCGATTTCCCATAGCGACAGAGGTACACCGATCTGAGAATTGAAGCTTCTGGGAGAACGGGCTATCTCATACAAGGGCTCCATAAGTTGGAAAATCCATTCCTTGACAGTGGTTTTGCCACGGCTACCGGTGATACCCACCACTTCCGATTCAGGAAGACCGTTAGAATGAAAAGAAGCGATTTTCTGCAGAAGTCCTATAACGTTATCAGTAACGATAAAACTTACATCCGGCTTATCAGCCATCTCCTCCGGTATTTCGTTAACCACGAAACATCTTACGCCATTATTGTAAAGCGGGAGAATAAATTGGTGTCCGTCATTGCCCCCCTTTGTGCGTATGGCGAAAAAAAGAGATGATGCAGGCCTTGTCAGACTCCTGGAGTCGGTAAGAAGAGTGTCAATTATCCGGTCTTTCTTTTGAAAATCTGAAATTTCCGAGGATCCTGCAATTGAAGACAAAGAGGATTCGGTAGTCAATAATTTTACTATATCAGAGAAAAGAAGCTTCATATCATGAGTTAAAAAAACAGTTTCAAAATTACAACTAATAATCGACACTGCCAACAAATACGCAGTCTAAAAAAATGGGCGCATATCACTACGCACCCGATTTTTCCAATATCTCTCGAATCACATCGAAAGACATTGAAGGTCCTAATCCTAATTTTAACTATTAATCCATAACTTTACTAATGCAACAATAAAATTGTCAATGAAACGATTAATTGGTCTTATGAGAAGATTATTCTATCCTTTAAGAGTTTCTTTGATGGGAATGTAAATCCTCAGCCGGGGTTATAGACAGCTGTTGACACCTTGGCAATGAGTACGGAAGCTATAGGTGTGGATTCACCTCGCAAAGTTAACAATAATTTTTTACTAATACCTATTATTTTTTTGATTAAATTTAGTTAATTCATACGCTAAATTTTTTCAATATGTTAATTTATGTGAAATTTGTGCTAAATGGGACTTATTTGGTCAAAATGGTATCAATCCATTTTATCTCATTGTCTACAGGGGCAGTGCGGTCGAGCATGACAGGCACAACCGATACTATTCCATGTGAGAGACACCATTGATCCGTGTCGGTATTATCCGGCTCTTTATTGATAAATTGCCCTGTTAGCCAATAGAATTTCTTACCGTTTGGGTCGATATATTCTTTGTATTCATCTGTCCAGTTGCCCTTGCAGGATTTTGTCAGGCGCATTTCTGTGGGGGCTACAGGGGAATCGGGTATATTCACATTAAGACATACTCCTTCAGGTAATCCGTGAATCAGGATACCTTTGACTATGGCATCGACGAAGGGAAAACATGGTTCGAAATCCGCATCATGTGAATGATCGGTAAGGGAGAATCCTACGGAGGGTAGCCCGTAGGCACATCCTTCAAAGGCAGCGCCCATAGTGCCCGAATAGACTACATTGATCGAAGCATTCGTGCCATGATTGATGCCGCTTACGACAAGAGAGGGAATACGGTCGACAATTCCGTACATGGCAAGTTTGATGCAATCCACAGGCGTTCCGTTAATTTTATACATTCCGGCTCCGTGGTAATCTTCCAGACGAGTGATACGTAAGGGGGAATTGACAGTTATCGCCATAGATTGGCCTGAGCGCGGAGCATCAGGACACACACATACAACCTCTCCGAATTGAAGAAGGCGGTCGATGAGGGCATGAACTCCTTTTGCCTCAATGCCATCGTCGTTGCTGACGAGTATAAGGGGTCTTGTTGTTAAATCAGTCATAACGAAATATAATGATAGGAATGTATAAAAAGATTATTTTGTTTTACGCAGAAGATAACGGTCGATTATAATATTTCTTTCAGACCCTGGAAGACGTGATAAAGTGTCGGTTTCCGGATGTTCGGTATAGGCTTTTCTCATCTTTCTGAAATCAGAATGAGCCTTCAGGACAGCTTTCGCATTCGGGAAATCCAATTTCGCACAAAACATCAAGAACGCAAGAGTGTCGGCGAGTCGGCGTATGAATAATTTACGACGACCGGTGGACAAGGGTAGATTTTTGTGCAGCAGCAGGAGATTATTGCGAAAATTGAGATATGTTTTTCGGGGATTGCCTTGGCTTAAGGAAGCTCCTCCGACATGATATATTTCCGAATCACTTATAGCACAGACCCTAAAGCCTGCGGCATGCATTCTGCAACATAAATCAATCTCTTCCATGTGGGCAAAAAACTTCGGATCGAGGCCTCCGAGCCGGCGGTAAAGGTCGGTACGAATAGCCAAAGCTGCACCTGATGCCCAACACACATCTGCGGCTTCCCCGTCATATTGGCCTTTGTCTTCCTCAATACAGTCAAAGAGCCTTCCACGGCAATAGGGATAACCCAACCGGTCGAGATATCCTCCGGCCGCTCCTGCATACTCGAACATATTGCGATGAATGTAGCTCTTTATCTTGGGTTGAACAGCACCTACATCCGGATTGTCTTTTAGAAACTGTAGCAGGGGACGCCACCAGTTTTCAGTTACTTCCACATCACTGTTGAGCAGAATGGTAAAAGGATAATTAACACTCTTCCCGTCATCATCTATGGTGGTGGCTTGTTCAATAGCTAAATTATAACCTTCGGCAAAACCGTAGTTGCGGTCGAGTGAGATAACTTTAATTTCAGGGTGATTACAGCGTATCCATTCCAGAGAATTATCGCTTGAGCCATTGTCAGCCACAATCAGATCCACTTCGCTACCGGAAGTGAAACGTGATGCTGTAGGAAGGAATTTCTTGAGAAGTTCCACACCGTTCCAATTAAGTATTATGACAGCTAATTTCTTCATAAAATCCTACTTGAAATTGAAGATAACGCATCTTCTTGTGAAATTAAAGACTTATAAGCCTTAACACTGTGAAATTAAATTATATGTGTTGCGGTCATTATTTCCGGTTCAACAGGGTGTATTTCTTCCAGGCGCACATTGCTTACGCTATTTATGAGATGCGCCTGAAGGGGGGCCTCCACCCTGATATAATTATCCGTAAGACCATGCATATACTCCTTGCCGGAGGCATGTTCCCAAAGCACCGGACGAATCTTTCCTCTATGGGCGTTCATAAAACTTTCCATCTTACGGTCAGACAGAGCGGTAAGGAGTGACACGCGACGATGTTTTTCCTCTTGGCTCACCACATCGCCGATCAGAAGCGCTTTTGTGCCGGGGCGTTCGGAATAGGGGAAAACGTGATAGCGGGTTACGTCAAGGGAAGTTGCGAAGGCCAGACTTTTCTCCCATTCCTCTGCTGTCTCTCCCCGTGCCCCGGCAATGATATCCACACCTATAAAAGCATCCGGAATAGCTTCTCTTATCGCCCGGATACGTGAGGCGAAGAGAGAAGTGTCGTAACGACGATTCATAAGTCGGAGCACCTTGTCAGAACCTGATTGGAGAGGTATATGGAAATGAGGCATAAATGCTCGTGCCTCTTCGGCTGTCCATCGTATTATCTCTTCCGTGAGCAGATTAGGTTCTATAGAAGAGATGCGGAAACGTTCTATGCCCTTCACTTCGTCAAATCTGCGCAGCAGGTCGAATAAGTTTTGAGAATTGTCCTTGCCAAATTCACCGATATTCACACCGGTTATGACCACTTCCCGTCCTCCGGCTTCGGCAGCTTCTTCAGCCATCCTGACCAGGTCGTCAATTTTGCCCGAACGCGACCGTCCACGTGCAAAAGGGATAGTGCAATAAGTGCAGAAGTAATCACAGCCATCCTGCACTTTCAGAAAGAACCGTGTGCGGTCGCCACGTTCACAGGAGGGTCTGAAACGGGATATCTCCAGGGGAGGCGTCACTTCCAAGCGTTTTTGGCGGGTTTTCAGCCAGGAATCAATATAATCAGCCATTTGTAGCTTTTCATTCGATCCCAATACTATATCGACTCCCGGAAGGGCAGCCACTTCCTGAGGTTTGAGCTGAGCATAGCATCCGGTCACTATGATAGTGGCTTTCGGGTATCTTGTGGCAAGACTGCGTATGAGTCGTCTGCCTTTTTTGTCGGCCATTTCTGTCACAGAACAGGTATTGACGATACAGATGTCGGGGTTTTCACCCTTGGCTGCCTTAATCACACCACGGCTTGTAAGCATTTTCCCGATTGTCGAGGTCTCTGAGAAATTAAGTTTACATCCTAATGTGAAGTAGGCGGCTTTTAAAAAGTCGGAATTATCGGTCATAATATGCAAAGTTAATAAAAAGCTCTGATATTACAGCG
>CAZPHL010000008.1:0-48828 GCA_964586465.1 uncultured Sangeribacter sp.
ATGGCGCCGGTGATGGTGCCGAGGTGGTGGAGGGCTTCGCGGACATCTTGCGCTATGAAGTCTCCACTTATGCCGTTTTCAATTCCTTCAATGGCTCTTTGTAGCGCTTCTGAACCTTTGACCAGTGCTTCGTAATGCCTTGCATTAGTTACTATTATGTCACTGTCTGAATTGTAACTGTCTTTTATAATTTCATTTAATCTTTTTCTAAGCTCTTTTACACCTTCACCAGTCTTTGTACTAAAATTGATAGGTACAGTGGTTGTGGTAGAATCTGTGGATATGATAGATGTGTGATTTACAATTAAATCTGACTTATTGATTAAAAGAATGAGGTGAGTGGAGGGATTGTCTTTTAAAAATCGGTTGAGCTCATCTTGCTGGGGTGGGAGGGGTGTGGTCGGATCGATAAGCCAGATTACGATTCCGGCTTTTTTCATGCGTGCTCGCGCTCTTTCAATACCGATATTCTCAATGACATCTGTTGATTCCCGTAGCCCGGCTGTATCAATGAAACGATATAGCACACCATCTATCTCAATGGTGTCTTCAATGGTATCTCGGGTTGTACCGGGTATGTCGCTGACAATAGCTTTGTCATCATTCAAAAGTAGGTTGAGCAAGGAAGACTTCCCTGCATTCGGTACACCGGCTATGACAACGGGAACTCCTTCCTTTAAGACTGATCCGGAGGAATAAGAGGCACTCAATTTTTTAATTGTGGACAAAATTAAGCGTGCCAACTCCAACATCTTTTCTCGGTCGGCAAATTCTACATCTTCTTCTGAAAAATCAAGTTCAAGTTCAAGTAATGACGCGAACTCTATGAGTTTCTCTCTTAAGCTGTCAAGTGCTCTTGAGAAGTTGCCACCTGTCTGGGAGAAGGCAAGTCTATGGGCAGCTCTGGAAGATGCTGCTATCAGATCGGCAATACCTTCTGCTTGTGCCAGATCGAGACGCCCGTTTAGGAACGCTCGTCGGGTAAACTCACCCGGTTCGGCAACCCGTGCTCCACGATGTATAAGGTCGTTGAGAATCTCTCGCTGTAACCATTTTGAACCGTGGATAGAAACTTCCACAACGTCCTCTCCTGTAAAAGTTTTCGGAGCCCTGAATACTGTCGCTACACATTCGTCAAGCAAACTGCCGTCACTGCCACAATATTTTCCGAGGTGCGCTGTATGACTGATTGCTTTGGTAAGCGGTTTGCCTTTCCAGGCCTTATCAACAATAGAAATGGCTTCCGGTCCGGAAACTCTTATAACTGCTATGCCGCCGACTCCATTGGGAGTGGAGACGGCGGCAATAGTATCGGGTGAAAAGTTTATCTCTTTGAACTGTTCCATTCTTTGAATGAGTAAGAGGCTTCAACTTTATTTTCTATTTCGTCCGGTAGTGCGGGGAAGAAGTCATATCCTAAAATTTTCTCGAGCTCGTCTATGCTCATGGCATAATCCTGCATGTTGCCGGGAGCAGTCATGTTTGGATATACAAAAGCTATTCCACGGGGCTCTTCAAGATATGGAGCAAGCAACACTTTAAAGAAAGCACCGGGGACTCTTACTCCTGCTTTACCTATTCGTTTCTTATCACTTTTATCATAAATCGGACCTGCCACTATCATTAGAGCGGAATCTCGTGTGGCCCATTGGCGTTCTTTGGTTTCAAGCGTTTTCCATGCACCGTTGTTAAGTTCGTGGAGTTGAGGACACATATTAGCCATCACAAAACAATCATTCATCGCTTCCTGACTCCATTTCTGATCTCCGGAGGGACACATGTGACCACGGTCATACCCTGAACGTGTGTAATCGGAAGTAGAGGGACAGCCCTCAATATCAGGGTCAGTCCAGAAATTATTGCTTCTTCCTTTAGCGCCTTTTGATTCCTCATCCAACAGTTCCCATGCCACATAGTTGGGCGTACCGTTATCTTTATTGAATGATATGGTGAAACCTGAATATTCTTTAATCTGTGAGGTTAAGTTTTCGGGTAATTCAACGTATTCCAATCCGGGGAAATGATGAACACCCTTGTCAGTCTTGTGAGCTGCTTGATCATCGGATTGATGGAACTCCTCAACTGTATTGGTAGCAGTAGTATCTGATGAATTACGCATCATCAGAATTATTCCGAATACAATAAGCAGAAAACATCCCAGCAAGAGGAGGTTTTTGTTACTATTGCTTTTGGTTTTACGTCTTTTCTTTTTTGCCATAATATTATAGCAGAAATTTATTCAGAAAGGTTTGAAATAATTTTATGTCAACTACAAAATTACACCAAATTTTGTTGAATTCCAAATTTATGTTATATTTGCAATCAGATAAAGAGCATTTCATAACCGATTGACACCATTAAATAATGGAAATGAAACTTAATGAACTTAAAAATAAGGCGTTGCAAGGAGAGGGAATAACACGTGAAGAAGCTTTGTGGCTTCTTAAATATGAAAATCTCGATGCCCTATGTGATGCTGCAGGAGAGGTTGCAAGAAAATGGCAGGGCGATGAAGTTGATTCCTGTTCCATTGTTAATGCTCGGAGTGGCAGATGCGGTGAAGATTGCAAATGGTGTGCTCAGGCCTCACGGCATAATACCGGATGTGATACATATAATTTTCTCGACATTGAAGAGGTGATGAAAGCTGCCAAAGCAAATGAGGAAGCCGGGATCAGACGATTTTCACTTGTCACAAGTGGACGAAGTGTAAATAAACGTGATATGGAAAAGTTTTGTGATATTTATCGCACACTCCAAGACACAACCGATCTTTATTTATGCGCGTCAATGGGGCTACTCGGAGATGAAGAGATGAACATGCTTACAGAAGCGGGAGTCAAGCGTTACCATTGTAATATGGAGACCTCTTCAAAAGTATTTAAAACTTTATGCACAACACATACACCGGAAGATAAAAAACGTACTATAGAGGCTGCCAAAAATGCCGGTATGACAGTATGTTCCGGTGGCATTATCGGTATGGGTGAAAGTGGTGAAGATAGAATTGATTTTGCGCTTGAACTTCGTGATCTGGATGTGGACTCGATTCCTATCAATATACTCAACCCAATTAAAGGTACGCCACTTCAGGACACTCCTCTGATTTCAGAAGAAGACATAATCAGAACAGTGGCAATTTTCCGCTTGATCTTGCCAAAGAAATCATTAAGATTTGCCGGTGGTCGAATGAGACTCAGCCACGAAGCCATGCTCAGGATCATGACCGGTGGTATGAACGGTGTGCTGATGGGAGATATGCTCACGACGGTAAGCAATACTATAGCTGACGACCGAGTTCTCTTTAAAGAGGCCGGTTTGAAATTTTGACTTAATAATAACATTTAAATTCTCTTTCCTGATGAACAAAAAATCTGTTTACAAATTCGCTGCAGAGGCCGGTCTGCCCATTGGTCTCTATCTTATTCTTATCTCAGCGTGCTTCCTTCTTAGCCTCAAGGTAGATTTTCTTCTTTATCTGATTATCCCTTTGCTATTGGGTTTCCCTTTCCTCATGGCACATTTTATGAAGAAAATGGTTAGAGAAGAGCCGAGTTATGAACGTTTTTCACCCATTTGGCTGTTTGGAATATATAGCATAATATTCGGAACACTGATCTGTATGCTGTTTTCCACTGTCTATCTTACTTTCATTGATCCGTCCTTCATCACCAGTTATGTGACAGGAGCTATAGCCAACATCCAGGCCTCCCCAATGGCCGACAGCTATGCCAGCACAGTGGAGATGATGCAGGAGGCCATAGATGCCCACATGCTGCCGAGCGGCACTCAGTTTGTCACTACAATGGCTTGGTTCACTTGTTTCGCCGGATCAATGCTTTCACTCATCCTGGCGGCTGTGATATCACATGCTCCTACAAAAAAGAGTGTCTCGATGTTTCGGTAAACAGGAAATAAAACCAACCAGGCACCTCTTTTAGGAATTTTTTTGTAATTTCGCAAATCAAATACTTCTGCTGTGGAATCACAGTAAATTCCAATAATACTTTTGGAAAGGTTGATTTGAGTAAATTATCCAAAGAGCAACCAACAAAGAGCTACGAAAAAGATAAAGAAATATGGACATATCAGTGGTTATACCCTTATATAACGAAGAGGAGTCACTTCCGGAGCTTACAGCCTGGATAGAGCGAGTTATGTCAGAAAATGGTTTTACCTACGAGATCCTCTTTATTGACGATGGATCAACTGACGGTTCTTTATCTGTTATCAAAGATTTGTCCACAAAAAATCCAGCCATACATGCCGTATCTTTTTCGCGTAACTATGGTAAATCTCCTGCTCTGAACGTTGGTTTCTCACGGGCCCAAGGAGATGTGGTGATCACAATGGATGCAGATCTTCAGGACAGCCCCGATGAAATACCTGAATTATATCGTATGATTAAGGAAGAGGGTTTCGACCTTGTATCGGGGTGGAAAAAGAAGCGTTATGATCCCTTATCGAAAACTATTCCGACCAAACTTTTCAATGCTACGGCAAGGATGGTGAGCGGGATTCACAACCTTCATGATTTTAATTGTGGTCTTAAAGCATACCGTAAACCTGTGGTAAAACATATTGAAGTGTACGGAGATATGCACCGTTATATACCCTATCTTGCAAAGAATGCGGGTTATCGCAAAATTGGTGAGAAGGTGGTGCAACATCAGGCACGCAAATATGGGCAGACCAAATTCGGCCTTGACAGATTCGTTAACGGATATCTTGATTTGGGAACACTTTGGTTCCAGGCAAAGTTCGGAGTAAAACCTATGCATATTTTCGGTCTGTTAGGGTCAGCGATGTTCCTTATAGGATTTTTAGCTGTGCTTGCAGTTCTCGTTCTTAAAATTATAAGCATGAGTAGCGAGACATATCATTTCTATGTCACGAAGTCAGTTTATTTTTATCTGTCGTTGGCAGCTATGATAATGGGGTTGCAATTTTTCATGACCGGTTTTGTCGGAGAACTGATAGCACGTAATTCACCTGAGCGCAATAATTATCTCATAGGAGAAGAATTCTGAAGTGGTGGCTAGCAGCAGATCTAAAATAATTAAAATGAAAAGATTTATAACAAGACTCCCGGTTCTGGCAATAGGGCCGATGATTGCCGTTGCCGTATCTTGTTCGAATGACGAGTGTCTGGAAAATAAGAATTCATTGCCATTAGCGGGTTTTTACAGTTCAGATTCCGTTCCACGTCAGGTAAGTCTTGATTCAATTTCTATTTACGGCATTGGAGCTCCCGGTGACAGTGTGTTGCATGATTCGGTAAGAGGGTTGCATCAGAGTTATCTGCCTTTCCGTATAGATCAGAATTCCACACGGTATGTCATTCAATATCTCACCGGCATACCCGGCTTTCTAAGAGTTAAGGATACTATAACATTTAACTATGAGATTGTACCCTGGTTCGTCTCGTCAGCATGCGGCGCGATCTATGAATATAAGATGACTTCCATAGAAACCACGCACAATTTTATTGACTCCGTGACATGTCCCGGAGGTTTGATCGATAATGCCAATAAAGAGAATTTGAAAATTTACTTTAGAGTTTCTACTGATAATTAATAGCAGACATGTATATGGTAAAAATTAAATTGATACCAATTCTCATGGCATTTCTATCAGGTTTTGCCATCATGCCTGTTAGTGCCCAGAAAAAAATCACACCTGTAGACAATGATCCAACGAAACCGCAGCAGCCGGTATTACATTACTACGATAAGCACGGTAATCCTTTGGATGAACCCGTTTTGTTTTTAGCGGATCTTGATACGGTGAAATCTGCTAAACCGGGGCCTGTATATCCTTTACTGGAATCACTAAGCATAGGTGTGAATTTCTTTGACGGCATTATGATGCTTGCCGGACAGAAACATGCGAGTTTTGATGTCTGGGCTATGTTGTCGTTACATAACTGGTTTCAGCCGATAGTAGAATTTGGCATTGGTGTGGCAGATAATAAGCCTGAAGATGCTAATTACAGATATAAAGGGAAACCTTCATTTTATGGTAAGATAGGAATTAATTATAATTTCCTCTACAAGAGTAATCCCGACTATCAAGTCCATTTCGGTTTGCGGGGAGCTTACACAAATTTCAGATATGATATCACTGATATCACCATAAACTCTTCTTACTGGGACCAGAGTAATAACTTTTCTATACTCAATCAGAAAGCCCATGCTCTATACGGAGAAGTGCTGGGAGGTATAAAAGTCAAGATCTGGAAGCACGTCTCGATGGGGTGGGACGTAAGATTCCGTTTTAAATTCAAGAATACCAAGGGGAGTAATTCCAATCCTTGGTTTATACCCGGTTATGGAACTTCTTCACCTTTATCGGCGTCATTTTCTCTAATTTATACCGTGCCATTGAGCAAGAATAAGAAGGCGATAGATTTGCCCGAAGATGTAAAAAACTCACCTGAAGGCAGGAAGCCTTCAAAGGAGGGAGAAGACGAATTGCCCGAACGAAAGGATATGATACCACAAACAGATAATTAGGTATCCGGCCAGATCGGTTTATCATGAATAATAAGTGATCATAAAAACTCAGTTGCATGAAAAAAATATTGTTAACCTTTCTAATCATTTCCTTAACGGTGTCGTCATGGGGACGTTCGGTAAGAAAAGTCATAGATGAAGGGGGAAGTGGCCCCTATAAGTCTGAGGTGACATCAGAGACCACTTTATCCGGTTTCACTGTGTATAAACCGGCAGATTTGCAATCTACAGTCTCTGAGAACGGACCTCTTCCTTTGATTATCTTTGCGAATGGAGGATGTAATGATACCTCTTTGCCATACGAACGGTTGCTTAATGATCTTTCTTCATACGGCTATCTTGTGGTGGCTTTAGGAGAGATGCAAGACAGTATCAATGATCGGGATTTACATAAATCACCGAATGAAGATATGATACGGGTCATAGATTGGGCCGAATCACAGAATAAGGATCATAATAGTCCTTATTTTGGAAAGATTGATACTGAATATGTGGCCTTATCCGGTCAAAGTTGTGGGGGAGCTCAGGTGCTCGCCAACTGTTCAGATCCGAGGGTCAAGACTTGTATTTTGTTGAATGCGGGTATCGGTGACATGCAGATGGCGGAAGCAGACAAGGAGTCGCTTAAGAATCTTCATTGTCCCATCCTGTATCTTGTAGGTGGAGAAAGTGATATCGCCTACCTTAACGCTTTACTTGATTACGATAGAATTGACAATGTGCCGGTGGCATTCGCAAATCAGTTGAAAGCAGGTCACGGAGGGACATTTCATGAGAAATTCGGTGGTTCCTTTTCTCGTATGGTTCGCGCATGGTTAAGCTGGCAATTTAAAGATCAGCGTAATAACATAGAAATATTTCTGCGTAACAGGATGAAGGATTTCCCCGATTACACTATGAAGGCCAAGAATTTTCCTGATGTAAACAACCCTTTCAGTGTGCAGGAGATAGATTGTAAAACAAGAGAGGGTAAACTTATCAGGGGCTACTTATACAAGCCCGAGTCACAGGAAAAACAGCTGCCGATTGTAATTATGGCTCATGGATATAATAGTTCATATCAGGAACCAAAGCCATTTGCAGAAAGTCTTGCTATGAATGGAGTCGCCTCTTATATTTTTGATTTCTGTGGAGGAGGTAATAACAGTAAAAGTGAAGGAGAGACGACAGAAATGACGATTTTTACTGAAAAATCGAACCTTGAAGACGTCACCGCTATGGTTAAATCATGGGATTTTGTTGATCCTGCACGGGTAGCCCTACTCGGATGTAGTCAGGGTGGACTTGTAGCGGGACTTACGGCTGCCGCCAATCCCGTGGATTATAAATCTCTTGTTTTAGTTTATCCGGCCTTCACTATTCCTGCTACAGCTCCCATGATGCTAAAACGCTTTGATGCGGATGCCGGTAAGCCACAGGATGTGATGGGAATGAAACTCAGCCGTAAATATTACGAAGTCATAAATGGTCTTGATGCTCTTGACAGTATCGGTGCTTATAAGGGCGAGGTCTTTATGGTGTATGGAGACAAAGACAATATTGTGGTTGGGAGTGCGGATAAAGCAGCTCAGAAATATGAACACTGCAAGCAACTGGTAATCACCGATGGTGAACACGGATTTTCAGATTATCGTCATCATGAAGAGGCAACGGGTGGAATTGTAGATTTCATTCTTACAACCTTATCAAAACCACGCACGAGGTTTCGTCATGAATTTGATCCCGTCAATCCCGATGTCCATGATCCTGTTATGGCAAAAGAAAATGACAGGTATTACATGTTCACCACAGGGTGGGGCATAGGGATGATGTCATCTGACGATATGAAGACTTGGAAAGAGGAGAAGGCTCCGTTAGATCCGATTCCCGAATGGGCTATGACACCCGTCCCGGCTTACAAAGGACATACATGGGCCCCTGATATTATCAAAGTGGGAGACAAATGGTGGCTGTATTACAGTTGTTCCACTTTTGGAAAAAATATCTCTGCAATAGGTGTTGCGACTAATAAAACTTTAGATCCCGAATCACCTGACTATAAATGGGAAGATCAAGGTATGGTGATAATGTCAGAACCGGGTGTTACAGACTGGAATGCGATCGATCCCAATGTTATAATAGATGAAAAAGGCAATCCTTGGTTGACTTTCGGTTCCTTCTGGGATGGTATTCAGCTTGTAGAGTTGCAGAAAGATATGAAGACACCGATGGGTGAACCTGTCACGGTTGCACGCCGTCGTAAATCTGAGTCGGTGGCTCATCTTCAACCGACAGCCAACACCAACGCGATTGAAGCTCCTTTCCTTGTATATAATGACGGCTACTATTATCTGTTTGTAAGCTACGATTATTGTTGCAAAGGACTGAACAGTAATTACAAGACCGCAGTCGGGAGAAGTAAAACTATCTCAGGACCTTATTTGGATAAAGAAGGCCGGGATATGGCTGAAACAGGAGGCACTGTTTTAGTAGCAGAAGGTCCCGGTTACAGTGGCGTGGGTCATTGTAGTGTATATAATTTCGATGGTAAATGGTATATTGCGGCGCATGGCTACGACAAACGGCGTAAAGGTGCAAGTAAATTATATCTTCGTGAACTTAATTGGGAAAATGGGTGGCCCGAAATTATAGAAATTGAGAATAATTCGGATTCAATACAAGCTTATTATCAGAAGATATATTAAGAGAGAATGAGCGAACAATAGAACATAAAAAGATGTTGAAATGATAGGGAAGCTTTTGAGGAGTGCTTCCCTATCATCATATTGTGAAATGCCATCTTGGTAAAGAAGATAGAACTATAAACACAGAAAAAAATAAAGGCTATGAAGGTATTACTGATACTTGGAAGTGCACATGTAAATGGCTGTACAGCCCGAGGTCTTAAAGAAGTTGAGAAAGAACTTAATGCCGGAGGTATAGAGACCGAATGGGTAAAGATAGGAGCGAAAGATATAAGAGGATGTATAGGTTGTGGTTTTTGCCGTGAACATGGACGTTGTGTGTTCAATGATATTGTCAATGAGACTGCTCCTAAGTTTGCAGAAGCAGATGGAATAGTGGTAGGGTCACCGGTTTATTACGCAGGCCCTAACGGACAGGTACATTCTTTTCTTGATCGACTGTTCTATAGCACCGCAGGTGTGTTTGATAAAGCAATGAAGGTAGGTGCCACGGTGGTTTCATCACGTCGCGCCGGATCAACAAGTGCTTTTGATGATATAAATAAATACTTTACGATAAGTTCAATGCCAATTGTTTCAAGCACATATTGGAATGAAGTACATGGGTTTACAGAACAAGATGTGGAAGCTGATCTCGAGGGACTTCAGACTATGCGGAATTTAGGACGTAACATGGTCTTTTTGCTTAAAGCAATAGACAGTGCGAAGAAAGAGTATGGGGTGCCTGCGCAAGAACGTGGAGTTTTCACCAATTTCCATACAGAGGGATAGTTTAAACAAATAACTTCTGATTGTCATGACACAGGAACTTCATAACAATATACTCAAAATAATTGCAGATACTCACGGTGCTGAACTCCAGAGTATTGTGAATGTACGCACGAATCATCAATATCTTTATCAAGGCAATACGAAATACTGGGCAAGACGTTCACCTGTTCTGTTTCCTATAGTCGGGTCGGTATGGAACGGGAAATTCCGGATGGATGGACGTGAATTTGCTTTGGGTCAGCATGGATTCGCGCGTGACAGTGATTTTACTGTTATACCTGATACACCGGAGGACGAGATATGGTTCTCACTCGATTGGAATGAGCATACATTTGCTCTTTATCCAAGAAAATTCCGTCTTGAAATCGGTTATAAGTTGTATGACACCCGGTTAACAGTGATGTGGAAAGTAAAAAATCTTGATGATAAAGATATGGATTTTCATATCGGTGCTCACCCGGCGTTCAATTATCCTGATTTTGATACTTCAGATCCGGTACATGGTTATTTTCTATTTGACCGCCAAGGACTCACCACTCAATTACTGAAAGAGAAGGGATGCATTAGTGAAGATGAACAGAAAGTGGAAGTTGACGGTGAGGGTATGTTGCCCATTACTTCTTCCACATTTGATATTAATACAATAATACTTGCCGATCAGGATGTGCATAGAGTCTCTCTGCTTGATAAGGAACGGAAACCTTATTTATCCGTTTTATTCAATGCTCCGGTAGTAGGTATGTGGTCACCATCACCGGAAGCACCGTTTGTATGTATAGAGCCTTGGTGGGGCCGTACAGACAGGATGGGTTTCAATGGTGATTTCTCAGAAAGGGAATACGTAAATACCATAGGTCCGGGCAAAGAATTCAGTGCATCTTATATGATAATATTCGAACGAATCTGAATAGTCAATCCTGCGGCGTAAAGACCAAAAAATTATTTAAATAGAATATTTGAGATTCCCGAAATATAAAATCGGGAATCTTTATTTTATTCTTAAAAATTTTGCATAAGAAAAATAAAATTATTAATTTTGCAGTCGCGAATTCCGCCAAGGCTTGCAGAAGAGGACATATATGTGTTCCGCCCAACGGATTTAATTGAATTTCAATTATTTTATAGTAATGTACGCTATTGTAGAAATTAAAGGACAGCAGTTTAAAGCTGAAGAAGGTAAATACCTTTATGTCCATCATCTCGGCGATGAAGTTAAAGAGGGAGATGCAGTATCTTTCGACAAAGTGCTTCTTATTGATGCCGACGGCGACGTAAAAGTCGGAGCACCTGCCGTGGAAGGTGCTAAGGTAAATTGTGAGGTTCTTCTTCCACTTGTAAAAGGTGAGAAGGTGATTGTTTTCAAAAAGAAACGTCGCAAAGGCTATCGCCGTAAAAACGGTCATCGCCAGCAATTCACAAAAGTATTGGTTAAATCAATCGAAAAGTAAAAAAACTCATCAGATATGGCACATAAAAAAGGTGTCGGTAGTTCTAAGAACGGCCGCGAATCAGAAAGCAAACGACTTGGTGTGAAAATCTTCGGTGGGTCAAACTGCAAAGCCGGTAACATCTTGAAGCGCCAGCGTGGCACTCAGCATCATCCCGGTCTTAATGTAGGAATGGGTAAGGACCATACACTCTTCGCTCTTATTGATGGTGTAGTTGTGTTCTCCACCGGTAAAGAGGGACGTAAGTTCATTAACGTTCAGCCTCATCAGAATTAAAAATCATACTTATCCTTTTTTAGATAAGTATTAGAGAAACAAATCAGCCACAACTTATTTTTAAGTTGTGGCTGATTTGTTTCTCTTTATCATGAATTATTATCAATAAAATATTTTAGATAATGTCGTAAAGAAAAAGAAATATATTAATTGAACTTATGGGATGACTGAAGTTATTTGAAATCTTAAGTGTATTTGAAACATTAAAATCCAAATATTTTAATTCATATTATGTAAGCTGTATGCTCGATAAGAAAGACGATGTTCTCTCAGTTCTTTTTGTTTACGTTTGGCACGGATGACCATAGCTTTACGAATTAGAAAATCGCAGGAATATTTACCTGTTCCTATGGTTAGGAAAACCAAAGATCCAAAACAAAGCATCAGTGTCTGGATATCAAAATAACCGGCCATAATAGCAATCACTGACAAATACCCGAAAACACATGTAGCTGTCAGCATGGCTATTCTTGAAAGTAATCCGATCGCCAATAATGATCCCACAATGATTTCTCCCAAACCAAAATAGAGAGGAGATATGAAATCTACAGGAGCTTGTAAATTTCCGGAAAGAATAAAGCTTCCTGAGATGATAAAAATTGTTGCAAATAAAAACCGAAACAACAGTACAGTGGCTCCAAAACGATTTACACTCGGTGCGGATGAAGCGAAAAAGAATTTAGAAAATGATTTCTTTGCAGTTTTCTTCTGTCTTGAGTTATCAGCCGCATAAGTATTAAAATATCTGACAGCTGCTTCCGGATGAAGGGCTCCCAAAGTTTTGCTGACCGGGTTAACTGATATTGTATCGGCGATATTCATATTAAATAATATTTTGGGTTTTTGATGTTGTTAATGAAAAATCCCGGAAAAGTAGTGGAATCAAGTTTCTCAGCAGGATTTACGATATTCTAACAATATTTAGACCTTGTTGGTTGACTCAAAAACTCTCATTATGTTTTTTTAATAATTGATAAGGATGATGAATCTGTGGTTAGATGAATTGATAGTTAAGGTATTAAATATAATATAGAAAGATAATATACTTTAAATGGACCAGAGCGGGAGGTAAGAAGAAAAGAAAATTTGGAAAATGATACAAAAGATAGTATCTTTACAAATGATTTTGAAAACAACATCATGAAAAGAATAGGGAAATTATATTTCCGTTATGGGACAATGGGGTCGGCAAAAACGGCTCTGTTACTCACTACAGCCTATAATTTTGAGGAAAGAGGTGTGGCATATCTTTGCTTTAAACCTGTAACCGACACACGTGAGGCACGTAATGTGATAAGAAGTAGAATTGGCATTGAGAGAGAATGCAAATGGATTTATCAGGATACTGACCTGTATGATGTGATTGCGAGAATGCACGAAGAGGGGGGTATGCCTCCGGAGTGGATGCTCGTGGATGAGGCTCAATTTCTGACAAAACTTCAGGTTGATCAACTTGCAAAAGTAGTTGATGACTTCGGTTGTAACGTGATGTGTTTTGGCCTTCGCACAGATTTCAGGACTCAACTTTTCGAAGGTTCAAGAAGATTGTTTGAAATAGCCGATTCCATTGAAGAGGTTAAGTCGACATGTTCTTGCGGACGTAAGACAATTGTGAATGCAAGGATCGACAGTAAAGGCAGAGTCGTGACCGAAGGGGAGCAGGTAGAGATAGGAGGTAATGATAAATATGTATCATTATGCCGTAAATGTTGGAATGACAAACGAAAAGCTGTGCTAAGCGATGGTCAATTACCACTATATGAAAAATAAAATTAATAATTATTACGCCAGTTTATCTGTGCAACGTAAAATAATAACCAGAATCTGATACAATTATGCTTGATAAAGAAACTCGAGAAAGTATAATTTCTCTAATTAAAAGAGAGGTGGTGCCCGCTATTGGATGTACCGAACCGGTTGCCGTTGCTTTATGCGTTGCTAAAGCAAAGGAATTGTTAGAAGAGATTCCTTCGCATCTTGAAATACACTTAAGCGGGAACGTCCTGAAAAATGCTATGGGAGTAGGCATTCCCGGTACAGGCATGATCGGTTTACCTATAGCGATTGCGTTGGGAGCCCTTATAGGTAAGACGGAGTATGGACTTGAAGTGCTTCGTGATGTGTGTCCTGAAGCAGTCGAGGAGGGAAAAGAATATATTGCAGAAGGAAGAATTGACATAAAATTATGTGAAAATGCTCCTTCAAATCTTCACATAGATGTTTTGGCACATGGTGAAGGTAATAAAACTTCCAGAGCGATAATTTCACGTTCACATACAGGATTCGTTTACTTGAAAAAAGGTGAACGTATCCTTTTGGACGAAATCAACACGGGTAAGCAGGAAACAAGTTCAGAGAATAGGGATATTTCTTTGAATTTAAAAATGGTCTATGATTTTGCAACCCAATCACCACGGGAGGAACTGGAGTTTATTCTCGAAGCAAAGAGACTCAATAAAGCGGCTGCTGAGTTGGCTTTATCCGGTGACTACGGACATTCGTTGGGCGCTACGATAAGACATAGAGGCAAACAGCTTTTTGGAGATTCTCCACTCGATCATATCATGAGTTATACGTCGGCTGCCTGCGATGCCAGGATGGGTGGCGCTCAAATTGCTGTCATGTCCAATTCAGGCAGTGGCAACCAGGGGATATGTGCCACTATGCCCGTGGTAAGTTATGCAGAGGATGTGAATGCCTCAGAAGAACAATTGATCAGGGCTCTTGTGTTAAGTCACCTTACAAGTATCTATATCAAGCAGAGCTTAGGTAGATTGTCTGCATTATGTGGATGTGTCGTGGCGTCTACGGGAGCATCCAGTGGCATTACGTATTTGATGGGTGGTGAATACGAAGAGATTTCTGCAGCCGTAAAGAACATGATTGCCAACCTTACAGGGATGATATGTGACGGTGCAAAGCCTTCATGTTCTATGAAAATATCTTCCGGAGTGTCAACAGCGTTAATGTCAGCTATGCTTGCGATGGAGGGACGTTGTGTAACTCAAGCCGAGGGAATAATAAGTGATGATGTGGATACTTCCATTAGGAATCTAACCTCAATCGGCAGGGAGGCTATGCAGGAGACAGATAAGCTTGTGCTCTCAATTATGATCAACAAATAGCCTTATAATTCGACCCACAGGAGTTCAATCAACACTTTATAGGGGGTTGCGACACGTCTTGGTTCAGGCCCAAGATAATAAAAAAAAGTATGTTGCATATCCCAGCTTGAAATAGCAGTAAGTCTTGTTTCACCTGCCGGTATATTACAGTTAACAATTTCTTCACGTTGGTGAAGCATTCTGTCTTTAAGGTCGGAATATGTAACACGTATTCCGACCTTCTTTATAGGGGCTGTAGAGGCATTGATTATATGAAATGACTCTTTAGAAGCGGTAACCGGTTTATCATATCCTGTAAATTTTATTGAATCTGCTTCAAAAAGAATATTTGTGGAGTCATTAAGATGAATCAAACAAGATGAATGGACCGGAACTCTTTTTCTCCTTTTTTTCAGATTGTCTTTCTTCTTCACGGATAATTTCTTGTCGGAAGTAGATTCTATTTTATGTACTTGTCTGATTTTTTTAGCTTCAGAATCAAGGAAAGTCCCAACAAGGACAATCATACAGATGAATAAAATGTAACTATTTTTATGGTGTTTCATGGCAATGGTTAGTGAAAAATGACTGTATATTATTCCATTTAAAGATAGCGAGGTTGACGGTGCGAAGATCCGTTGCCATCGTAAGACGGGTAGATTTTTACCATCCCTATGGTGGGAGTAGAAGATGAATTATTAGTCGATGTATTCAGTCGAACTATACGCCACATGTTAGGTAGGAGTAAAGAAGGGTTGAAAAAAAGACGGAAATTCAATTTTGCCTTGTCCTTTTTGAGAATCATTGTTTCTTCATCATTACTTAATTGGGCCAATATGGTTTTGGGTTTAAATAGAACATTATTTTTCCGTTCTGTGTAAAGTTGCACTTCAAATTTTTTTATTTCCGGAGTTGCATAAAGCATTCCTATTATCTCTCCGGGACAAAGTCGGGCATCGGTAGATTCAATAATTCTTATGTTATATGAAGGGAGCTGAGATTGAGAGAGGTTTTTTTTCCGTGTAATGAGCACCGTAACTCCATCTTCCGGGTAAATCCAGATACCTTCAGGCGACTGTAACGGCATAGAATCGCAGTAAGCTTTCGCTCTGTCGATATCATAGATTTCTTCAGGATTGATTGCATAAGAATAAAAGAAACCGACACAGACAAACAGAGTTAACAAGAACCCTCTAAGTCTGTGCCGGATAATATGATCGTGACCTTTGGTCATACCCTAAGTTTATTTAGTTGAAAAGGTATAGGAGAGACCGAAACTTAACACCTCGCGAAGCATGAAATGTTTCCATTTAGTCGCGATGTCAGAAGAAGTGTCATAACGCATGTGAACATAAATCTGAGTCGAGAGGAAACGGTTAATATTGAAATTAAGCGTGTGTTCCCAATCAGAAAGGAAATATTTGTAATCGGAGAAAATGAAGAGTCTGGTACTATAGCTGATATTCCACCTCATCTGCCAAGTCATGTTGACTTCAGCATTACTACCGAATTCACTATGGGTGTAGGCATCCGCAGCAATATTAAACTGTGAATGATCTATTTTATCTGTGATACAGGTCTTCAGGTTGTATGAAAAAGGAGAAATTGTAGCTGTCAACTGGAACTGAGGTTTTTTAGTGGTATATGACATACCGAGACCCATATTGAAATCACCGGGTGATAGGAAAGATGCAGTCCTGATCAATGAGTTGGCTTGATAATTCTTAAGGATCTGGGTCTTGAATAAAGCATTGAAAGAATAATACCATTTTTTGAATGCCTTAATACCGGTGTTTAGATTCCATTGCAAGAGGTCTTCTGAGATAGAATATTTATGCACAGAATCCTGAGGTGAAGAGTTAATGCCTAATTTGTAAGAGAGTGTGCTTTGAAATAACAAATTAGGATGATACACTTCATTAAGCTGGACATTCCACAATGTTCCGAGGAGCAGAGCGATGTGACTGTTACCACCCTGATACCAATTTGAAGAAATGTAAGCCTGAGAGAATTGAGCGGAAGCATTGAAATTGTGTAACCAATGAATCTTTTGAAGAGTTTCTTCCGGCAGAATAGCTTTGTCAGTTTTAATCTCAGGTAAATCAAGCTTGCGCATATAAGCCTCGAAAGTCACTTCGTCTTCAGGTAAGGTAGGAGGCACGGGGAGATCCCAATATGCATAATCTATGGTTGAAGGATGGTAAATCATAGTAGAATACATCAGATCTTCCTGTTGACGGAGATCTTTGATTGAATTGCGTAACCAGACGGGCACATAGTTTCCCGCCAGCATCTCCTTGTTGATTTCCGGAGCAGGTGCCTCTATTGTTTCCAGATAATCTGCAAACAAATCTTCGTTTCCGGAATCATCAACTATCTCATTGTCCTCTTCTATTACTTCGGCCAGAGAGTCAGCAACCTCAACATTATGTGGATAAACGAGCTTATACTCCGGTTTAAAGGTTTTATTCTTGGGTACTTGTCGGTAGCCTGTAAATATCCAGGGACCTATAATTTTATTCACGGCCGGTGACTGGACCTCGATAGTATCAAGGTCAGAAAGTAATTTATCGAGTTCCCTGACTTGAAAACGCGTGGAATCAAACATAGGAACAGAGTCATAGGGTTCCTCAACGACAGCCTTGGCTGAAGAGACAGTTCTGGTTTGCGCTATTGAGGGGGATACCATTCCCATAGGGAGGGCTAAGACGGAGAGGAGCGCAATCATTCGAGTTGATTGTTTCATTCTTCCTTTGTTGTTTAGTTAGTAATTTTGGGTTGTGATATGATCCGGATTAGTCTTTCAGTCCGGAAGCAATCGTTTGTAATCATCAGAATTGATTAATCGGAAAGCTTCACGGAATATTGGATCATGAGTATTATAGACTTTATAATATGTGGCATTATCATAAATGTCACGCCCAACGAGAGCCTTTATAACCATGGAAAAGAGAGGAGCACTCAAGGTTGCCTCTTTTTCATTAAATTCAATACCCTCTTGAGTTGCCATGCTGTAAAGTTCAGACAACATTTCAGGTGAAACGTTGAAGTTTTTTACAAATTCAGTATCAGTGGGATATAAGGATTTGATATGTTTACGGTTATCGTCCACATATTTTATAACATATCTGTTGATGAGTCCCTTGGCCATTACATTTCGGTAATACTTGGTATTCTCAGTGGTGTCCAGGGCAACAAATTTATCCGGAGAAATGCCGCCACCTCCATAGATGGGACGATTAAGTCGTAGTGTAGATACTTTCAGAGAATCAATATATTTTATTGAATCTTCGTGCATAAGTTCTCCGTGATTGAAACGCTCGAGTATATCTTCCTCATAAGCCTTTTGATCTCCTTTTTCGTATGGTTTTTGGATGTCGCGTCCTGACGGTGTGTAATAATGGGCTACGGTCAGACGAATCATCGAGCCGTCAGGGAATGGGATAGGGCGTTGTACAAGACCCTTGCCGAATGTGCGTCGACCGACAACTAACCCACGGTCCCAATCTTGTATAGCACCCGATGTAATTTCGGAGGCGGAGGCAGAATATTGATTGGCCATAACAATAAGCCTCCCATCAGCAAAGAGGGGTTTGATGCCGGATGGATGAGTTGTCAGATTCTGGCGAGAGGAATTGTTACCTTGAGTATAGACTGCCAGTTTTCCCGGTTCAAGAAACTCACTCAGCACTTCTACAGCAGCATTCAGATATCCACCTCCATTGTCGACGAGATCAAGAATGAGTCTATCCATTCCTTGCTTTTTCAGATCTTTCAAAGCTGTCTGTAATTCCTTTGCCGTCTCAGCTGCAAAGCGGTTTATACGGATATAGCCTGTCACAGGGTCAACCATGTATGCCGCATCAATACTGTAAATGGGGATATCGGCTCGTGTAATGGTAAAGTCGATGGTATCTTTTTTAGAAGGCTGCATACGTAAGACCTTGACATTAACTTCAGAGCCTTTGGGTCCACGCAGGCGCTTCATTATTTGAGTGTTTTTCATTCCTACACCGGCAATTACTGTATCGTCTACAGCAATGATTCTGTCACCGGCCAGGATTCCCACACGCTCAGAGGGACCACCGCTTACAGTCTGAATGACATAGAGAGTGTCTTGATTCATGTTGAATGAGATACCTATACCGCTGAAATTACCGGTGAGAGGTTCGTTAAGTTCTCTTGTTTCTTCAGGATTCGAGTATTGTGAATGAGGGTCGAGGCCTTCGAGCATACCACGGATAGCGTCTTCAACCAATTTCTCTTCATTAACTGTGTCGACATAGAACTGAGAAATAGCAGCTTCCGCCATTCTGAGTTTCTGATTATGATTGACAACCTGTGCCTTTGAAATACCTGCGGCCGCTAAGAGCACCAGAGCTCCGAGATATAAGAGTGTTCTTTTCATGTTTCTAATCTATTGTTGAAAGATTATCCTTTTATTTTTATCGGGAAATCTCCTGCTATATATTGAGTGGCATCATAGCCATTATGTATAAGCTCTCTGATCATTGAGCTTGAAATAAATGAATATTCAGGGTCACTGATAAATAATAATGTGTCTATTCCAAATACCTTTCGGTTTATATCAGCGAGGGATTTTTCATATTCAAAATCTTGAATAGTGCGTACTCCTCTGATAAGAATATCGGCTCCAATTTCTTTAGCGAATTGTGAAGTCAGGCCGGAGTAGACCATTACTGATACGTTTGAATTAGCGACATAGAGACTCGAGATAGCGTCCAGTCTTTCTTTTACGCTCCATTCTCCATGTTTGTGTTCGTTATAACCAATAGCTATGACAACGGATCCGAAAATTCGCAGTGTGCGTTCTACTATTGATTGATGACCGATGGTAAAAGGGTCAAAACTACCGGGAAATAAAGCTTTCATATCTGCGAATCGTCCTCCACAACGAGATTTTCTATTATGAAATTCTGTCGTTCCATAGTGTTTTTACCCATGTAAAATTCCAGTAGTTTGTCAACAGTATCATCCCTTTTTAATTTGACGGGATCGAGCCGCATATTTGGTCCTATGAATTCTGCAAATTCCACATCGTTGATTTCTCCAAGACCTTTGAAGCGTGTGATTTCTGCATTATTACCGAATTTTGCGATAGCAGCTTCTCTTTCTTCATCCGAATAGCAATAGTAAGTGTCAGGTTCATTGGAATCCTCACTTTTATTTTTCTTCTTTTTCTTCGTCTTATTACGACGTGTTGAATTCTTATCCCTGACTCTGAACAAAGGTGTCTGGAGAATATAGACATGGCCTTTTTTCACAAGATCCGGGAAGAACATGAGGAAGAATGTAATCACAAGCAATCGTATATGCATTCCGTCAACGTCAGCATCGGTTGCAATAATCACCTTATTGTAACGGAGGCCGTCGATACCCTCTTCAATGTTTAAGGCTGCCTGCAGCAGGTTGAATTCATCGTTTTTGTAGACAACTTCCTGTGTCATACCGAAAGAATTCAATGGTTTGCCCCTAAGTGAGAAAACTGCTTGAGTCTCGGCATTACGCACCTTTGTAATAGTGCCTGATGCTGAGTCTCCCTCCGTAATGAAGATTGATGATTCATCACGACGATCTTCAGTCTTAGAATTTGATTTATAGGTGTCGTTATAATGAATCCGACAGTCACGTAGTTTACGGTTGTGCAGACTCACTTTCTTAGCCTTTTCCCGGGCAAGTTTGGCAACTCCGGCCATCGATTTACGCACCTTTTCGCTTGCGGCGATTTTCTTGAGCATCGTTTCAGCAATGTCCGGATTCTTATGGAGGTAATCATCAAGTTCTTTCTTTATAAAGTCACCTATAAACTTATTTACCGTTAAAGAACTTCCGGGAGCAACCTCTTTACTTCCGAGTTTTGTTTTGGTCTGGCTTTCAAACAACGGTTCTTGTATGCGTACACTGACAGCCGCAACCATTCCGTTACGGATATCCGAAAATTCGTAGCCTTTACCCGAAAATTCTTTAATAGTGCGACTGACATGCTCTCGGAATGCTGAAAGGTGAGTACCACCCTGAGTGGTGTGCTGACCGTTAACAAAAGAATAATATTCCTCGCCGTATTGATCGGTGTGAGTCAGCACCACTTCGATATCCTCTCCTTTAAGATGGATGATAGGGTAGAGAGGCTCAGAGGTCATATTCTCTTTTAAAAGGTCCAGAAGACCGTGACGGGAGAGAAATTTGCGCCCGTTGAAATGAATCTGAAGGCCGGTGTTGAGGTAAGTATAGTTATTGACCATCGTCTCCACAAATTCCATGTGAAATTTATAATCACGGAATAGTGTGGGATCCGGTTTAAATTTAACGAAAGTACCGTTTGCCTCCTTTGTGTCGGTAGGTGTGGTTTGTTTAACCAAAACACCCTTTTCAAAATCGACTTCCACTTTTTTACCATCGCGGACACTGGCAACCGAACAAAAAGAAGAAAGTGCATTCACAGCTTTAAGACCCACACCGTTGAGTCCGACAGATTTCTTAAAATTCTTGTCATCGAACTTGCCGCCGGTGTTAATCTCTGAAGCAACTTCTTTAACTTTCCCCAGGGGAATACCACGGCCATAGTCACGTATAGTTACTTCACCCTCATCGGTAAGGGTGATGTCTATACGTTTACCGGCACCCATGTTAAACTCATCAATTGAGTTGTCGACAACCTCCTTTATAAGCACATAAATACCATCTTCGGCAAGACTTCCGTCGCCGAGTTTCCCGATATACATACCGGGACGACGACGAATATGTTCGTTCCATTCCAGATGCTGGATGGAGTCATCACCATAATCTTGTGTTGAAATCTGTGGTTCAGGTGGAATAATACGTTCTACAGATTCTACTGTTAAATCTTCATTATTTTCAGGTTCCGCATCTGTAGATTCCGTGGAGGATAAAATATCAGTTTGGTCACCGGCCGTTTGGGAGGTGCCAGAAAAATCGTCAAATTGAAAAAGGTCGTTGGTGTCTGCCATAATAAAGTTGGGATTATTACCCCACGCAAAGTTACAAAAAAGTTATGAATTATGAAATGAGAATATCAGTGAATATTACAAAAGAAAGAAACGGCAGATATTAAAAAAGATTAAGAGAAAGCCCTAAACCAACCTGTATGACAGACTTGGCAACTTAGGGCTTTCTCTAAAATATAAAATAAAGAAAAATCAGATGGTAGCGGTGACGGGCCAAACAAAGGCTCGCAGACCGAGTCTGGGTTTGGAGAGGTCGAGCGCTTTAAGCTGACTCAACACCGGCTCGAGACGGGCGTCTTCCACAATTGTAAGTATGGCGCCACCAAGAGAAGGCCAAGCATGAGAACCGTAATGTGGTTCTCCTTTTACACTTCCTCGCCCCTGTATTTCACCGAAAGATGTGAAACCTCTGCAAGAATTTTTCTCTAACAGATCAATAATTGTCTCGTGATGTGCCTGATCATAGGCTATAAAGATTGCTTGCATTCTTTTATGATATTGGTGTGACAGATTATAGGTCGAGCGTATGTACCCGAACTATTTCATTTACTTTGAAGCCCTAAGATTCTTCCTGTGCTTACGACGACTATTTTTGACACCGTTTCCGGCGAAAACACAATATAGTACAGGCACAAACAAAAGAGTGAGAATAGTAGAGAACGTAAGACCACCGATCACGGCTGTACCCATCGGTCGCCACATTTCCGCACCTTGACCGCTTCCTACAGCCATAGGAACCATACCGAGAATAGTGGTGAGAGTTGTCATTACTACAGGGCGGAGACGTGATTTACCTCCGAGTATCACCGCATTGCGGATTGACATTCCACGTTCACGATTAAGAGAAATGTAATCGATAAGCACGATACCGTTTTTAACTACTATACCGATCAACATGATACCTCCGATCATACTCATAACGTTCAATGTGTGGCCTGTGAGCCATAGAATCAAGAATACGCCTGAGAACGCGAAAAGAAGTGAAGTCATAATAATGCCCGGATAAGTCAGGCTCTCGAACTGAGCAGCCATTACTATATATACCAGAAGTATTATAAGGACACCGAGCATTAAAAGATCGGAGAAAGAGTCTTGTTGATCCTCGACAGAACCGGATAGTCCTATAGTTATGCCCGAAGGAAGGTGCAACTGATCAATCATAATTTCAGCTTCTGTCACCACATCACTCATCGGCACGCCATCCACTACGGCAGATACAGTTATAATTCGTTCTCTGTCCTTTCGTTCAATTGTAGGAGGTGTGAAACGTTCAACAACTTTCCCAAGTTCCTTTACACGTACGCCGGCGCCGCTTGGAGTATAGATCATGATATTTTCAATATCTGAGAGTGAGGTGCGATGGTCTTTGTCAAACATTACTTTTATGTCATATTCCTCACCATCTTCACGGAAACGAGAAGCGATGGAACCGTTGATTCTGTTACGAAGATAAAAAGCCGCAGTCTGGAGGTTTAGTCCATATAGAGCGAGTTTCTCACGATCGAAATCTACGTGATATTCCGGTTGATAATCAGAACGTGAGATTGTTATATCGGCTGTGCCCGGAATTCCTTCAAGAATAGTCTTGAGTTGTTGAGCCACTGAGTCTGTTTCAGTAAAATCATAGCCATAGATTTCAAAATCCACAGTAGACTGGCCTCCCATGCCGCTTCCACGGCCACCGCCGACGTTAACCTGAGCTTTTTTAAATTCAGGGAATCCTTCCGCGATATCTTTACGCATTTCTTCCGCGATTTCTTTAATACCACGTTTACGGTCACCGGGATCCTGAAGACGTATGTTCATTGAGATGATATGAGAGCCGTTATCAGACAGTGAGGCAAACGTGTTGTCGGAACTTGCAGGACCTACAGTGTAGCTTGAAACGAGGATTTCAGGATACTTGGCTCTCCACAGTGAATCGAGACGTTGAGTCGCATCGTGTGAGATTTCCACTCGTGTACCGATGGGGGTTTCAAGTGATACACCTAATCGCCCGTTATCCTGCGTTGGGAAAAATTCAGTGCCTACAAACTTCATCAGGAAAATAGAACCTGCGAATATAGCCATACAAATTATAATCGTGATAGCACGGTGGGAAACTACTTTCTGTAACAGACGGGCATATCCGTTGTCGAAGCTATCAAGACCTTTTTCAATAGGGGTGAAAAGCAGATTATAAAGTTTGGAATGATGTGTAGACAAACGAAGCCACTGTGAACAAAGCATCGGCGTAAGAGACAAGGCACACGTGGTGGATATAATCATCATGATAGTAACCATCCAGCCAAGTTGGCGGAAAAGCACTCCGGTCATACCTGTGACAAGTGTCAGCGGGAAGAACACCGCTATAAGGGTAAGAGTAGATGCGATAACGGAGATAGCTACCTCATTTGTGCCATGTACGGCCGCCTGTTTCGGATCAGATCCTCTTTCGATATGAGTAGTGACATTTTCAAGCACCACAATTGCGTCGTCAACCACCATACCGATTGAAATTGACAGTGCTGACAGAGAAACAATGTTGAGGGTGTTGCCGGTGGCATATAGATAGATAAACGACGCGATTAGAGAAACAGGTATGGTAATGACAATAATCATGGTCGCTCTCCAGCGTCCGAGGAATACAAATACCACGATCATCACGAAGAGAAGTGCATAGAGCACGGTTTCTTCAAGTGAAGCGATTGTATTGCGGATATTATCAGAGGTATCAACAATAATTCCGAGCTTGACATCAGAGGGGAGATTCTTCTGAAGTTTTGGCAGCATAGCCATAACTTTGTCGGAAATCTGCACAGAATTGGCACCACTCTGTTTCTGGATGATAATCATTGCACCCTCTTTTCCTCCGATATAAGTCTGCTGGGTTCTTTCTTCCAGAGAGTCATCCACTCGTGCTACATCCTTAAGATAAATGACCTTTCCGTTATAATTACCTACAGGCAGGTTTTCCATTTCTGATGTTTCATCAAATTCACCTTGCACACGTAAAGAGTAGGTATTGGAACCAATATCGAATGCACCACCCGGCACATTGCGGTTTTCAGCACCGATGATAGCGGCGATTGATTCTATTGATAGGTTGTATGACTCGAGACGATTTGGATCGCAGTAGACATGGATTTCACGTTTTGGAGCGCCGGAAATTGAAACCGAACCAACACCGTCTACACGAGCAAGTGGATTGGCTACTTGATCGTCAAGAATCTTGTATAAACCTGCCATACTCTCTTTGGCTTCCACCGAAAGCAGACAGATAGGAATCATATCGGTAGAGAACTTGAAAATAATCGGGTTTTCACTGTCATCAGGAAGCGCCGATTTAACCATATCAAGTTTGTCACGCACATCATTTGTCAACACATCGATGTCGTAACCATACTCGAATTCAAGAGTAATTACCGAAGTGTTTTCACGTGATTCTGAGGTTATATGCTTGAGGTGCTCCACTGAATTAAGAGTATTCTCAAGTGGTTTTGTGACATTCTGCTCTATATCTTCGGCTGATGCGCCGGGATACATCGTGATCACCATTATTGTGTTGGTGTCGATGTCAGGATAAAGATCGATCGGAAGTTTTGCCAGAGAGAAGATACCGAGGATAATCACCGTCACAAAACATAAGGTAGTCATGATCGGCCTCTTCACGGCTGAAGAATATAGTGACATCTATAGGTAATTTTAGATTTAAAGATTTATGAAAAATAAAGGAGATGCTCACTTAGGTTATTTGGTCACTTCTACTCCGTCTGCGAGTCGCGCCTGACCGGCAATTACAACCTCGTCACCGTCATTCACACCAGACAGGAGTTCGTAAGCATTTCCAAGACGTTGTCCAAGTTCGACCTTATTATATGAAACCCGTCCGTCTTTGTAGACGTAGACATAATGATTGCCGGAACCGGGTTGTTTCACCACTGCCTGATCCGGCACGACTACATGTTCTGCTGTGCCCAAGTTAAGAGTAACTCTTCCGAACATTCCCGGTAGAATCCGATCACCGGGATTCTGCACTGTAATCTCAACACCGAAAGTGCGACTGGCAGGATCTACAGTAGGGGATACCATGGTGATGTTGCCATGAAATTGCTCATTGCCATAAGTATCGAAAGTGATGACCGCCGGCATTCCTTTTTTAACGTGAGACAGTTCGCTCTCAGAAACATTTATAACTATTTTCACCGGTTGTACACGAGCGACCGTAAGTATAGGTGAAGCACCGGTCATATCACCAGGATCATAATTACGTGCTGTGACCACACCACTGATAGGAGACGTCAGTACAGTATTTTCACGAATATTACGAAGAGCTCGTTCTGCATTTGAAAGTGTATTTTGAGCGTTTGTTAGTTGCAGTTGCATCTGATCTACATTTTGCTGAGTACCGCCTCCTATTTTTAGAAGCTCTACAGCACGATCGTAGTTTAGTTTTACGTTTTCAAGATTTGCTCGGGCATTCTCCACCTGAATCTCATAGTTTGTGGTGTTCACGTCATCGAGCACTACAAGTTTCTGACCTTTCGCCACCTGCATACCTTCATCAACATAAATTTCTTTTATTCTGTTTGGTGTAGATGAAGAAATATTATTGATAAGATCCGGTTCAACGGTTGCGGTATATACACCCTCCTGAATCACTTCCCGACTCTCTACACGTTCGGTTTTTACCATTGGTTTGGCTTCTTCACTTGACTGATCTTTCTCTTTGTCAGAGCCTGAGCAAGCCGATAAGATCACAGCTGTTAGGAGAGCTGAGGCTGAAATAAGATATTTTTTCATAATGTTGGTATTTACATTTTTTATGTTATGAGATTCAGTCTACTCCTTTTCCAAGTAGCATATCTAATTCTGAAGTTGAAACAAGATAATTATATATAGCTTGCAGATAGGTGAGTTGGGCAGTGGTATTGGCAAGTTCACTGTCTCGGAGGTCAAGATACGAAGCCGCACCTATTTCAAAACTTTTCTGCATGATATCGTAAGCTTTCTTAGCTTGACGCACTCCTTCTTCCGAAGTAGAAATCTGTTTTGCTTCACGATTGATATTATCGATTGCTAATTCTACTTGCATATTAAGAGTATTTACCAAATCTTCACGTTGGAGATCCAGTTCTTTACGTTGCACTTGAGCTTGTTTGAGTCCGTAATATTTAGAACCGCCGGAGAAAATAGGCACTGATAGAGCAAACCCAACGTTACTGAAAGGATTGAACTGCTGATTTCGGAAAGGAGATCCGTTGCTCAAAGACAGCCATGAAAGATTGAAAGAAGCCGCTAAAGTAGGTATCCATGCAAATTTTTTCATGTCGATGTTTTTATCCAGAATCCTCTTCTGAATGTCAAGCGAACGGAGTGAAGTGTTTCCCGCAATAGAAGTATCGTTACCGCCCGGATATGCATACATTTCATTTTGGTAATCTTCGATTGAAGTCTTGGGTGTAATATCTGTGTCGGAAGATATGCCCATCAATACTTTCAGTTGAAGTGCACATTGACGTATAGCGATGTCAGCTTGCAGAAGTTCCGGTTCAATATTCTTTACCTGCACAGAAGAACGGAGTACATCATATTCAGAGGCTGTACCTGCTTTGTGTTGTTTTTCATAGATATCGGCATTCATTTTGGCGATATTATAATTCTGTTTCACTACTTCATGAGAAGCTATTGCAAGCATCAGGGCATAATATGCTTTATTGACATTGTTTATCAAGTCGAGTCGAGATGCTCGGGCACTCTCGAGATTAGCCAAAATCTGGGTATCAGAGATGCTTATCGCTTTCCAAAGAGTAGGAGCGATAAGAGGAAGAGAAGCGCTGAAACCCATATTCCAGGTATTATCAGAACCCATTTTAAGACTTTGGCTTTGTCCGCCCATATTCATGCGTATAGTCTGCAGTTCAATTGAACGTTGATATGAAGCAGAGAAGTCGATTGAGGGAAAAACCGATGCCAAAGTTTCCTTTTTGGCATAGTTGACTTTCTTTACTTCCATATCTGCGATTCTAACAGTAGGATTGTCGCGCAGGGCAATCTCAACACATTCTTCCCTTGAGAGTGATAAGGTTTCAGCGGCAATTGGACAAGCCGAGACACCGACAAGCATCAAAAAAGGAAGCAACCGGTTAAATACTTTCATTAGATATAGTTATTTGCTTTGTTTATTTTCAAGCGAAGCGACGAGATTGTCAAGCATTTGCATGCCGACGGGTGTAGCTATGCTGCGTAGGAAACTGATACATATCGAATCATAGGCTTCGAGTAGAGTAATGTCTGAGGGAAAGAACTCTTCCATCCTCTTTAAGGATTCCATCTGTATCCATAAGAGGCGGCATTGAAGCATATAATTGATATTTTTTCTGAAAAAACCTTCCTTCACTCCTTGATTGAGAACCTTTACATAATTTTCAAGAAATTTAATCTTATTCTCAGTAGAAAATTCACGTGCTTCTGAGAATAAAGAATCCATATCCCGAAAGAAGTCGACATTGGCTTTTCTCATTTCATCTCGATGATATATAAAACCTCTGAGAATGCCTTCCATAACATTTTCCGAAGAATTGAAAATTTTTCTCACTTCATCTGTATGTTTTTTATGAGCAGCTTCCAGGGCACTTAATACCATCTCTGTCTTACTATTGAAGATCTCGTACAGTGTACGTTTGGAAATCTGTAAGGTTGCAGCTATAGAATCCATAGTTGTGGCCTTAAGTCCTTTAGTCAACAATATGTTTCCGATGGCTTCAATTAGGGCTGAATATGCTTCAGGGCTCATCTCTTCTCGAGTCATGAATAGGAAAGTAAGATATTAGAATTGAATCATTAAACTCGGATGCAAATTTATAACAAAAAACTGAAAACCGCAATACAGTTTTCAGTTTTTCTAATATAATTAATATTATTGATTATAGTTATTATATAAGTCCTTAATGATCAGAGAAGTTGTTATAATATTGATATCAATTTTCTACCGGAGCAGGGATATGAAGTTTTTCACGCAGATTCACGAGCATATCTTTGGTCATCGCGTCCAGGTCATATTCCGGTTTCCAGCCCCATTCCTCACGGGCACAAGAGTCGTCCAAACTATTCGGCCATGAATCTGCGATGGCTTGACGTAATGGATCGAGCTGATATTCCATTTTGAAATCAGGTACGTATTCTTTGATTTTTGCACTAATTATTTCCGGATCAAAACTCATGGAAGCAATGTTGAAGGAGTTACGATGTTTTAATCTTGTGGGATCGGCTTCCATGATTTCAATAGCAGCGCGGAGTGCGTCGGGCATATACATCATGTCCATGAATGTGCCGGGTTTCAGTGGACATTTGAATGTCTCTCCTTTTACTGCGGAGTAGTAGATGTCTACAGCGTAGTCAGTAGTTCCACCACCCGGAGGTGCTACATAGGAAATCAGACCCGGAAAACGTACAGAACGTGTGTCGACACCAAATCGTTTTGCATAGTAGTCAGAGAGAAGTTCCCCAGTAACTTTAGTGACGCCGTAGATCGTATCAGGCCTTTGTATAGTGTCCTGAGGGGTACGGTCGTGAGGAGTAGAAAGGCCGAAAGAACCTATTGAACTGGGTGTAAACAAGGCGCAACCCTTCTCTCGGGAAACTTCGAGCGCATTATACAGACCGCCGACACCTATTTTCCAAGCCAACTGAGGACGGGCTTCAGCAACAGCACTGAGCAAAGCTGCCAGATTATAGATAGTGTCAACATTATACTTGTCGACTGCCTCGGCAATCTGTCGGGCATCAGTGATATCAACAAGATGCGACGGTCCACTCTCAAGAAGAATGCCTTTAGGTTCAGCCCCGGCAATATAGCCTGCGACTACATTCCCTTCAGGATAAAGGGACCGTAATTTCATTGTCAACTCAGAGCCAATCTGTCCTGTGGCTCCGATAATAAGGATATTCTTCATATTGATTTTAAAGTAACTTGTTGTTTTGCTTTAAGATGTCCGGAGTGAAAAATTACTCAGTCGGACTGAAAATTGCCTTTTGGGTAAATTTTTGTGCAAAAGTAATATGAATAATCCAAAAAATACTTAACTTTGGACAAAAATTTTATGGTTATTCCCAATATTTGGGTTTGCTACTTGACATTTGGCAAATTACCTTAATAATATAGCATCATGTATAAGAATTTTAAAACTCATCTGGAGAAAGAACTTCAGGACATAAAGGATGCAGGCCTTTATAAGAATGAAAGAGTGATTGTGTCACCTCAACGAACGGATATAGAGGTGGCCAATACTGAAGGAGAAGTATTAAATTTTTGCGCCAACAATTATCTTGGTCTTGCCGACAACAGTCGTCTTATAGAGGCTGCGAAGAAGGCAATGGATGAAAGAGGCTACGGCATGTCGTCAGTCCGTTTTATCTGTGGCACCCAAGATCTTCATAAAGAACTTGAGAAGGCAATAAGTGATTATTTTAAGACAGAAGACACTATTCTTTATGCAGCATGTTTCGATGCTAACGGTGGACTTTTCGAGCCATTGTTTACTGAGGAAGATGCAATAATCAGTGATTCTCTAAATCATGCTTCTATCATTGACGGTGTACGTCTATGTAAGGCAAAACGCTTCCGTTATAAAAATGCTGATATGGAGGATCTGGAACGTTGTCTTCAAGAGGCTAAAGATTGCCGTTTCAAGATAATTGCAACTGACGGCGTGTTCTCTATGGATGGCAATGTTGCTCCAATGGATAAGATTTGCGAATTGGCAGAGAAATATGATGCCTTGGTGATGGTTGACGAGAGTCATTCAGCAGGTGTCGTTGGTAAGACCGGTCATGGCGTTGCGGAGCAATTTGATTGTTATGGTAAGATCGATATCTTTACCGGGACTCTGGGAAAAGCATTCGGTGGCGCTATGGGTGGATTCACCACCGGTAAAAAGGAGATTATCGATATGCTGCGTCAGCGTTCACGTCCCTATCTCTTCTCCAATTCGGTAGCTCCTTCGATTGTTGGCGCGAGTCTGGAGATGATGAAGATGCTGAAGGAAAGTGACGATTTACATGATAAGTTGGTGGAAAATGTAAATTATTTCCGCGACAAGATGCTTGAGGCAGGGTTTGATATCAAACCTACACAAAGTGCTATCTGTGCTGTAATGCTTTATGATGCAAAACTTTCTCAGGATTTTGCAGCCGAGATGCAGAAAGAGGGTATTTTTGTCACCGGTTTCTATTATCCCGTTGTTCCGAAAGGGCAGGCTCGTATCAGAGTTCAACTTTCAGCAGGCCATACGCGTGAACAACTTGATCAAGCTATTGCAGCTTTCATAAAAGTTGGTAAAAAGCTCGGTGTGCTGAAATAAATCAACTCTGTAATCTTTTTTTGAAATTTGAATTTCTTGTTGAGGCAGGAGAGTTCTCTACAGCAAACCGGAGAGCCTCCTCCTCACCTACAAGAACACATAAATCAGTGGCACGGCTCACACCGGTGTAGAGTAGATTTCGGTATAACATAGGTTTATGAGCCATGGTTACAGGGAATATCATATTCTTGACTTCCGATCCCTGAAGCTTATGTACGGTTGTGGCGTAGGCCAGTACCAGTTCGCTTAATTCACTGCGTTGATAAGAAGATTTTCTTCCATCTGAAAAAGTAACCTCCAAAGTCTGTTCTTCAGGATTCACTGAAGTTATCCGTCCCACTTCACCATTATAAACGCCACGATCTTTAGAATTGGCCGTTTGCATTACGGGATCGCCTAACCTCATGATCGTAGCTCCTCTCCTGAGAGCGGGACCTTCCGGATTAAGTTGCTGTTGTAAATCAATATTAAGTTGTCGAGCGCCTAATGGCCCTATTTGCTGAGGAGTGACAACCTGTATATCAGCAGGAGAAATTCCACGGCTTTTTGGAAGTTCTTCACCCATGAGGGATATAATGCGGTCATGAATTTTTTTAACACTCAGTTCCGGTATTATCATAAAATCCCTTTCGGGGTCTGATTGAGGTACTTCTCCAGAATTGATAGCTCTTGCTCCGGAGGCAATGAGGCTACCTTCACTCTGACGGAAGTTCTCATCCAGATGTGCTACGGGTATTACCTCAGAATCTATCATATCCCTTAAAACGTCACCGGCTCCAATGGCAGGCAATTGATCTACGTCACCGACAAGGATTACTTTGGTAGTAGGTTTCAATGCTTGCAGAAGATGATTGAATAGCACCTGTTCCATCATTGATCCTTCATCAATTATCAATACATCGGTATCTATTTTTTTGTTACTGTAACCTTGACCTTGAATGTAGCCGAGAAGTCTGTGAATTGTCATGGCGGGTCGGTCGGTAAGCATTGTCATTCTTTTGGCAGCCCGTCCGGTAGGGGCAGCCAATATAATTTTCTTGCCATTTCTTTCCAATGTCTCTATAATTCCCCTTAATACGGTGGTTTTTCCGGTTCCGGGACCTCCTGTAAGTACCATGACAGGTGAGTTCAAAGCACGGTTTATGGCCTCCAATTGTTTTTGTGTGTAGACGTGACCATTACTGTCGGCTTTAGGTAAATCGTAGAGGTCCAAATTTTCTGTATTAGTCGTTATAAGCCTTGTCAGAGTGTTGGCTCCCTCTTTCTCTGCTTTATAAAATACGGGTAAGTATAATCCGCCTTTGCTTTCCACAAGGCGACCTGATTTTACCACTTCCGATATACAGGGACGAATTATATCTTCTTCAATACCGCTAATATTAGCAGCTGCTTTAACCGCCTCTTCAGGGGTAGCAAATAAATGGCCGTTTTCGGCAAAATGTTTGACGGCAGTGACAAGTGCTCCTTGCAGACGGCGCGGATCATCCTTAGCAATTCCAAGTTTATTACCGATTTTATCTGCTGTGAAGAAAGAAAGCTGCCAAACATCCTCAACCATAAAGTATGGATCCGAAAGGATGATTTTAGAGGTCCTTTTTTTATATTTATTTAAAATCCTCTCGATATACATGTCTTTTAACCCGCAAGAAAACAGGAAAGTGACAATGTCAACAGGGTATGGGATTTCTTTCAGACTTTCGTTTGCATTTTTTATTCTTGATTCTCCGAGCCCTTTTATAACCAAGGCCTTATCCGGTTCATTAATAAGTATATCGAGTGCGTCAGTACCAAATTCTTCTACCAGACTGTGCGCGTAGGCCGGGCCGATTCCTTCTACCCAATGGCTTGACAAAAAGGATTCCACACCTTCAGGAGTAATTGGTAATGATATATTTTCATTTGTGTTTTTCATAAATACGGGCTTAGTTACGCTATATTTATTAAACGATTGGTAAGCAATAAGGTTTCAGGATGAATAGCAGCGTTCAAAGATCAAGACATTCTTATAATCTGAGTTAAGAATCAAGACTTGTATCTATAGAAAAGTCTTTAAAAGCATCTGTTCAAAATAGTCTATTTCTTATAGTAAGATAGATAACAACCTAAAAGAAAGAAGAGTCCGGTGTAATACCGAACTCTTTTTTATGTAGAATATTGATTCAGGATTCCAGCATAGTTGACGTCTCCTTATCAGTGGGGGTGGTTGGTGTTGGAAACACACGGTTGACGATTATTGCTATAAATCCGTCACCTGTCACATTACAAGCTGTACCAAAACTATCCATCGCAATATATAAGGCTATCATCAAAGCTTGGTCGGCTTCTGAAAAATTTAAGATACTTGCCAAAAGGCCTAAGGAAGCCATAATAGCACCACCCGGCACACCCGGAGCCGCGATAATGGAGATGCCAATCATACAGATAAACCCTGCAAACATGTGGGCATCGTATGGGATACCTTCCATAATCATTAATGCCAATGCACAAGCAACTATTTTCATACAGCTTCCCGACATGTGAATTGTAGCACAAAGTGGAATGACAAAACCTGCTACACCTTCACTAACACCCATTTTAACAGCTTGACGCAATGTCACGGGTATGGTGGCCGCTGAAGATTGAGTGCCAAGAGCGGTGAAATATGCCGGAAGCATCGTATAAAGAAGTTTGAAAGGATTACGTTTCGCTACAATACCGGCAATAACATATTGGAAAATGAGCAAGAAAATATGCATTGCGAAAATGATCAATATAATTTTCGCAAATGCCACCAATACGGTCGCCACTTCTCCCGATACAGTCATGTTCAGGAAAATTCCGAAAATATAAATAGGGAGCAGAGGGATAATAGCCTTGGCGATTGTCATTGATATTATCTCACGAAATTCATTAAGAAGATTTTTCATTGTCTGCCCTTGCATGTAGGCTAATGTTATACCTAAAACAAAAGCAAGCACCAAGGCCGACATAACCCCCATAATGGGTGGCATCTCTATATTGAAATAAGGAATAAGATCATGGCCTTTCTCCAGATCATCCATCTCCCTCGGATGTATCAGATAGGGGAATGTCGAATCTCCTACCCAGAAACTCATAAAGCCGGCAAGGGTAGTGGAAAGGTAAGCCAGAACGGCAGTAAGCACCAGCATTTTTCCTGCTTGATTACCTATTTCTGCAATTGCAGGAGCAACAAAACCTAAAATCAGTAAAGGAATAAGGAAACCAAGAAATTGACTGAATATGGCATTGAAAGTTGCGAATCCACGTCCGAGCCAAATAGGAAAGAATTGACCGGCAAGAATTCCTAAGCCGATTGCAATAATAATCTTGAACAGCAGATTGATTTTAATTTTTTTTAGTGCCATAATGTTTTGTGATTCATGATTTAGGATTTATGATCTATTATATGTGAATCATGAATTGTGGATCATGAATTGTTAATTTGAATATGTTATTGAGGTTTAAAGGTTATATCGTTTGAGAAGAGAGTTATATGATTCAGACCCGATAACAGTATCGAGCCAAGCATCAGTTTGTTTTAGCAAGAGAGTGTCGGATAAAGGCAATAACCACACTTGAAATTGAGTGAAGCTTACAGGATTATCAAAGGAAAGATCAGGATATTGCGCCTTCATTCTTTTGGCAGTCTGTTCATTTACAACTGCCAGAGGATATTCTCCCGTCGCAACTTTCATGCATAGATATTCTTCCGACAGATTAACTTCCTTAACCGGAATTATATTATCGATTTCATCTGATAGATTTTTCAGACGTAAGGCAGCCGATGAACCTTTTTCTATGAAAACCGTATCCTTCCCAAGATCTAAGGCAGAATTGATTTTCTTTGTTCCGGCTGTATCTTGAAGTTGAATTAGAACCAGGCGGTCATGAAAAATACTTTTTGTAGTCAGAAACCGCTGTTTGATTTCTGTGTCAGCCGGTAGGGATGCAAGCATGTCATATTTCTTTTGTTGAAGTCCCTCGAGAGCATCATTTAAATCAGCTATGGGCCATAATCTTACCGGTATTCCCGTCTCGTTTTCCATACGAGAGATAAGATCATAATTTAGTCCGCCTAAGGTGTCTTCATAAACATAATAACTTAAAGGTCCGTAGACAATTGCCATATCTATAGTGTCGCCTTGACTGTATCCTTGTGATACCTTGGGAAGAGGAATAGCAGTATTACATCTTTTTGTAACTCCCATAACTACAAAAACTGCAATAAGAAGCAAAATGTATAATGCTGTCTGAGTATATTTGGTTTTATAGTTTCTCATAGATTACAGTTTAAAGCTTCAGAATTATCACTATTTCCCTTTTTTATTTACCTCTGTTTCCTAATGGTTATTGAACGAAGAATCTACAACTATCAATTGGCGAAATCAACTGACAGACCGAATTCCAGCCGTCGCGGATTAAAGGGATAATGAGGTAATATGAAACTTTCTTTAGAAAACATTCCTTGATTGACATGGCTCCAAAGCACGTAAAAACGAGTCTTGGAAAGACGGGCCGTGAAGTAAGCGTTACAGAATGGGTAATTGCCTATTTTCACAGGATTGTCTCCCTGCACATGAAAAGACATTGTGGCCGGTTGATAATCAAGACCATTATACTTGGTATAATAGTCACAGTCTATGCCAAGTTGTATTTTAAGTACGTGAAAAGCAGTAAATTTAAGAAACAGATTGGAGTATACGGTCAGTTCCGGAAGTGGCAATACAGTGGGAGTGGATGATTTCTGATAATATACGGTATTATTCCAATGAAGAATACCTACTTTGAGAAGTTGTTCCAGACGTGCAGAGAAGACTTGAACATTTCCTCCATATTGCGCAGGTAGAGATTCGCTATTGAAATAAACCATATTCTGAATGTTTTCGACTCCGGCACTAATAGTTGTCTTTGTCCAAGGGATTAATAATTCACCTTCTACTCTGTATGTTCTGGTTTTACCGAAATCATTTCTCCAGGCAAAATGATTGGAAATATAATTTTGTAGAAGATATGGTTGCGCCACATTCCTGAATTCTCCTTTAGCCGTGAATTTTACTGAGTCTCCAAAAAGTTTGAAACGGGTTGTAATATTACCGTCAAGTTCCAGATCACCAACCACATCACCAACCAGGCCAAAACGGGCACTTGCAGCATATCTGAAAAGAGAGCCTTTATCTTTATTAAGACGACCTCCTACCCAAAGAAGATGACGTGCGGAGGTGGGAGCTATATAGAAATTATCCGGCAGTGGTGTAAGCGACTCAATTTCGCTTTCGGTTAATTCCGGTTGGCGGAAATGAGTAGGTTGCTTGTAATTCTGAGTCTGATATGAAACGTAGGCCGACAGACCGAACTTGGCCCATTTTTGGAATCCTTCCAAAAGTTCTATACCTACAGAATTGGTCATCTGTGTGAGGTAAGCATCCTCAAGAGTAGTAGTCGGGTCAAGATAAGTATTCTTCCAAAATGCTTCTCCTTGTGATCTATTATCATTACGGAACATGTGGCGCCGATGTTGAAGATCGAAAGAGTAGACGAAACGTGTGACCGGCACATACTCTTCTCGTGTGAGAGTATCGTTAACCTGTACACTTTTCCAGAAGCCCATTTTATAGGCATGTGTCATAAAAAGCTCATCACCGTTAACTCTTGAGTGTGCAGCGGAGAGACGAGTGGGGATACTTTTGGGTTCAATTTTACTTACGCCACCTTGCAGTTGAGCCGGATCGGTAATATACAGATCATCCGTGATACCGCCATTTTCTTTATTCAGAAAATTAAAGTGGTTGTAAAACATCTGTAATTCATATCGATCGCCGGTATAATAAGTAGAAAGACTGAAAGCGAAATCTTTTACAGCCTGAGCTTCATAGGCACCTTTAGAGTAAATATAATCGATTGTACCTCCTATTCCTATCCTACGGTTGACATTGCCGGCGAAGTCAACTTGCAGACGGTCTTTATGATTATAATCGTTACCACCGAAACTATAAGACATTATAGTAGTCGGCACATAAACATTATAGAATTTCTGCTTTTTAAAAGTCGGGATCCAGGCATCCAAAGCATCCTGAAAGAAGAAGGTGGCTCTACGAGGTCGATCAAAGTAAAGAAGATTTATACCTTCGGCACCAATTGTTCCTGTGGTGGCATAGGCATCAGATACCATTGTGGAAATAAATCTGCGTTGGTAATTATAGGTAAGTGTATCGAGAGTGCTTTCCACATGGTTTCCCAATGGAAAAGTCAATGTCCAAGCGCTTCCTTCACGAATAGAGTCTGATTTATTCTCCGTATGTTCTGTGTTTTTAGTCTGAGATGCAACAGAATTTCGCCGGGAGAGATTTTGTCCCCCGGGTTGAGAAAAGGCCGCGAATATACTTAGCAAAGCGGCAAAGAGTAAAAATATCCGTTTTTCAAACATGATGCGAAGTTAGCAAATAATTGGCTAAATATAGGAGTCAAATTTGATTATTTTAATTAAAAAAGATAAAAGAATCAATAGATGCCTGTAAGAAAATTAAAAAAGAGCGGGATTTCACAATTCCGCTCTTCCTTAGCATTAAATTCTAATACCATGAATAAAACACAGTGCAAATACAATAATCGTACTTTAATAACGAAACTTTATTACGATTGTTGCATTACAGTGTATCCATAGTGTAAAATTTTGTGAATTATAAGTATCTTATTTCAATTACAATTTTCCTCAATCATGCTCTATTTACTGATGAGCCGGACGTAAAAGGTCGTTTACAGTCTTCACAGGATTGAAAGTGCTAACCGGCACTTCAACAAGCACAGTATTCCAATCGCTCATAGCACCGTTCCAAAGACCCGGAAGTTCGAGAGCCTTGATCTCCACTCCTTCACGACTTTTCTGTGAAATAAATCCGGTAGCTTTGTCAACATAATCAGGGAGATTGAATTTCTCACCTTTCCAATTTTTTGTAGACACTACCAGATCCACCGGATTGAAATGGGTGCTCTCTTTAAGCATTTTCTGAGCCTCTTTGTTATTGGGATCGATCTGTGTTGATTCAAGGATCTGCGGACTTACAGTGCCGTCGGGATTATAAGCCAAGAACGGGCCACCACCGGGTTCTCCTTCGTTTTTCACCATACCACATACGCGGAAAGGTCTGTTAAGTTTGGAGAAAATATATTCTGCCTTTGCATCCGGCACCATTTCATCAGCTGTATCGTGGGTAATGCAGAGGTTCTTTCGCAAGAAATCAAGCATCTCCTGAAGTTTTTCCTCAGAAGGAGTGCCTTTTGAAAGAATCGCGCAATATTCATCAGCTTTCTGTTTTACACTTACGAGAACACCACCGATAATTTTCTTATATTTAAGAGTATCTACACGACGGGAGTCGGGTACAACATTATCGATATTCTTTATAAAAATAACATCCGCATTAAGATCGTTGAGGTTCTCTATCAAAGCGCCATGTCCACCGGGACGGAAGAAAAGTGCGCCATTCTCACGATAAGGAGTGCCATCAAGGTTTGCTGCAACTGTATCAGTAGAAGGTTTCTGAACACTTGTAGAGAGTTCATACTCTACACCGTATTCATGTTCAAGTTTACCCTTCATTTCTTCAAATTTGATGCTTACCAAAGGTAGGTGGTCTTCACTTACAGTGAAATGCACTCTTACTTTTCCATCTTTACCTGCTGCATACTGAGCACCCTCGGCGAGATGTTCTTCAAGAGCCGTGCGTGCTGACCCGGCAACTTTATGGAAACGTAGAAGAGCTTTTGGAAGCTGACCATAATTCATTCCCTCTTTTTCGATGAGGGCCTTCACTACATCTTTATAGCGTTTCTCTTTTACAAGAGAGTCAATACTCAGGCCATAGAGCTGGATACATGTAAAATTCAGTTCTGCGAAAAATGCAAAGTCTTCAATTTCTTCGAAGAATTTTTTCATAAATGGAGTGTCAGGTTTGTCTTTCTTGCCATTTACGAAAGAGAAAAGATCTTTGAACATACGGGAGGCCGCACCACTTGCCGGAACCATTTTGAGAACCTTGCCGCCTTTAGCAAGATATGCGTTCCAGTTGTTGGCTGCCTGTTCTTCCATTTCCGGGGTAAGCACAGAAATGCCGTGTCCGGGGGTTGCCGGACCTTCAATTTTTAGATAGGGGAAACCTTGCGCAAGCATCTGGAGCTCTTCAGCAAGTTTTTCTTCAGAGATGCCTTTTACATTAAGGACCTCAAGGTCTTTTTCATTTAATTCCATAAATTTCAGGTTATTGGTTACTCTTAAAGCTTTCTCATAAGCTATAGGGAGTGATGGTAAATCTTCGATACCATACTATCCCATTGTTATAACGTTTATTTTGTGTTTGCAGTTGAGTCGACCTCTGCGAGCATTCGCCGGCAGGCAGCAATTTTGCCCGATAGACGCGGGAGTTCTTTTTCGAGAGAGTGCAGATTCTTTTGTGCAGCATACAACTCCCAGGTGCGTGCTATCATCTGTTTCTCATCCGAGGGTAAAAGGAGAGTACCGGATTTGGTCTTATCAAGATATATAACAGTTATCTCATCAGTTGAGTGGGTCGATATGAACTGACCTACGGAATCCGCTTTCTCTCCGGAGAAATATACAGTGTTAAGATTACCGGCTCTGTAATTTAGGGCTTGATCATGAGGCACTACCTCCGATGCTACGGTTTCTCCGGCCGCTGTGACGCCAATCTCATTGAAATGGCCCCCGGTCAACGTGGCTATCAATTCAAAACGTTCATCTTGAGTCACACGTGCCAGCAGTGCGGTTTTAAGCATAGGATACCGATCTTTCCAACCCGAGAAAATATAATAGCCTTCTACTTCACGAGGATTGTTAACGTAATCAAAATATCCTACCATTTCGTCAACTTTCTCTCGGGCTTCCAATAGTTTGTCATTAATTACGACCTTCTCTTTTTCATATTTGTCAATCGAATCATTAAGACTAAGAAGCCATTTCTCTCTTTCCTCGACAGCAGCCGGGGTCTTTACTTTACAAGAGGGGAGCAGCAGACATATTCCGGCTGCAAATGGAATCAATGAACGGAGTGTCATCATATTCTCTGTATATCTTTTACACCTTTTACAGTTTTCAATTTTCTAAGCAAAGTTGACAGTTGACGCTGATCTTTAACAGCCACCACGAGTACACCCTGGAAAAGACCGTCATGGCTATCTACAGAAATATTACGCAGGTTTGCATTTATTTCTTTGGAAATTATTGAAGTGATGTTTGCTACAATTCCCAAATCATCAATACCAATAATCTTGAGTGTCACAGGCAGCATATCACCTTCTTTACCGCTCCAATCGGCTCTTATGATACGGTAAGGATATCTTTCACGGATATTAGCTGCGTTAGGGCAGTCGCAACGATGGATTTTTACAAGACCATCCGAGCTAATGAAACCGAATACCTCGTCACCATAAATGGGAGCACAGCATCGGGCAAACTTATATTTGAGACCGTTGATCGATTTCTCCCCGATTTTGAGAACTTCCGATTTAGATTCCTTTTCCTCGTCACGTTGCATCTGAAATTCTCCTGCTGAAACCTTCTGCGATTCAGATTTAGCAGTTGTTTCTTCTATGTAGGATGCAAGGAACTTACCGGGGTCAATCTTATTATCGGCCATATCGGCGAAAAATTCATTGGCATACTTATAACCCATCTTTAGAATGAGTTTCATAAGCACAGATTCTTCAATGTCGATTTTCCGGTTTTTTGCTCGTCTTTCCAGGAGTTCTTTCCCAAGATCGGCCCTGCGTTGCAGATCCTCATTCAGGCTTTGCTTAATCTTATTACGAGCCTTGGAGCTTACCACTATATTTAACCAATCAGCTTTTGGTGTCTGATTGGCAGAGGTCAGAATCTCAACGGTATCTCCTGAATTGATTTTATAAGTTATCTTTCTGTGCTGTCCGTTCACCACTGCTCCCGTACAATGTGCTCCTACATTGGAATGTATCTGGAAAGCAAAATCAAGCACGGTAGCTCCTGCCGCGAGACGGAACAGATCTCCCTTGGGAGTGAAGGCAAAAACCTCTTTGCCATAAACATCCATGCGCATATCTTTCATCAGCTGCATCGGACCACTTTCAGCTGTCTCGAGAATATCACGGATATTAGTCATCCATTGGTCGGTGTTATCACTTTTAACACCTTTATATCTCCAATGGGCAGCCAGTCCTTTTTCAGCTACAAGATCCATGCGACGTGTCCTGAATTGAACTTCCACCCATTTTGAACCGGGCCCCATGACAGTGGCATGGAGACTTTCGTAGCCATTACTTTTGGGAATTGAAATCCAGTCTTTCATGCGTGCCGGATTAGCAGTGTACATGTCTGCCAGAATTGAATATGCCAGCCAGCAGTCGCTTTTTTCCTTCTCCTTGGGAGTATCGATAATTACACGTATTGCAAAGAGATCATATATGCCGCCTATATCTACCTTTTGCTTCTTCATCTTGTTCCAGATTGAAGAGATGGATTTAGTGCGACCTTTTATATCGAATTTTAATCCCGCTGCTTCAAGCTTTGCTTTTACGGGATCAATGAAAGATTTTATATAAGCGTCACGGCTTTTCTTGGTCTGATTGAGTTTATGTGCGATCTGTGTGTATATTTCACGGTTAGTATATTTAAGTGCCAGATCCTCAAGTTCACCTTTAATTTTATAAAGGCCCAAACGGTGGGCAAGTTGCGCATACAGGCAGCTTGCCTCGAAAGCTACGTTGCGTACCCACTCCTCATCGGGATGGTGATTGATAGCACGCATTAAAACCAGATTACGAATAATCATGATAATTATGACCCTAATATCATCAGCCAGTGACAACATCAGGCCACGGAAATTATCTTGATTAACCACACTGTTTTTAGTTGAGAAACGCTCTACGGCCATAAGACCTTTGAGCAGACCGACAACATCATCACCCCAATTTGACCGAATTTTATCAAGATCGGTCAGTTCCTCTGTAAGGAGAGGGTAAAGGCCGATTGCGAGAAGGATATTATGATCCGGCTCTATCGCCTCCGCAAAAAGAATAGCAGTTTTTAAAGTTAGAATGGTAATTGGGAGTCCTTTCTTATCATGAGGAGCCGATGAGGAGTGCATTCCTGCAAGCATAAGCTTACGAAAAGAAGTCACCTCCTTTGGATTGAAACGTCCATCGGTCAGAGCATATATCTGACCGATGAGTTTCACGAGTTCACGTTTTTCCTGAATCGAAAGTTTGTCGGTATGCTGTTCGTTCATAATTTCTTGTTCTACGTTTACAAAAAGGCGATACAATTAAGGTAATCGGAAGAATCGTGTCGCCCAAATAAGCGGTAGCGTATGCAAAAGTAAGAAAAAGGAGCGCACCGACAAAATGTTTTATTAAAAAATATTATTTATTCGTGTCTTCTTATGAAAGAGAAAATTGAATCGTAGGCAGCATCGCGACTACTTTTTTTACTAAGTATAAGGTCATGCAGACCGCTATCGATAGCACAAACCTGACTGTCGTAAAGGGGGATCGGAGTAATTGATTTGGATTTACTTCGTGCTTTTTCTTGAGATTTAATAATCTGTTCACCTCTTTTCTGAAGCATGAAGGGATCAAGTACGGCATCACCCGTCTGAAAAACAGGAGTATAATTGCAACCATCAATTTTTCTACTGCTATGCATCACAAGAATAGGCACCGCAATATTCTTTGCGTTCTTCATGGTTTTACTTTGAGCCCGATTGATAGCACCGACCCAAGACATTGTAACCGGTGGAGAATACACCATTTTCCAATCTGTATTGTACGTCCATTCTCCATAATATTCTTTCAGAAGACTATAAGCATACCCGTCGCAATGACCTTGTTTAATTTTACCGTTAGGAAACATTTTTCCCAAGAAGCCGATTGTTGGTGCAGCGATGTTACGCATGAAAGAGTTGAAATTCCATTCAAGGAAGGGTGAATCTGTCACTATTCTGTCAACACCAACATCTTTTCCTTTCATTGCACCTAAAAAAGCAACTGTAAGGCCACCTGTGGAATGTCCACCAAGAGTGATATCTGTATTACCGTCCTTACGGATCTGAGCTAAGGCAGAATCAATGTCGGCAAAATATTCTTCTTGTTTTCTGATGTTAAAAGGATATTGCCATGGTTGATAACTACGTCCATAGCGACGCAGGTCTACTGCATAGAAGTTAAAACCTGAGTCAACAAAACGGTCGCCCATCTCTCCCTGGAAGAAATAATCATTGAAACCATGTATATATAAAAAAGCTTTTTTGGAACCTCCTTTTCTAAGTTTTCTGATTATGGTTGATCGACAGGGACCATCGAATGCTTCTCCCTGGTTTACATAACGCGCTTCATAACCCGGAAGGATATCCTGATGCCATGTCGTATCGGTAGTTGGAGTTTTCGGACCTTTATATTTTTTATTGACATCCCAAGCCGAAGCAAAGGATACCGATAAAAGAATACACAGGAATAAGACAGGTAGTTTTCTCATAGTTATTTTTATTAATGATTTCTTCTAATACAAAAAGAGAATATTATGATATGTTAACATTTAAAAGGAATAAATGTTTAATAATGTTTCAGAGATAGAAATAAAAGAATCCCGCAATTTGAATTTTAAAGTAAAGCTAAATTCAAATTGCGGGATTCTTTTATTGAATATATTAAAGATTCTTTATTAATATTAGAAAGGACCTTTAGTATTAAAATGGTCTTCTTCCACCGGGAGGGGGGCCCATTGGTCTATGTCCACCGGGGCCACCGGGAGTCCACATGTCAGTTTCACCATTAGGACCTTTCCCTTTCTTTTTGAGTGTATTGAAGTTCCATGTTACTCCAAACATGACATATCGTGTAAGGTCGTTGAACTCAGAGTCGACAATAGAAATGTCACTGACGGAACGGCTTATATTCTTCTTCTGGCCCAAAATGTCGTAAGCTCTTACAGAAAAAGTCAGTGACTTATCAGACAAGATAGAGTAAGAAAGTTGAGCGTTCCAAAGCCATTGTTTTGAATTAAACCCTTGGGAGTAACCTGATGTATTTGAAAAAAACAGATCAGTATTTAGTTGTAATCCAAACGGAAGATAGAGAGAAGCATCCGAGAAGAAGCCGTATGAGTGGGTTACACGGTCCACTTGATTAGGCAAAGTATTCTTAACTTGATTGAAACTGTAGTTTGGATTGACACTCATCTGGAAAATATCATTGGAGAAAGTTAAGCCTCCGGTAGGAGAGAGGGTGAGATTACCGGAACGGTTGAAGTCTCCGTTTATATAGCCGGGCATAGAGCTATATCTACCGTTTAGTCTGACGTTGAATCTCAATCTTCTGTTTTTGAAAGGCCGTGTCATCATGACCATGCCAAACAGGTTAAAATTGCCGTTGCAATTGCTATAGGTGGTGGTTCTACCCCCTGTTTCAGGATTTGTAATTGTTCGAGACACAATTGTATTAAGGGCGTAAGAACCGTTCAGCATGACAAACAGAGACTGTTGCGACTCTTGTCTATAATCGTTGAAATGTAGATTTAAGCTCTGAGTGAATGTGGGTTTCAGATCGGGATTACCGATTTTAATGTTAAGAGGGTCGGACACATCTTCCACCGGCTGCAACTGTGTCATAGATGGTTGAGAAGTACGGGCACGGTAGTTGAGACGTAAAGAGGTCTGTTGTCCGAATTTGTAGCGGAAACGGGCATAAGGAGAAACATTCCATACCCATCTTTCCGGTATGTTACGTTCACTCATGATGAGATCTTCACTTTTTGAACTTGAAGGAGAGAAGAGAAGACCGGCATCGAGATTATAATTCTTTGTTACTTTCTTATAGCCTGCTTGCAGTTCCTGAGTGAAAAATTTATTACGGAAACTGTTGCTGAGAATATCCGACAGTTCTGCTCCCGGAGGTACTTGTGAGAATTCTTGAGGAACAAAATCATCAGTATCTTCAGGAAGAGGTAAGTTATAAGTCAGTTTATCCGCGTTATTCCAACGGTAATTGATACGGTATGCGAAATTAAGGAAGTTACCACGTTTCACATCTCCGATAGGTTCAGTCCATGTGATGCGGCTTTCAACAGAATTAGACCATGAACGGTTGTCAAGATAACGATAAAGTTCCTCACTGTCTTCCTGACGTAAATAATATTCTATATCACTCCATGTAGTTGACTTCTGCCGTGTATCTGAGAAAGCATAGTTAACCTGAAAACTGAAAGATCTGCCCGGATGAGACGCAACTTTATGGTTGAAAATGAAATCGCCACCCGTATTAATGCTATGACCCTTATTGGTTTGATTATTTAAATTGGAGTTGATTTCAGGTCCGTTTGGTTCTTTGTCACGTAAAATAGAATTGGATAGTGATAAAGCATCCCGGAAATTAATTCTGAAACGAGGTCGGAATTCAATTGTGTTTTGAGGATCAATGTTCCATTGGATTCGGAAATCCGAGCTAATATTATGACCTTTGTCACGGTTACGGGAATCAGCATCCTGATAATTTACATAATCGGGATAAAGGAATTGTGTAGCCGTACGTCTTGTCGAAAGACGGTCGGTATGAGAATAAAGGACATTACCACCTATACGGAAAATCTCCTCTTTACCTATATTGAAATTAAGACCAATACGTTGGCTCTTATTAATGCCACCGTTACCACCGAAGTCCCGGAAATTACCTCTGCCCATGTCCGAGAACCCCATTTCATTGATATTGTTAGCGCCTCCGAGCAGAGTGATCTGGTTACCATTATTGAAATTATTCACAACGAAGCTACCTTGGTAACGCTGGTCAGTACCGTATCCACCGCTGACGTTGCCAAACCATCCGTTATTCATATCCTTCTTGACAGTAAGATTAATAACCGTTTCCTCCTCACCGTCGTCTATACCGGTCAGCCTTGCGAGGTCGCTTTTACGATCAACGACTTGAATTTTGTTAACCATATTCGAAGGAAGATTTTTTGAAGCCATCTGGGGATCGTCTCCAAAAAACTCCTTTCCATCAATTAAAATCTTGGAAATTGTTTTACCATTGGAAGTGATACTGCCATCGGAAGCCACTTCAACGCCCGGGAGTTTTTTGAGAAGATCATTAACTGTGCCATTAGGAGCTGTATGGTAGGAATCAGCGTTAAACTCGATTGTGTCTTGCTTAGCTACAACGGCAGCGCGCACACCTGTTACGACCGCCTCTTTCAGAGTCACCGCGTTTTCAGTGAGAGTCAGGTCACCGAAATCAAGAGTTTGATCAGGCGATTTTAACTCGATATCCTTATCAATCTCTTCCATGCCGGTCATTTCAGCAAGAAAACGGTATTTTCCCGGTTTAAGATCTTTAAAATTGAATTCGCCGTTGACACCTGTCATGACATACCCGACGCGAGTAGAGTCGGGAAGGGAGACAAGCTGGACAGATGCACCCGGGAGAGGTGAATTATCGGCATCTTTAATAATACCCTTCACTACAGCAGCATGAGCGGAAATTGCCGCCAATGATATGCAAGTAACGATAGGGAGGAGACGGGTAGTCTTCATACAAAAGATAATGCAATTGGGGTTTAGTGGAATTATTAATTTATGAAATTTTGACCCGAGAGATTAAGAATGGTTTAAATAAAAAGTGCAATAGTGCGAGTGTGGTAATTCCAAAGGTAAAATAAAAGTATTTGAGGTGCAAAGAGATAAAACTACGGTGTGGAGGCTATAAAGTGAAAGCAATTTTAAACTAATTTAACATATAGTGTTCTAAAACGGAAATTGGTTGGTAAATAAATCCTTTTGAGGTAAAGCTATTAAACTATCCGATAGGTTTTGGTCTTATAAGTAGACAGTCGGTTTTAAACAAATAGAAGCACTGTACTGAATAAATGCACAAGTCAATTTTTATATTAAATTGAAAGATAAGTATTTGACAAAGAATATTAACTTCTAAACACAATAGGCTATGAAACGTGGATTCGCATATCTTCTACTCTCCCTCTTTATTTTGGGAGTCTCAACACCCTCATTTGCCGATCATCGAGACAAACAACGTCATGAACAACGTGTCGATCGTCCCGGTAAAAACAAGTCAAAGGGGCATAAAAAGCCAAAAAAGAACAATCACCGGCCCGATAAACACCATAAACCGGAAGTTAAACCAAATCACCCCCAGACACCGGTAGGTCGCCCGGGAGTACCTGTACCACCGCCCGCCCATAAGCCTGCTCCTGTAATGCGTCCGGGACAAGGCTCCGGATTGCATGCCGGTCCGGCTATGCCTCCTCCGCCTCCACGTCTTCCTAATATGGTGAGATATGCTACAAGGGGTTGTCATGATGTTGCCGTATGGCAAGTGAGTCCTGACACATATCTTGTGAAATATCGTAGAGGAAGAAGATGGTACACTCAATACGTTTATCCGTATGCCGAGCGTTACGGTTCACCCACACTGATTTCAGTAAACTGGCAACCGCAGTCCCTTTGGACTCTTATCCCTCCGATTCAACTGAACATCAATCTATAATAGATAAATAATAATGATTTTGATTGATTGTCTTTGGGGTTATAACACCATTGAGATGAAATAACTATTAAGTCAGTTTTATATAGAAATAATAATACAGCTATATCAAGAAGGAGAAAACGGACTAGCTTCTGTTTTCTCCTTCTTGATATTATATAAAGCTTGATTGTTATAAAGATCATACCTACTTCACCTATACTGACATAACTTCGGATGTCAAGAGTTCGAAGTTAAGATTTGGAATGAAAAAATGTTATCGACAAGGAGTCGTAAGCACAACTAAATGAACATTATTTGTGTTATGCGAATAGACAAACTAAATAAATTTATGCTATGGAAATAAAAATCTGGGGTGATTTTGCGTGTCCTTTCTGCTACATTGGAGAAACGCAATTAGAGAAAATTATTAAAGATTCCGAGAAGAAAGATGTTACAATTCAATTCATGGCTTATCAGTTGGATCCGGAAGCACCTGTAATTCCGGTAGAGTCAATGACTCAACATTTTATGACAGATCATGAGCTGAGTGAGGAGGATGCAAAAAAACAGATGGAGCGCATTACAAAAATGGCATCGCGTGTCGGCCTGGATTACAATTTAGCAAGTGTGCAAGTGTGCAATACTTTTGATGCACATCGCCTCATGAAATATGCACAGGATTCGGCTTCTCAGGAGACAGTCATAAAACTTAATTTCAAATTATTTCACGCAAACTTTGTAGAAAATTTAAGATTGTCAGATCATGGCGTACTGCTATCAATAGCTGAGATGTGTGGACTTGACAGAAATTCAGTTGAGACCGTCCTTAGCAGTGAAATGTACGCTGATCAGGTCAGATCAGAAGTAAAAGCCTTGAATGAAAATGAAGACTTTGAATTTGTACCTTTCATGGTGTTTGACGAAGATACCATACTTCAGGGTGTTGTAAGTCCTGGAGCAATGAAGAAAGCTCTACAGGTGTAATTATTATCATTTATCTTGATAGAAATTTATACCTGTCAAAATTTAACTATTAATCTTTGCAATGGATAATGGCCTTCGTATCTATATGGAGAATATTTAGAAGCTACAATAGGTATTAGCAAGAGATTAAGGTTAAAATTTGTCTTTGGTTAGACCTATAAGATGATTATAAATATGACGACATAAAGCAAGGGCTTGAAAATT
>CAZPHL010000009.1:0-7111 GCA_964586465.1 uncultured Sangeribacter sp.
CACCTCATTTTCCAAGAACTTAGGAACAAATACCTCATCAGGTTCAATAATATAGTTTATCGTTTCAACCTTTGCAGATATGCTGAGCGGTGTCTCTGATTCCCAGCATCTACCTAATCCATCCTTGATCTCAACACTGAATTTGTATTCACCGGGTTTAAGTTTCTCTATAAAGTCTTTCAAGTTTATCACCGCCATCTGATTACCATCCGACTCCACTCCCGGTTTTTTAAACAGACCGTAACATTTGAGTCCTGACTGCTCAACCAACTGCCGAGTTATTTCATCGGCACTTGCTAAATCCACTTCTGAGGAGAAATCCGGTTCAACACCACCGTTCGCAGTCTCAACCATAAACTTGGCCTCAGCTATACCACCGAAAGCAATTATATGGAATTCGGGATTAACGTCAATGCTTACACTCTCGTAGGTATTTATCACATCTCCGGAATTGCAACCTTTTAAAGTAACCTCAGGGGGTGTTGTATCAAATAATGCATCACTGAGTACAATCTCCTGAGCTTCCACATCCACCTCCTCATCAAATATCACCTTTAGCACTGACATACCATGCGCCTCACTTTCCGCAACATCTGCTGTCACTATATAGTGTCTGCGGGGTACTGCCTCGAAGGTTGCCGGAGAGACAGTGACCTCTTGACCTTCCTCGTTAGATATGTTGAAACTCACCGTCACTGTTCCCGGTTTTACATAGGCAGGTCGATCTTCACTTTTGGCAAACACAACAAGATCGGCGATACCCTCCGAACGAAGAGAAGCACTGAACTTTGAGAAATGTTTCAGGAAACCGTCCGTATAACGCACACTAACCATTGAATTGGCAAGGGTGGCAGTGATAGAATGATTCGAGACCTCATCAGGTATGACTGTGACCTGCTCCGTACCTACATAATGAGGATTGGAGAAACCTTGCTCCGTCTCCGAGCCATAAGAAGCGGTAACGGTGTATGTACCTTTCGGGAAGCCCTCCTCATCATTGAATTTGGCCAGACTTTCCCATTCTTTTACGTATGATCCATCGGAATTTTCAAGTTTAATACGGAACCTCTCACCTTCAGGCTTCACAGGACTTTCCGTATCATCTGCTCGGGTATAGGTCTTGACTGAAAAATCAGTAGCCAGCTTAAGGGAGATTCTCCCCTCGTCGCCCGATACGGAAGACCAGGGAGCATCCTGACTACACGACACCGCAACTAAGGCAACGGTTCCCAAAACCAAGCATTGATGCAATAACTTCATGATTATCTGGTTTATGTTTGTAATTTCTATTAATTAGTTACTTTAAATATTATGGCCGGTATTCGACTATTTGCAAGTCATACCTTTTTTCTTTTATCTCATGGCAAAATCTGTCATAATTCAACTTCGCATAGTTGCCTTGAGAAGAATCTATTTAGCATACAAAATTACAAAATAACCAATAAAAAATAAATTATTTCAGTAAGAAAAGACTTAAATGTCCCAATTACACCAAAAATATTCTTTTATCCTTTCATTTACATTCTTGTGAAAATTCACATTATCTAATTATCATCATGCTTTTCCGGCAATATTTTATTCAACCTTAAATAAAATTAACGTTTATATTTGTTATAATATCAGACTTTACTTAATATAGCTGTTACCTCTCCGGCTAAATATTTTGATATTTAATAATTTGAAAAGAAACTATGAAATTAACACAATTGGCCATTGTAATCTTTGCAGGTGCCTCACTTTCGTCCTGCATCAGTGACGAACCATTGAACGCAGAATGTGACATTCTGGAAGTGTCGCTTCCCGGTGATGTCCTCAACCGACAACCGGTTATTGATAATAATAAGGTGACCTTAATTGTAAAGAATGATGTGGCACTTACTGATCTTGCCCCTATGTTTGAACTTACTCCCGGTGCTACTATCCAACCCGCCAGTGGCACGCCCCTGAATTTCCAAGCGCCACAGATTTACACCGTCACTTCTGAAGATGGAAAATGGCATAAGGAGTACACAGTGGTAGTGGAAAAGAACAATACTGTGAATCTGAATTATACATTTGAAAATGTACGCATTGTAAAGGCTCTCGGCGGTGCTTGTTCTTATGATGTATTTTATGAAGTCGGCCCTGACGGACAAGAATCGATGGAATGGGCAAGTGCCAATCAGGCATACGCTCTTACTTTCCAGGCCTCCACACCTAATACATTCCCCACTTATCAAGGTGAGGATGGTGTAGACGGATATTGCGCTGTCCTGGTCACAAGATCTACAGGCAACTACGGACAGAAACTCGGAAAACCTATCGCATCCGGTAATCTCTTCATCGGAAAATTTGATATATCAGATGCTATAGCGCATCCTCTGGAAGCCACTCATTTCGGCGCTCCGTTCACTAACATTCCTTCTCAATTCAGCGGTTTTTACAAGTATACCCCGGGTGAGACCTACTGTGAAAAGGATGCTAACGGCAACCTTGTACCTGTTCCCGGAAAAACAGATATGTTCAGTCTTTATGCCGTGTTCTATGAGTCGGTGCCCGGTCAGGAATGGCTTGACGGTACTAATGTGTTATCGGAAGATAACCCTTATATCATATCTACTGCAGAAATTCCCGACCGTCATGCATCTGAAGATTGGGTAGAGTTCTCTGTACCTTTCAAATTGCGTCCGGGTAAAACAATTGATCCGGAGAAACTCAAAGCGGGCCATTACAATATCGCGATTGTGATGGGATCCAGCCAGGACGGCGACCGTTTCAGTGGAGCTATAGGCAGCACTTTGAAAGTAGACGAAGTGTCACTGACTTGTATATCTGATTCTGATGAAAATTAATATGAACCTTACAAATATGAAAAAAACAATATTGACTCTCTTCACATTGCTTTGCTTCGGAGCATCGGGTGTGAAAGCTGCCAACGGTGAAGAGAATGACGGTTTCTTCAAAAATCTTGAATATGAAGTGAATGCAGGCACCAATATAGGCGGAGCCTCTCCCCTCCCCTTGCCTTCTGAAATACGTAAGATCAATTCATACGACCCCGAACTGAATCTCCAGATAGGTGCGTCAGTCAGAAAGTGGTTCGGGCCTGAGCAGAAATGGGGTGTAAGTTTAGGCCTCCGTCTTGAGACAAAGGGTATGAAAACTAAAGCCACTGTCAAGAATTACGGAATGGAGATTATTGACAACGGACAAACGCTGAAAGGACGTTGGACAGGTAAAGTACAGACCAAATACCGGTCGCAGCAGCTGGTAGTGCCCGTCACTGCGTTATATAAGCTCAGTTCACGTGTGACATTGAATGCAGGACCTTACGTGGCTTTCGCTTTCAATAATGATTTCGATGGATATGTGTATGAAGGATATCTGCGTGAAGGCGATCCCACAGGACCCAAAATCAGCTTCACCGGCGATTCTAAGGCATCCTACGATTTCGGCAATGAATTAAGAAAATTTCAATGGGGTGTTCAGGCAGGTGTTAGTGTTTTGGTATATAAGCAACTCTCACTAAACGCCAATCTCGTATGGGGATGTAACGATATCTTCAATTCCTCATTCAAGACCATCTCATTCAATCTTTACCCCATTTATCTGAACCTTGGATTCGGCTATGAGTTCTAAGATGATACAATCAATATCCGTTTAACAAAACCGATGATTTACGTTTAACGAAACAGATCATTCACGTATAACAAAAAAGATGATTCACGTTAGCCTCGTAAAAACGAACTGACGTGAATCATCTTTTTTCTTATATGAATCTCTTTATAAATTTACGGCCACACCGAAATTGATATTGAATATATTGAACCGGAAATTAGCACCCGAGGTAAAACGACTGCCCATATCTACACCGTCTACCGTCTGCTTCTCATTTCGCAGACTCACGCCGAAGACACCGAAAGAGATATTGAATGTTACGGGATCCATGATATAGATGCTCACTCCGGGAGAGAAATTCAACGCTACCTGCATAGTATTTGTATGGGTATTCTTCAATTCTCCGGAATATGGACGTATAAAATCTGAGTTACCGGATGAGAACGCTAATTCCACCTCATTGAAGATACCGAAGCGTCCCCGACGCGTGATACCGTAATACTGATTGTAGGTGATAGCTGCCGTATAACTCTCGCTTCGGTAAGATATGTCATGCAGGTTGAAATTCATATCCTCATCTATATCCACCTTAAATGAGCCTATGTTAGCTTTACCGGATGAATAACCCAGACGAAGACCTACCGCTCGGTTATTACCGATAAAATAGGAGAAATATGGACGTATAGAGAAGATATGGCCTGAAAAATCAATGTCAGACATGAGGTCGAGCACTTCAAGATCTTCGGTCGAGAATTCTCCGTATGAAGCAGTGACGCCTATGCTCCACACACCTTTAGGGATAAAAAGATAATTGAAGAGGCCACGGTTGAACCTGCCGAGATTACGGTCGCGAAGCACCATATTTATCGTATCCCCCCGGAAAGTCACACGCTCATCGGGGTCAAAATCCTCTCCCTGATTACCGATCTCTCCTTCTGTTTTTTTGACATAATCACCGCTCAACAGATCTCTCACATCGGAACGTAGCGAATCGGGAATCCACATATAATCTCCACCTGCTTGTGGGGGTAACTGTGCCGGGATATTTTCTTTTATCTCAACAGTCTCGACCGGTGTCGGCGTGACGGAAATCGCTACAGTATCTGCCGACACAGGGGAGCCGGAGGGTGTTACAAGGACAGAGGAGCCGGACGGGATTACCGGGACAGGCACCATCTGAACCGCGGAAGGTTCGGTAGAGAGTGTCACGGTTTTATCACTCCTTACACCATCAATAATCGACAACGAATCGGAATAGAACACCTCCTCTGAACGTTGTATTATTTCAGTACGCTTTATCTTTTTGGTGGTTATGATTGTATCCGTGCGGGTGACAGTGTCGTTTCGCACTATTGTCTCATATCTTATGTTGCTTTGGGCAGCTGCATGAGGACAGGCCATAAGAGTCATGGCCAGAAACAGAAGTGAAGTAATTACAATTCTTTTCATAGCCATTACAAATAAAATGCCACTCCAAACTGTATGGAGAAGAGATTGATACGGAAATTGGCGGATTTAGAATTACGGTGCGACTCGTAAATCTGATCTTTTAATGCTTTTGTAGCAGTATAGCTGAAGCCTAACACACCTATATTTACCTCTAACGCCGAATAATTATTGAGGAATAGACAAAGGCCCGGAGCAAGACCGACATCAAGTGTAAAATTTCGTTCATACGTACCTGTGAGGCTCTCACCTATTCCCGTCGTAATTTTCGACTGTCCTCCGCCTAACTGAAGTTGGAGCTCGTTGAAGAATCCAAATCTCTTTGATTTCCCGATAGAGAAATAATTGCGCATCATGGCCGTAACATAATAGTTGTGGGCCAATCGGTAAAGATGGTCCACATTGTAGCTTGTCTCTGAGTCGAGCACAATATCGGCATCAGAAATCTTCGTCAGATTTCTCGCATAGGAAAATCTTCCGCCAACAGCCAGATCTGGAGCTACGGCAAACATCAACATAGGAGAAATCTTAAAACTGTAGGTATCTCCCGAAAGTCCTTCAAGGATAAGAAATTGATACTTATTCTGGGTGGACATGGCGTATGATACGGATACTCCGGTGATCCATTGTCCTTTTGGAATGAATACTACCGACTCTATATCCCGCGTAAATTCTTTCAGTTCCTTAACGGATGACTGCTCGGCGCCACCTATAGTATCCGTTGCTACAGAGGGATCTAATTTCATAGTCCCCTCTTCCGGAAATTCCTCAGCCCGGGCAACGGAAACACTCAGAAGCAGGGATAACAGCGTTAGAAGAAGATATAACTTAGTGCGAATCATGCTGCAAAATTACTTAACAACGCCCATTTAAGCAAAATTAAACCTATGATTTTACTTGGGTTCGGATAAATTCTTCTCTTATCTTCTCCGTTAAATGCGCTATAAGGGTGTCTGGCTATACAATTATCTAATCGTGTGGCTATAAAATTACACAATATAGCAGACGATAGACAATGTTAAAGATATAAGTATAGACATAAAAAAAGCTGAAGAGCAACACAATTTTGCACTTCAACTTTCTAATTAAATATGTCTACCCTTGCTGGAGGCGTTTATTTCTTTCGGTTATTCAGTATGTTGAATAAGTTGTCAAGACCGGTCTGTCCTGAGGAAGAGGTGCTGTCATTTCCGACAGCTGATTCAGATGCACCGGTTCCTGTAGATTCAGTAGCCCCGCTGCCTGTATATTTCATCTTGAAACCTATATTGGCACCCTCGTAACTATCAAGCAACTTAGCCATTGAAGTCACAAGTTTCTGACCCGTAAATTTGGCAACTGTCGACAATAATTCCTTCAACTTTGTAGCGTCAAACATAAGGTCAAGATTCTTGCCACTCTTCTGAATATAAGAAGTGAACTCTCCTACCTTCACCTTGCCGGCAATCATGATCTTGAATTTGAACTCTCCTTTCCCATCTTTTGGTTCGAGGACACCACTCAGCTTGATACCTTTTATGGATAAAGTGAAATTACCATCGGCATCAACGGTAAAGGGCATTCCGTTCAGACCATATTGCTCATAATATGGCTGGAGTTTCGTTTCCAGAGCTGCTGCCCCTGCAATTCCCCCCGCTTTCTGTAAGAAATTATCGGTTTTAAAAGTTACGGCAGGTCCATCGGAAACATATTCTCCAACCAAATCCTGCAAAGTCAGATCTGTCTTGGTGAATATGCCGGAAATGACATTCCCTATAGTTGAACCAATATCACTTCCGCTATTAGAATTACCACCCAAGCCATTCAGCAAATCGTTCAGACTTTGGGCGTGGGCCGTGGCTCCCAACATAAGAGCCACGGCTACAAATAACGCCTTTGTTTTCATATTTATTCTGTTTTTTTAGCCGCCTTTTTCTCTGCTGTTTTCTTAGGAGCAGCAGTTTTCTTGGCAGCGGTCTTCTTCGCAGCCGGTGCCTTCTCGGCTACCTTCTTCGTAGCGGTTTTCTTCGCTGCAGGTTCCTTCTCGGCAACTTTTTTCTCAGCTACCTTCTTCGTGGCGGTCTTCTTC
>CAZPHL010000009.1:7211-44282 GCA_964586465.1 uncultured Sangeribacter sp.
GCAGGTTTTGTTTCTGAGACAACGACCTCCTCTTTCACTTCCACAACCTCCTCTTTTTTAGGCTCAGCTTTCTTCACCTGTTTTTTTGGCATTGGTTTTATCATGCGAAGCACCTGAGCTGTCCTTGCCGGGAGATACATCTTAAGCCAACCCTTGCCGGAAGGTGCATAGAGGGGATCAGGTGTCGTGAAGTGATGCACGGTGTCATCTATCAGATCGTGACCTCCATATTGAGAATCGTCACTGTCAAGCACTACTGCATATTCACCTGCCGGAGCAAGGAATCCGTAACCGTCAAAACTCTGTACGGGATTCCAGTTGAATACAAAAACAAGATCTCCTCTCTTGAAAGCAAGCACCTGATCATCATCCTTTTCCCAAAGTTTCTCTACAGGGAGTGACTGGAAATCGTATACTTTCGACACCACATCTACCATAGCATTATCGAAAGCGTTCAGGAATTTATATTTCAAGTCTTCACGGTCAACAAGATCCCATTGACGGCGGGCATACTTGTAGCTCCAGCCGTTACCTTCTCGTGGGAAGTCTATCCATTCCGGATGACCGAACTCATTACCCATAAAGTTGAGGTAACCACCATTGATGGTAGAGAGAGTGACAAGACGAATCATCTTGTGAAGCGACATGCCACGATATACAGTGGCATCATTGTCATCCACCATCATGTGCCAGTACATCTCCTTATCAATAAGACGGAAGATGATTGTCTTATCTCCTACAAGAGCCTGATCATGACTCTCACAATAAGATATAGTCTTCTCATCGGCACGACGGTTGGTCAACTCCCAGAAAATTGAAGTAGGATGCCAATCCTCATCTTTCTTCTCCTTGATCATCTTGATCCAATAGTCGGGAATACCCATAGCCATTCTGTAATCGAAGCCGATACCGCCATCTTCAAATTTCACAGCCAGACCGGGCATACCGCTCATTTCCTCGGCAATCGTAATGGCTTTACGGTTAACCTCATGAATAAGAATGTTGGCCAAAGTTAGATATGTGAGGGCATTTGGATCCTGATTGCCATCGTAATAATCGGCGTATGAACCGAATGCTTTGCCAAGACCGTGGTCATAATAAAGCATCGAGGTTACACCGTCAAAACGGAAGCCGTCAAACTTAAATTCCTCAAGCCAATATTTACAATTGGAAAGAAGGAAGTGAAGCACAGTATTCTTACCATAGTCAAACAGCAAGGAGTCCCATGCCGGATGCTCACGTCTGCCGTCACCATAGAAATAAAGATCGTAAGAGCCGTCAAGACGTCCGAGACCCTCGACTTCGTTCTTTACCGCATGTGAATGAACGATGTCCATTATGACAGCTATACCAAGTTTATGTGCCTCGTCAATAAGACGTTTGAGATCGTCAGGTGTGCCGAAGCGTGAACTCGGTGCATAGAAACTGCTGACATGGTATCCGAAAGAGCCATAATATGGGTGCTCCTGGATTGCCATAATCTGTATTGCGTTATATCCGTCAGCTGCAATACGGGGAAGAGTTTTCTCACGGAACTCATCATAAGTTCCCACTCCCTCTTCCTGCTGGGCCATACCGATATGGCACTCATATATAAGGAGAGGTTTGGTGTCGGGAGAGAATTTCTTTATCTTGAATTTATACGGATTCTCCGGCAGATATACCTCGGCGGAGAAAATCTTTGTATCGGGATCCTGAACCACACGGTCGGCGTATGCCGGGATACGTTCACCCTGACCGCCGTCCCAAGTCACAAACATCTTGAAAAGATCTCCATTATGGAGAGCATCCTCCGGAAGCTCGATCTCCCAGACGCCATCGTCTTTTCTTGTCAGTTTATAGGCATCCGTAGTTTTCCATTCAGAGAATGTGCCTATCAACCATACGTTTGTAGCGTTAGGGGCGAATTCACGGAATACCCATCCGCCTTCAGGAAGATGATGCAGACCATAAAATTTATAAGCGTTTGCAAACTCAACCAACGAACCATTGGTATTAGCCGTAAGCTCTTCAAGTTTCTTCACCACATCCTCGTGGCGTCCCTCAATTGCCGGGGCAAACGGCTCGAGCCACGGATCGTTGCGTAGGATAGCCAATTGTTTTTTCATATTTTGTATCGTATGGGTTATATTTTGATATTTCTAATCAAGTTTTAAAATCTTTATGTTATGGTGTATAGTATGTGTTTCATCCTTTGCTATAGTGTATATACTATACGTTCTATAGATTAAACGCTTTTACGCCGTTTTTTGTTACGGGTCGGCTTGGGTTGTGGTATCGTTTTTTTCTGTTTAGGGGGTATAGGCTCCCCTATACGGAAGCAACGCCTCACTGCTTCTCTAATCTGATCGGCATCCGGGCCACCCTTTTTCAATACCGAAAGCACTCCGGCCACATAATCATCCTTACTCTTGAAGCCTAACATCCGTGCCACGCCACATTCACCGAGCATAGGTTTATGGTTGAATACTTTCAGTATTCCCGCATAGTCCCGGCGGTTGATATAATTCTGAAATTCGGCTCTCAGTTCATTATACTGTGCTCTTGGCTGCAACATATTTATCAGACTTCTCAGGTGTGCTTCCATCGCGGTAATACATGAAAAGCGGGCATCGATTTTACATTCCACCATCCTTTTCACCCTATGTCGCACATGCTGCAGGGCTTGCTCGTCAAACCTTCGCCTGAATTCATCTATCACAGTATCCTTCACACGTGCAGCCACTTTCTCGGGATTGCGCCTCCTGTTACGTGCCATGGCACGCATCACATCCTCAAGCAGAAACAGGTTTTCCACTTCCGCGACATCGGGCACCATCACTGACTTGCGTCTTAGATAATCGACCTCCGGATCTGTTCGGCGATCTCTGTCAACCACACCCCTGCTTTCAAGATGGTGCATACTCTTCAGATCGTTGAACGTGCGTGTAGTCTCGATCACCTTATCACATGAACCCAAAGGACGCACCGTACAGTCGGGAAAAACCAGAGGATAAAGGCGTGCATCTATGCTATGACGCACATCCCCCTCAATAAACAATACCGGTTTACGGGTGCCGATTAAATCGACAAAAAGTTCTTCCCGCATATCCCCGGGCTGAAGCACATCATAGTCCCATGCACGTAATTCCGCATCATATCTCTTCACCCATACACACACATTGCGGGTGCGTGAACTTACAAACTCCACATCCACGGAATTATATACAAAAGTGCAGTCCGGACGCAGCTCTTCTATGGAGTTCCATAAATTATTGAGCACCGTCGGGTGAAGAAAGAGTGAAGGAGAATCTACAAAAATTACGGCATCAGGCATGGCATACAGCACGGAAGCCGCATAATAAAGCACTGTCTGCTCGCTCTGGCTAAGACGGTCGGCAGATATTAAATCGCCACCGGCCCGTGTCGAGAACATCATCGTGCCTTTGGTGCGTATGATATGGTTGCCCGGGAAAACACGTTCCCAGAGCATTATCAGACGGTCAAGACGTGTTGGTTTGAGTTTTCCCGTATGTGTGCCTTGCAACTTCTCCTGTTTCATCGATAAGAGATATTCAAACTCATCAATAAACAGCATATAGGTAAGTTTGTCGAGCTCGCTCACCGCATCGGTGCGCATGTAAGGCTGTTTCTCCACCGCTTCCCTGAAGAGCATGTCTATGCTCCCGGGCCTCGTCGATTCTTCTCTCTCCGGAAAAGGAGCACTTATCGCCGACAGACAATAGGCTCGCTCACTATTCAGATTAATGAGCTCTTCCATAAATTTGGTTTTGCCGGCCCCACTGCCGCCGATTATGGTGAGCTGACGTGCATCCGGAAGTTCGGGCGACTTCCTGCCGCCGGTAAGGGGAGGTAAGGTGAGAGATATCATAGGCATATATTTTTCCGACTTCAAATATACTACTATTTTTGTAGATGACGAAATTTATGATTATTTTTGCTATCTCTTAGACTCATTGTCCTGCTTTACGATCGGCCGCACAGTGATTCTGAATTTTAAAATTTGTCAAACTAAAAGATTTATAACAGATATGTTCTCAGGAATTGTTGAAGACACCATCGAAGTGGTAGGGCTGCGTAAAGAAGCCGGAAACCTCCATATCACACTACGTTGTCCGTTTGCCGATGAGCTGCGTATCGACCAGAGTATAGCTCATAACGGAGTCTGTCTGACTGTAGTTTCATTGCCGGGTGATGGCACATATACCGTCACAGCTATTCAGGAAACTCTCGACCGCTCCAATCTCGGACTCCTTAAAGAGGGTGACCTGGTAAATGTGGAGAGGTCAATGAAAATTGACGGACGTTTAGACGGCCATATCGTACAAGGTCATGTCGACACAACGGCTGTATGCGAGGGCGTCGAGGAAGCCGACGGCAGCCGATACTACAAATTCCGCTATGAGGCAGACCCCGCGCTCATCAAGAAGGGATACATGACTGTAGAAAAAGGTTCTGTCACCGTCAATGGCGTGAGCCTTACGGTGTGTGACTCTGAACGTGATAATTTCCGCGTGGCTATAATTCCCTATACCTTCGAGCACACCAACTTCCATCGCATTGAAAAGGGCACACGGGTCAATCTCGAATTTGACATTATCGGCAAATACCTTGCCCGTCTTGCGGAACTCTCCTGATTTCCCTACGCCAACATGTCATAAATAAAAATGCCCTCTTCCGCCTTAAAACAGGAAAAAAGATATGAATAAGAAAATTATAGTGGCCTTAGACGGCTACTCTTCCTCCGGAAAAAGCACAATGGCGCGTGAGCTTGCCCGACGTGCAGGATATGTGTATGTTGATTCCGGAGCCATGTACCGCGCAGTGACCCTCTACGCCATACGACATGACATGGTAAACCCTGACTCCACCATAAAAATTAAGCAACTTGTGGAGGCCCTCCCCGCTATAAAGATAACATTTGCTCCGGCAGGTGCAGACGGAGTGCAGCACACATTGCTCAATGGAGAAGACGTGGAGTCGCAGATACGCGATATGAAAGTCAGTTCATTGGTCAGTCCTGTGGCTGTTATTCCTGAAGTGCGCCAACGTCTTACAGCTCTCCAACAGGAATTCGGCGTTGATAAGGGTATCGTGATGGATGGCCGTGACATAGGCACCACTGTCTTTCCTGATGCGGAACTCAAGGTGTTCGTATGCACCAATGCCGAAGAGCGTGCACGCCGACGGTATAAGGAGCTCAAAGATAAGGATGTGAGTGTAAGCTATGAAGAGGTGCTTGAGAATGTTATCGAGCGCGACCGGATCGACTCCACCAGAGAAGTGTCTCCCCTAAAGAAAGCGGATGACGCCATCGAACTCGACAACGGATCAATGACACCGGCCCAACAGATGGAGTGGCTTATGGAGAAGTTCAACGAAAGAGTGGCTGAGGCATGAGTGTCGAGATTGATGTCAACTCCGGATTTTGCTTCGGAGTGGTCACTGCCATTACCAAGGCGGAGGAGGAATTAGACAAAAGCGGACAACTTTATTGTCTCGGCGACATAGTGCATAATGCCGGGGAGGTGGAACGCCTCCGCGCAAAAGGACTAAAGACCATCACTCACGAGGAATTGGCCCGTCTGCATGATGTGAATGTGCTTCTACGCGCTCATGGTGAACCCCCGCAAACATATTCTACCGCTGATGCTAACAATGTCAAGATTATCGATGCCACCTGCCCGGTGGTGCTACAGCTGCAACGCAGAATCAAGAAAGCTTATACAGAAGGTCTTGAGACCGAAAAAAACGGCGGTAGAAAACCCTTGATTGTAATATACGGGAAAAATGGTCATGCAGAAGTCAACGGACTTGTGGGCCAGACCAACGGTGAAGCTGTGGTAATCCAGGATGTAGATGGCATAGATTCTCTCGATCTGTCACGCGATATTCTTCTATATTCACAGACTACAAAATCTCTTGAAGGATTCCGTCAAGTGGTGGAGGAAATAAAACGTCGCAAGATCACCGGCAAATTTGAATATTTCGACACTATCTGTCGCCAGGTGGCCAACCGAATGGAGAAAATGAGGGAATTCGCCAAAAATCATGAGGTGGTTGTTTTTGTAAGCGGGGCCAAAAGTTCCAACGGTAAGGTGTTGTTTGAGAAGTGCCGGGAAGTCAATCCCAAGACGTATCTCATATCGGATGAAACTGAACTTGATCCCCAATGGATTGAGAACGCTGACACCATCGGTATATGCGGCGCCACCTCCACACCTTTATGGCTGATGGAACGTGTGGCGGCAAAGATCAACGCTTTCCATGAATCCTGATTCTCCCTCGTTGCTTCATGATCCACGCGACGAATTCTTCATGCGTCTTGCCTTACATGAAGCGGAACAGGCTGCCGAGGAGGGAGAAGTGCCCGTGGGAGCCATAATCGTAGTGAATGGCCGAATCATAGCACGGACCCACAACCTCACCGAGAGACTTACAGATGTCACAGCCCATGCAGAGATGATGGCGCTGACAGCTGCAGCCGATGCCTTGGGAGGTAAATATCTTCCACAATGCACTCTCTATGTCACGGTAGAACCATGTCCCATGTGTGCCGGGGCATTAGGATGGAGCCAGATAGGACGCATCGTATATGGAGCGTCAGATCCAAAGAGAGGATTCACCCGATTCTGCAAGGAGGGTCTGTCGCCACTTCATCCGAAGACTACGGTCACGGCAGGAGTGTTAGCCGACGAAGCCTCAGCCCTGATGACTGATTTTTTCAAAGCCAAACGAAGAAAGCTGAAATGATGATGCTTTCCAAACGAAGGAAGTTGAAATAATCATGTTATCCGGTCAAAAAAGCCAATTGTTTCTTAGAGTAAAATTAAAAACGTAGAATAGATGTAATAATTTCATCATTTGTTGGGATAACCGGTTTTTTTTGTTAATTTTGCAAAAAATGTCTATCTAATCTTCTTTTTACAGAGGCATCAGAGGCAATCTGATTCTCAGTTCTGATGCAGATCACCTAAAACTTAAACTTTATGGACATCTCTCTACACGACAAATTAGCCGGCTTGCTCTACGGATTTGCAATAGGCGACGCCTTAGGACTTGGTACCGAATTCATGACCCACAGAGTCATGGCAAAGAAATATCCAAACGGCCTGACAAATTATTCTCAGATAATACGTGACGGCCACCGTTCGCAATGGGAACGCGGAGAATGGAGCGCCGACACCCATTATCTTCTGCTCCTTGGTGAAAGCATCTGTCAATGCGGTCAACCAGATCCCTTGCATTATGCATCCAAACTTAAGGAATGGTTTCTGACCGATCCAAGCGATATCACCACTCACTTGCGCTGGATTCTCTCTCAGGAGGATTTCGTCGACAATCCTTATGAAGTGGCAAAAAGAACATGGAACATGATGCGCGATTCAAATGCACCCAGCGATAGCCTCGGGCGTGCACTTATGACCGGCATCTGGAATGACAATGTGGAGGAAAATGCCTTGGCATTTTGTCGCCTTACACATCCTAAGTCTCGTTGTGAGACTGCCTCCCTTATAATCGCGAATATCGCCAATTCACTAATGTGGGAGGATAAAGCTTTGTCATACGACAATGTTATGGCAATGGCCAAAAAAGGAAACGGAGAGATGGCTGAGTTTGTAGAAACTGCCCGTCATGGTGAAATTGAAGATCTTCACCTTGATGATCCGGAAAGCTGCACTTTTACCCGTAAAGCTTTCGGAGCCGCACTTTGGTCGCTATGGCACTGTTCATCACCTGACGAGGCTCTCAAAATAATTGTAAACGAAGGAGGAGACGCCGACACTAATGCAGCATTGGCCACGGGTCTGATGGGTCTCAAATTTGGCGTGGAAGCTATCGACAGTAAGTATATCGACGGACTTGTTGGGAAAGAGCGCATCGAATCGCTGATCGATCCCTTGGCCGACCTTCTCCAAAAAAGATTTGTAAATGATTAAATGAAACCTTGGATTGAGGCAATGAGACTTCGCACGCTCCCTGTGAGCGTGGCTGGCGTGGCTGCAGGAACCGGCTGCGCCATCTTTCATCATGGCTTTTCTTTTCTCCCCATGCTGATATGCCTTCTCTTCGCTGTAGCGGCGCAGGTGGCATCGAATTTCGCTAACGAGTATTATGACTATAAGAATGGTCTTGACCGTAAAGGCAGAGTGGGTTTCAGACGCGGTGTGACCGAGGGCGACATATCGCCCTCTGCAATGAAACGTGCCACATTTATAATTCTTATTGCTGATGCACTGTTGGGCTGTTCTCTCATTTATTATGGAGGATGGTGGTTGATCGCCATAGGGGTCGCCGTAGCCATTTTCGCTTTAGCCTATAGCACCGGTCCTTATCCTTTGTCGCATCATGGATTGGGAGATGTGGCCGTAATCGTGTTTTATGGTTTTGTACCGGTTATTTTCACAGAATATGTTCAGACCGGTGTATGGCATGTCGGAACTGTCACTTTCTGTGCCGCACTGGCAGTAGGTTTAATGGCGGTAAATGTACTTATTGTCAATAACTATCGAGATCGTGACGATGACGCTGCCGTGGGTAAACATACCACAGTAGTGATTTTCGGACGCCGTGTCATGGCTACCGTTTATCTTCTTGACGGCATCATTGCTGTTCTTGCTCTGGCTATAGCAGGTTCTTGGGCTCCTGCCTGGACCACCGTCGGCTGGTTCGGATATATCTTCTGCCACTTCATATTATGGCAGCAGCTGCGTGATCATCATGGCGCCCCTTTGAATAAAGTTCTGAAGTATACCTCTCTCCTATTGCTCGGCGCCTCCCTGTATCTTCTGATTGTCCTGGCTGTCTGGCCGGAGAAATAATATTCAGGACTTCGGGCTACCCCCCACTCTCCTATTCTAAACTAATCTGTCATCAATGGCAAAAAAAAACAATAATATAAAGCAGGAGATCAGTGATCTCAACGGGAAACTACCCCCTCATGATATTGAACTTGAAGAGGTGGTGTTAGGTGCATGTATGCTCGAAAAAGACGCCTATATGAACGTCTGCGACATACTTGTGCCCGACAGCTTCTATGAACCGATAAACCAAAAGATATTTCAGGCTATCACGACTTTGGGCTTCAATCAACGCCCGATAGATATGATGACTGTCACCGAACAGTTGCGTCAGGACGGCACTCTTGACGAGGTGGGAGGAGCCATACATATCACTGAACTCACGGCGCGAGTCTATTCAGCGGCTAATGTGGAATTTCATGCCCGTATCATCGCCCAGAAATATCTCGCCCGGCGACTTATAAGTTTCGCCTCTCAGATCGAAACTAAAGCATTCGACCAAAGCAATGATGTGGATGACCTTCTGCAGGAGGCTGAAGGCCAACTCTTCGACATTTCACAGACACAACTGAAACGGGAGGTCACACAGATCGATCCTGTAATAAATCTCGCCCTGGAGCAAATACAGACTGCGGCAAATAACGAGAGCGGTCTATCAGGTCTCCAGACAGGATACACGGAGCTTGATCGCATGACTTCAGGATGGCAGATGAGCGATCTGATAATCATAGCGGCCCGTCCGGCAATGGGAAAAACGGCTTTCGTGCTTTCAATGGCCAAGAATATGGCTGTAGACTTCAACATTCCGGTGGCCATATTCACTCTTGAGATGGCAAACGTGCAGCTTGTGAAACGTCTTCTCAGCAATATCGCCGAACTTGAGGGTGAGAAAATCAAGAGTGGACAACTCACTCCGGAAGAATGGGACCGTCTGAATTCACGACTACGTGGAGTATATAGCGCTCCTCTTTATCTTGACGAGACGCCCGGCTTATCAATTACCGAATTGCGAACAAAAGCGCGTCGTCTTGTGAGAGAGAAAGGGGTGAAACTGATAATGATCGATTACCTTCAGCTCATGAACGCTACAGGCCTGAAGCTCGGTAGTCGTGAACAGGAAGTCAGCACCATATCTCGTTCGCTCAAGGCCCTCGCCAAAGAGCTGAATATACCTATAATAGCCCTCTCCCAGCTTAACCGAAGCACTGAAACACGTGAGGACAAACGACCTGTATTGTCTGACCTCCGTGAATCGGGGGCCATAGAGCAGGATGCCGATATCGTCTGCTTCATCCACCGTCCCGAATACTACACACGTTCCGGTGTGGATGCAGAAAACAATGATATACGAGGACTGGCTCAGCTAATCGTGGCTAAACATCGTTCGGGAGCCGTCGGTGAGGTCAAGCTACGCTTCATAAGCAAATATGCTAAATTTGACAATTGGGATCAAGGCTACAATGAACTTCAGGAGACATTGGCCGAGGCGCCTCTCAAATTGGGCTCGAAGATGAATGGAGGCGGTTTTGATAGTTTTGACAAAGGTGTCCCCTTTGGCAATCCTTTTGCAAACTCCGCTCCCATGCCCGATATAATGCCCGGTCCGACCGATCCTGACATACCATTCTGACTATCGGCGTCACTTGTGACCGGCTTCTCAGACCTTCGTAAGAATTTAACTAAATAGTATAATTTTTTTTAATTATATTGAACCACTTTCGTCATACCGACGTTTTATTTACAAACATTAATAAAAAAGGTTATGGACAGCAAGGAAAAAAATGAAAACGGATCAGTTAATTCTGATCTCATCGCTGACTCACTAAGAGTTGATGCAAAAAATCGTCGTCGTGAGACCACCTCTAAAAACAACCGTCTCTGGTTGTGGTTAGGCATTCTGGTTCTTATTGCAATTCTTCTCTATGCTCTCTTCAGTATGGGTTTATTTGAAAGTATGTCATCTGCAAGCGGCAACTGATTATGAAACAAAATAATGCCAAGCGCATCTGGATGTGGATAGGAGTGATTTTGCTGATAGGTATCCTGGTTTATTGGCTCTTCAGCATTGACATCCTGGAAAGTATGTCCGGAAGTATAAACGGCAATTGATTCTAAAAAAACACCTGGCCATTCATAGTCCTATTAAAGGGCTTATATCAGATTTATGTTTTTGACCAGGACCGAGAGTCCCCGAGTATTGCACTTCGGGGGCTTTTTTGTAAGATAATGAAGATAATGACAGAGATAAAGACAGCGGCTTTTCCAATTGGAAAAGCCGCTGTCTTTATCTCTTGCCGTTTAAGATTATTTGCCGGCGATGCTGTCAGAAACTGTAAGGGAAGCGCGACCTTTTGCGCGACGACGTGACAACACTTTGCGGCCATCTTTTGTGGCCATTCTCTCACGGAAACCGTGTTTGTTTACTCTACGGCGGTTAGAGGGCTGGAATGTTCTTTTCATTTCTTTATATTGACTTTTTTATTTCCGATTTTCAAGTTGCAAAATTAAGAAATTTCTTTGACTCTCACAAATCTATATCCGTTTTTTTATTTATCTCACCTCGGTTTAGGCCTCTGATAGGCTATCAAAGATATCGCCCGGAATCATGATAGGAATAAAAAGCATCTGAAGTCACTATCACATGGTCAAGCAGACGGAGGCGCATAAACCCACACGCTTCCTTGAATTCACGTGTGATACGGTCATCGCAATCGCTCGGACGTGTGCCTCCCGATGGATGGTTGTGTACAAGAATCACACCTTCGGCATTCTCCATGATAGCATGCTTGATAGCCATACGCACATCAAACAATGAGGCGGATGAGGTGCCTTTTGACAGACAGAGTTCTCTTGTGACCATATTCCTGCGATTGAGCAGCAAGAGCCATATCTCTTCATGTGGAAGATTGCCTATAACATACTTCATACGTTTGAAAATCTGTTCCGAGCCGGTTATAGGCTGTTCCTGCACAGGTTCTTCGGCTGCATAACGCCTCATAAGCTCCATCACCGCCTCGATCTGTATGCTTTTGGTAAGGCCTATACCTTTGATGTCCCGCAGTTCTTTTCTCGTACGCCGTTCGAGTCTGTGAAGCTTTCCGGCATTCTGCTTCATCATCTCGCGACATAATTCCGTTACAGGCATTCCCGGAGTGCCTGTACGCAGTATTAGCGCCCACAGATCAGGCACTGACAATACACCGCAACCATGCTTTTCCGCCTTCTCGCGGGGCTGGTCGTCAGGATCAAACTCCTTGACAGTACGGGGCCGTTCCATACGGTCTATATTCTCATATTCCTCCATAAAATCTGACAGTGACAAGGAGGTTAGTAATTTCTATCGGTAAATCAGGATAACAGACTTATTGACGCGAACGTCTGCGTATTTCGTCGTCTACATCACGTCCGTGTCCTAAAAGTATCTTCCATACGTATGCTCGTATGAATCCTGTGCCGTAACCCACAAGCTGCACCATAGCTGCAACCACTCCTAATGAACCTATCTTCAGACTCCTTGTGGATATTATTCCCCATATCCACAATGCCAATATATAAACAACAAGAGGAATGATCATCCATTTCCAAAAGAAAGCGCCAATTATCATTATCACGGCCCCGATCACAAAAAGTGCGGGAAGCCAATGGACAGCCTTCATCGAGCCGGGATAAAGCAGCTGCAAGGTTATGCGCGACATACCGAAAACATGCACCTGTTTCCAGAATTTTCGAAAATCCACACGACGTTTATGAAACACCGCCACATCAGGGAAAAGCAATATTCTGAACCCGGCAAGACGTATGCGTGTGCTCATATCGATATCTTCACTGAACATCTCGCGGAAACCTCCTACCTTATCATATACTTCACGCGAATAACCCATATTAAATGTGCGTGGCGTGAATTTCTCCATACTTACCTTACCGCCTCGTATCCCACCGGTAGTAAGAAATGAAGTCATGGAATAGTTGATAGCCTTCTGCTTGTCGGTAAATGATTCATGAGCTGCATCCGGGCCTCCGAAACAATCCGCAGGATTGGCTGCAAGCGACTTTCTGAGCTTTTCAATATAATCGGGGGGTAAAATACAATCAGAGTCAACGAAGATAAAGAAATCTCCGTCGGCTCTGACTATTCCGTAATTCCGGGCTATGCTTCGCCCTTCGTTATCCTTATAATAATACTTTACTTTTGCCTGATCTTTGTAAGTGTCACATTGCGTCCGGCAATCCACCGTAGAACCGTCCTCCACAATCACAGTCTCAAACCCCTTGTCGGTTTGCACCGCCAGACTTGCCAACAGATCGGCAATCTCGTCAGGTCGGTTATAGACCGGGACAATAATGGAAAACAGAGTCGTGGCCGGATCTTTCATGGCCTTTATTAAGCCTTTATGCGACCTACGTATTCACCGGTGCGGGTATCTACCTCGATAAGTTCACCCTCGTTTACGAAGAGAGGAACGCGTACGGTAGCACCTGTCTCTACTGTGGCAGGCTTGAGTGTGTTGGTAGCGGTGTCGCCTTTCAGGCCGGGCTCGGTGTAAGTAATCTTAAGCACTGTTTTCACCGGCATCTCTGCATAAAGCACAGTATCAGTTGAAGCGTCGCTGACTACTTCCACAGTGTCACCCTCTTTCATATAAGCGGCACCTGTCACAAGCTCCTTATTAATAGGCACCTGCTCAAATGTCTCATTATTCATGAAAATATCGTCGCCTCCATCTGCATAAAGATACTGATAAGGACGACGCTCCACACGTACATCCTCAAGTTTCTCGCCAATGTTGAAGCGGCGTTCGAGCACGCGACCGTCAACCACATCCTTGAGTTTTGTGCGCATGAAAGTATTGCCTTTACCGGGCTTTACGTGGAGAAACTCCACAACGAAATAGAGACGGCCATCCATGCGTATGCAGGTACCGTTCTTGATGTCTTGAGCGTTCATCATATATTTAAAACTTTTATCTTTTTCTGCGTTTGTTAAGGCTGACTATAGGTCATACCCCTTTTTCTGATGCAAAATTAATAATAATTTGCCAAAATTCAAAATCATAGACCTTTTCCCCCTACTCGCTAAAGCTACCTTCAATCGGGTGTATCCTTATCTTTTACCGACATTCTGTAGTTGTCGTCTTATAGGTGCGGCTTCCCCTGCCACATCCTTACGCAGCTTGTCTATGTCGGGCAGTGTCACCGGCCCGAGGCGCAGAAGACACTTATAGAAAAGTATGCGAAGACAGCGGTCGTCTATCTCCCGTTGATCTATATCCCCGTTGTCTACGGCTGTTATCACATCCTCCACCTCTCCTGCGGTGTCGGCCGGACCAACCACAATATCGGCTCCCGCCTTAATTGCAGCCGCAGCCCCATATCCCTCTGCGCCCTGCATATTGAGAGCATCTGTGAGTACAAGCCCTCTGAATCCCAACTCCTCGCGCAAAAGATCTTTGATCACCACCTCAGACACGGCGCCGGGTAAACATTCGGGATCTATGGCCGGCACGGCAAGGTGACCTACCATAACGCATGATAGACCGGCGTCAATATAGCTCCGGAAAGGATATAGGTCGATACTGTCGAGCATGTGAAGCGAGCGTCCTATCACCGGCAGAGCCTTATGGCTGTCTTCGGCCGGACTCCCGTGTCCGGGAAAATGTTTAGCCACGCTCAACACACCTCCCGATTCCACTCCCCGGGCATAGGCCACCCCTAAATCAGCAACCCTTATAGGATCACTACCGAAACTTCGGGAGCCTATGGCACCGTGCGACTCGGAAATAACATCCACCACGGGACCTAACACCATATTAATTCCTACACGCCTGCATTCTCTGGCCACTTCATAACCATAGTCGAAGAGCAATTGCTCGTCAGCTTCGGCTGACAGCCACCCGTTGCGTGGGAAAGCAGGCGCATCACTGAGACGCATCCCAAGTCCCCACTCGGCATCTATGGCAGTAAACATAGGCACGCCCCCTCTCGATGCTATGGAAGCTATCTCTGATGCACTACGCAAATCTCCCTTCAAAAGCACAATACCACCTACATGCAACTCATCCATGTAGGTACGAAGGCGCCCCAAAGTCACTGAATCAGACTTGGCGAATATTGTCGGCATAAAGCATTGTCCCACTCTCTGTTCAAATGACATTGTGTTGAACAGGGAATCAGCCATATTCCACGCGACAGAAGTAAAATCATTCTCATAAGAAGTCGTCACAACGGTGTCAGTGACAACCTCTACGGCATCACTTTCCGTTGTGTTACGCGGTCCACATGACTGAAGCAGCCACCACAACATCAGGAAGAGAGAGATATACGACTTCAAAGCTCTTCGTTTATGTCTGTCACAAATCTCGGATTAAGATCGGGGGCGACAGGAAGACCAAGTTCCCGCTGGTGCTCGAACCATCTGAGCATCGGGGCCGCAACCTCCACTTCATCTGTCCAGATTAACTCATGATTGGCCAAAGAGACCATATCATCATTGCCTTCTGCGGCATAATTGATGGTGCCGAACAGATAGGTCTTCTCAGGGTCCATCTCTTCTCCGTCTACCACTACTCTGAGCAGGTTACGGTCTTTATCAGTCACTACTCTGACATTTCCACTGACACCCTCACCACCTTTCTTGGCAGCAACCCGGAGCGTCTCGATTATATCTTTCCCCTTAAGAGCTATTATAACGAAATGATTGGAGAAGGGATAGGTGGCCAACACTTGTCCTTCGGTTATGTGGCCCGAAGGCATGTCCTGACGTATGCCTCCGACATTCATCAGCGACAGATCAAGACGCCCGATATCCATGCCTGCAGCTCGCAGAGAGTCGGCTTTATGACTGAGATACTGATGCGTGATGTCGGCTGTGAGATTAGGCAAGCCTCCGAGTCTTTCGCTGCTGCTCATGTCGTAACGCGACATGCCTATCACCCTGTTGTCGGCTGAATCTACAGCTTGACGATATGGCTCGATGTATTCACGCATCTTACGGTCAAGTTTCTCTTCAGGAAAGCGGTCGGTGACGGGGATCAGCTCATACTCTATGTCACTTCCATCAAACTTGCCTTTCTTCAGTTTGTCAAGATCTATCGTCATCTTCCCGACATACCGACCATATTTTCCGGTCTGGCCCACGCGCACCAGACGACCCTCGGCATTGGGTACAAGAGACGGATAAATTTCCGGATGCTGCGGGTCTATGAGAGTATGGGAGTGGCCTCCGATCACAAGGTCAATGTCATTACCTGCGGCGATCATCTCAACATCTGTGGTCTTATCATTCTCCTTCTCATAACCTATATGGGTCACGGCCACCACGAGGTCACATTTCTTCTTGTGCTTCAGATAGGCTGCCATCTCGTTGGCTACCGGTATGACATCTTTGAAATTAACGTCGATATTTTGAGCGGAGATAAGGCTGGTCGGATCTATGTTTATACCGAAGAAACCGATTTTCTTGCCTTTTACCTTTTTTATAACGTATGGTTTGAAAACTCCGTCAAGTTCTGTACCGGAAAAATCATAATTAGCCGAAAGACGCTCGGCCTTCACATCTTTGTATTTTTCGGCAAGATCAGCCATACCATTATCGAACTCATGATTTCCAAGTATACGGATATCATAGTTCATCATATTCAGGAGGGGATACTCCACATCACCTCTGAAATACTTGAAATACAATGAACCTTGCACCACATCGCCGGCGTCTACGAGAATCACATTCTTCTCAGCTTTCCTCACTGAGTCAATCACCGCCTTCCGCTGCAATATGCCGCCATTCCCATCCTTATCAGGGTCTATGGCCGAATGTGTATCGTTAGTGTGCAGGATCACCAGTTTCTCTGCATCGGCAGGAATTGAAAAACATAGGGCGGCGAGCCCGATGATAGAGACCGCCGCCTTATTGATAAGATTATATTTTAATCGCATGTCTGACTTGGTAAGATTTAATCAATCAGATTCTCACCTGTCATTTCTGACGGTTGAGGAAGCCCCATAATATGGAGCAGAGAGGGAGCCACATCTGCAAGGCGACCATCTTTCACTTTCGCGTTTTTATCGCCGACATAAATGAATGGCACCGGATTAAGCGAGTGAGCTGTATTGGGCGTACCATCTTCATTGATAGCATGGTCGGCATTACCGTGGTCGGCTATTATGATTGTGCCGTAACCGTGGGCCTTGGCAGCCTCCACCACTTTTTCCACACACTTGTCAAGAGTGGCCACAGCTTTCTGGATGGCGGAATATACACCTGTATGCCCCACCATATCACCGTTGGCAAAATTCACCACGATGAAATCATATTTCTCCGAATCTATAGCCTCCACAAGTTTCTCGGTCACTTCCGGAGCACTCATCTCGGGCTGCAAGTCATAAGTTGCAACCTTTGGAGAAGCTACGAGAATACGGTCCTCTCCCTCGAAAGGTGCTTCACGACCACCATTGAAGAAGAATGTAACATGGGCATACTTCTCTGTCTCGGCTATATGCAGCTGTTTCTTCTTATTATCGGAAAGATATTCCGCGAGAGTCATCTGCACGTCAGCCTTCGGGAAGATGATATGTACTCCGGTAAACGAATCATCGTAAGGAGTCATACAATAATATTGCAGATCAGGAATCGGGTTCATACCATCCTCACTGTGCTGAGTGAGTACTGTGGTAAGCTCTTTGGCACGGTCATTACGGTAGTTGAAGAAAATTACGACATGGCCGGCACCTATACGTCCGTCTACCTTATCATTTACGATAGGTTTGAGGAACTCATCGGTGACACCCTCTTCGTAAGATTCCTCTACAGCGGCTATCACATCTTCAGTGTGCTTCCCTTCGCCATAGACAAGCATATTGTATGCCTCTTTGAGACGCTCCCAGCGATGGTCACGGTCCATAGCATAATAACGGCCTACCACTGAAGCTATCACACCGGCACTTTTCTCACAATGATCTTTCACCTCTTTCAGGAACCCTGCACCGCTCTTCGGGTCGGTGTCACGGCCATCCATAAAGCAATGCAGATACACTCTCTGAAGATCGTATGCCTTCGCTGTGTCGCAGAGGGCATAAAGATGACCCAGGCTTGAATGTACGCCGCCGGAAGAGGTAAGGCCCATGAAGTGGATGGGCACATTATTCTTCTGTGCGTATTCGAATGCACTCTTTATTTCAGGATTGTTAGCGAAAGAGCCGTCGGCGATGGCACGGTTGATCTTTACCAGATCCTGATATACCACACGTCCGCCACCGATGTTGAGATGGCCTACTTCAGAGTTGCCCATCTGTCCGTCGGGTAAACCTACGTTCTCTCCGCTTGCCTGAAGCTTGGAATGAGGATACTCAGCCACAAGGCTGTCTATGTAAGGGGTAGGAGTATTGAAGATTGCATCATCCTTGCCATGGTCTCCGATTCCATAACCGTCAAGGATGATAAGTAATGCTTTGTTTGACATATATTATGTTTGTTATGTTTTTCCTTTGTTTTCAGGACTATCCTATTTCCCGATAAGGGTTATAGGGAGAATTCAACCGCAAAAATACTCAATTTTTTCCAATTATGTATTATGAAGTCAGGTAATAATACCTAAAAAAGCGTCGTCCGCCGTTATGGGACAACGCTTTTTTAGATCTGTAGGTCGGGAAAGGCCTCTTATTTGTCGGCTTTCTTGACAAAACGCTCTTTGATACGAGCTTTCTTTCCGGTGAGGTTGCGAAGATAATAAAGTTTTGCGCGACGCACCTTACCGAGTTTGTTTACTGTGATGGATTCGATGAACGGAGACTCGATCGGGAAAATTCTTTCTACGCCTATACCGTCGGAAATTTTACGTACAGTGAAACGTTTCTTGTCGCCGTGGCCGTTGATGCGGATCACAACACCGCGATACTGCTGGATACGTTCCTTGTTACCCTCTTTGATACGATAGGATACGGTGATGGTATCGCCCGGGCCAAATTCGTCGAATTGCTTTTTGGGAGTAGCAAATGCCTCCTCCGCGATTTTAATTAAATCCATTGCTAAAAGTGTGATTTATGGTTTGTTTGCAATTTAACAAGCTTCCATGTCTTGCCAGAGATTACAAATTCGGCTGCAAAGTTACAAAAAAATTCTGATACAGTAAAATATTTCCCCTTAAACATTTTAAAGCTCACTGATGTCGAGCGACAGATTGAGCAATACCGTCGAGGCGCCCTTGTGTGGCATAGCGTATGCCGCACCTACTGCGAAGGCCGATGCACGGATGCCAACACCGGCCGAGAAACCGGAAAATATGTTTCGTTGATAATTGCTCATATCGGAACGTGTCCTGTAGTTATATCCCAGATCGATATAAAAACGATCGGTAGGCATATACTCTGCGCCGAATACAAAATTACGCAAGATTTTTCGGCTGAAATCTGTGAGATGCCATGCCGTGACACTCACCGAAAAACTTTCTCCGAGCCCTTTGGTGACTCCTAACTGCACGTCAAACGGAAGATGGTCATATTTATCCTCAAAACGTTTCAACTGACCTCCCATATTGGAGAGCACTGCCGATAGTGAGAGATCGTGATCAGGATCGTAATAATTGATGCCCAAATCTGCAGCCAGAGCTATTGAGGTATACCTCTCATAATTGCTGTAAATCAGTTTCAGATTTATTCCGCCTCTCAAGCGGTCGTTAAAGTCATGCGAATAGGTGCCCTCCCCTACCATGTCGACAGGTGTGAAACTTCCTGTGGAGGCACCGGTATGATCGTATCCGGCAATCTCACCATAGTTCAGATAGCGGATGCCGGCAGCCCAGGCACCTCTTTCACCGGATGAATGGCCATAACGGGCTCCGGCAAAATTGGCCGAACCCATATAGTGCATATAACTCACCCCTAACGAGCTCCCTATCTCCGCACCAAGCAAAGCCGGATTCTGTTGCGATAAGGTCACATCCGTGTCTATCATGGATATATTGCAGCCTCCAAGTCCGAAAACACGACTTGAGGTAGGGATTTCAAGAAATTGATAGGCACCGCGTCCGCCTTGTGCGTTAGCCTCGGGAGCCGACACACAAAGAGACACAAATATTGACGCGGTAATTGCTATTGGAGCCAGTTTCATACCTTATTAAAACGCTATGAAAAGATATCTATTGCCACGTCTTAAAGGTAATGTGTAAAAAGACTCTCCTACTCTTTAATAGAGGAATGCAATTATTAATAGAGAAATGCAATCTGTAAATGTGAATAAATGTAAAACAATTTTAAATTAGCTAATTCTAATGAACTTTCTCTTGCATATTAATCATGGGGGACGTATATTTGCAATATAATTATTTAAACACCTGACTCATCCTTAATGAAAGCTCAGACAATACTCACGACACTCGGGGCAGCCGTCTTGCTTCTCCTACCCCTCAAGGCCACGGCACAGACTTGCCGTGTGAACGCAGGCGTCTCCGCCGATGGTTTACAAGCTTATAAGGTGGTCTACGAATTTGACTATGTAGATGAGAAGCCGGAATTTCCCGGAGGGGGGACAAAAATGATCAAATTCATAAATACACAACGCCGTTACCCGGCCGAAGCTTACGCTCAGGGCATCGAAGGGAGAGTGACTTGTTCATTCGTGGTTAATGCCGACGGCACTGTTTCACACATCACGATATTGAAAGGCGTGGAGCCTTCGCTCAACCGCGAGGCTATGAGAATTATCTCAAAAATGCCTGTGTGGACTCCGGGACGCATCGACGGTCAGACCGTCCCCGTGAGAGTTATTTGTGCGGTGCCCTTCAGAAAATAAGTATAGTAGGTAGTTTTGAGCATTCTATATGCAGACAACATATTGAATAGTTTTGATTTTTAGCACAGAAAAAAAGGACCGACCGTGAGGCCTGTCCTTTTTTATTAAGTTTTTTATATGTCTCCTTATGCGAGAGCCACTACGATTTCCTCATCGTTCATGGTTATCACAATCTTTCCTTCACGTCCGAGCCAACCCAAAGCAGCCATGATCTCATCTTTTTTCAATTTCGTAGCCTTCTTTATCAGCTTGAGGCCAAGCATACGGGTGTCGGAATTCTCAAGTGCCTTATAGACCTCACCGGCCCATGTTCCAATACTTTCAATTGTCATCTTTTTTTAATATTAATTTAGTTAAACTTGAATTTTAGCTTTAACGGGGATCACTACCCGTAATGGTTAATATAATCCTTTGTATAAGACTCTTGCCCTATACTCTATAGAAACTTTCATCAAAGAGCTCAAGCTTCAGTCTTTATATTTTTAACAAATTATACAGCCGCTTTGTTAACATTATTCTTCTTTTTGTGGCGATTATTCACTAATTTTGCAGTCATGAGCAAGAAAAAGTCAAATCCGGTAACCTCTGCCACTGTCTTAGGCGAAGGAAGAGTAATTAAAAATACCGGTTCTTCCTATATTGTCCGCCTGACCGACGGCACCGAACTGCCTTGCAGAATCAAAGGAAATTTCCGCATAAAAGGCATCCGCACCACCAACCCGGTGGCCGTGGGGGATATTGTGACTGTGGCAAAAGCAGCTGACGACGCCGATTATATCACGGCCATCTCTCCGCGCACCAACTACATTATCCGCCGGGCATCAAACCTGTCGAAAGAGAGCCATATCTTAGCCTCCAATATCGATCTTGCTCTGCTTGTGGCCACATTGCGTGAACCCGTAACGCCAACAACTTTCATCGACCGTTTCCTCGCCACTGCCGAGGCATACTCAGTGCCGGCTGCCCTCGTGCTTAACAAGATAGATATGTGGGATGATGACGACCGTGAACTGGGAGACGCCCTTATCAATCTTTACCAAAGCATAGGTTATCCTGTATATGCCGTCTCAGCCGCTACAGGTGAAGGCCTCGCAACCCTGACCGAATTTATCACCGGAAAGATAACTCTTTTGGCCGGCAACAGCGGAGTGGGAAAATCGTCTCTTATAAATGCTCTTGTGCCCGGAGCCGGTCTGCGCACAGGCGAAATTTCCGATATACACCACACCGGCGTCCACACCACTACTTTCTCCGAAATGATCGATCTTCCGGGAGGGGGCGCCCTTATTGACATTCCCGGTGTCAGAGGATTCGGCACGATAGATTTCGCTCCTGAAGAAGTGGGACATTTCTTTCCCGAAATATTCCGTTTCTCACGCGAATGTAGATATGGCGACTGTAAGCATAACGGTGAGCCCGGATGTGCGGTCATACCCGCTGTAGAGAATCATTATATCTCTGAAAGCCGTTACGCGTCTTATCTCTCTATCCTTGAGGAGGCTTCTGAAGAAACCGGAGCAGACAAATACCGCAAGCCATTCTGAACAATTTATACGTCCACAAGACTTGATGACAGGATATGCTCCAGATCAAGGGGAGATACCCTCACTGTTATGACACCATCCTTGGCAATGGAAATGCCTCCCGTCTCCTCACTGACTATGACGCACACTGCGTCTGTCTCCTGACTCATGCCGAGTGCCGCACGGTGACGGAGACCCAGTTCTTTAGGTATATTCATATCATGGCTCACCGGAAGAATACAGCCGGCAGCCTTGATACGTTGATCAGCTATGATCATTGCCCCGTCGTGGAGCGGTGAATTCTTAAAGAAGATGTTCTCTATGAGTCTGACGTTCACATTCGCATCTATTATATCGCCGGTCTTTTCATAGTCGGTAAGGGGCACTTTACGCTGAAACACTATCAGCGCCCCCGTCTTGGATTTACTCATACTCATACAAGCATATACCACCGCCATAACACGGGAATGACCCTTGTCATCGTCATGCCGCTCATGCTTGAACAGCCGCCTGAAATAACTCAATTTCCCATGTGACCCGATATCTATAAGGAATCGTTTTATCTGGTCTTGAAACAGTATGACAAGCACAATCAGGCCTATACTCATGAATTTGTCGAGTATCGATCCTGTGAGACGCAGATCGAATATCTCTGAGGCAAGCACCCATAGCGCGAAAAAAATCAACACACCATAAAACAACGACAAGGTTCCGCTGTTCCTCATCATCCTGTACACGTAGAAGAGTAGCAGGGAAATTATCAGAATGTCTATGATGTCTTTTATTCCTATGCTGATCATTATGCTTACTAATTTCTGAGTTAATTGATTACTCTGACTTTCCTGCGCGCCTCCTTCATGCAGAGGTGGAGCTTAACCACTTCTCGGGCAGCCTTTACATCATGCACACGAAGCAACTGAGCTCCACGTTCAAGGGCAAGCATATTGAGCGCTACCGTGCCTTCAAGACTCTCTCCGGGAGTAACCTCGAGACTCTTCCATATCATAGACTTGCGCGACAGACCGGCAAGAACCGGCATACCCATCTTGCAGAACTCATCCAATTCTTCAAGAAGTATAAAATTCTGTTCCAAAGTCTTTGCAAAACCGAATCCGGGATCAATAATGATATCACACACTCCAAGTGCCTTAAGTTCATACACCTTCCTTGACAGATCGGTGATAATCTCGGCTGTGACATCGCCGTATTCTGTCAGCCCCTGCATCGTAGCGGGTGTGCCTCGCGTATGCATTAACACGTAACCAACCTTGAGCTCCGCTACCGTCGGCCACATATCAGTATCAAGTGTGCCCCCGCTTATGTCGTTTATGATGTCGACGTCCCATTCTTCCACACATCTTCTGGCTACCGAAGCCCTATAGGTATCGATACTCACAGGCACTTCGGGCCATAATGACCTGACTTTCTCCAGACCGGTGGCCAGACGAGAGTATTCTTCATCGGCCGAAATCTCAACCGCGCCGGGACGTGTGGAACAACCTCCGAAATCCAGTATGTCGGCCCCCTCTTCCTTCAACTGCAAGATACGTGAGGCCACCTCCCCGGGAGATGACACTCGGCTCGCTGCATAAAAACTGTCGGGCGTCACATTGACAATTCCCATCACTTTCGGTGTGGAAAGGTCAAGCAGACGCCCGCGTATATTGAGAGTCAATGAATCCATCTATCTCTGCTGATCTGACTACAGGATCTTACCTGTTGGCTCGTTTACGTTCATTCTCATCAAGTATAATCTTGCGAAGACGGATGTGATTCGGAGTCACCTCCACATACTCGTCCTCCTTGATATATTCCAAGGCCTCCTCGAGAGAGAATACAACCGGGGGAACGATCCTGGCCTTGTCATCTGCACCGGAAGCACGCATATTTGTGAGTTTCTTCGATTTGGTGACGTTGACCACTATATCGTTGTCTTTCGCGTTTTCCCCTACTACCTGACCTGCGTACACCTCTTCCTGTGGGAAGATGAAGAAACGGCCACGGTCCTGAAGCTTGTCAATTGCGTAAGCATAAGCCGTGCCCCCCTCCATGGCTATAAGCGATCCGTTGGTGCGACGCTCAATAGGGCCTTTCCAGGGTTGATATTCCAGAAAGCGATGAGCCATGATAGCCTCTCCGGCTGTAGCTGTCAGCACATTGTTGCGTAAGCCTATGATGCCGCGCGAAGGAATCACAAACTCGATATTGACACGGTCGTTCTGCGTCTCCATAGACACGATGTCGCCCTTGCGACGGGTAACCATATCTACCATCTTTGAACTGTATTCCTCAGGCACATTGATTGTCAAGGCCTCAACGGGCTCACACTTCACTCCGTCTATCTCTTTGATTATTACCTGCGGTTGACCAACCTGCAATTCATAACCCTCACGGCGCATTGTCTCTATCAAAATAGACAGATGCAGCACACCTCTACCGAAAACAGTCCATTTATCCTCATTGTCGCCTTTCTCTACCCGAAGCGCAAGATTTCGGTCAAGTTCCCTTTCAAGACGTTCGGCTATGTGGCGTGAAGTGACATACTTACCGTCTTTGCCAAAGAAGGGTGAATCATTGATCGTGAAGGTCATCGACATGGTAGGCTCATCAATTGCAATGCGTGGGAGAGCCTCGGGATTATCAAGAGCGGAAACCGTATCACCGATCTCAAAATTCTCAAGGCCGACTATGGCACAAATATCTCCTGAGCTTACCTCACTCACTTTCTTACGTCCCATCCCCTCAAAGGTGTGGAGTTCCTTTATTCGTTGCTTGGTGAATGAGCCATCCTTTTTACATAAAGCCACATCCATACCTTCGCGAAGGGTGCCGCGATGCACACGCCCCACGGCTATACGGCCTACATAACTGCTGTAGTCAAGGCTGGTGATCAGCATCTGGGGGTCACCCTCAATCTGTTTGGGGGCGGGGATGTATTTTATGATTGCGTCAAGCACTGCTGTAATATCCTCTTTCGGCTCCCGCCAGTCGGCAGACATCCAATTGTTTTTGGCAGAACCGTACACAGTCGGGAAATCAAGCTGATCTTCTGTAGCATTCAGATTGAACATCAGGTCAAACACCATCTCGTTAACCTCATCCGGACGGCAATTGGGCTTGTCTACCTTATTGATGACCACTACAGGCTTTAGACCCATCTCTATAGCTTTCTGAAGCACAAAGCGTGTCTGGGGCATCGGGCCCTCAAAAGCGTCCACAAGGAGCAGACATCCGTCGGCCATATTCAGCACACGCTCCACCTCCCCTCCGAAGTCGGCGTGTCCCGGAGTGTCGATGATGTTGATTTTCGTACCTTTATAATTGATGGATACGTTTTTGGATAGGATGGTTATCCCTCGTTCACGTTCGAGGTCGTTGTTGTCAAGGATCAGTTCGCCGGTCGACTGATTGTCACGGAAAAGATGTCCGGCGAGAAGCATTTTGTCGACAAGCGTCGTCTTGCCATGGTCGACATGGGCGATAATCGCGATGTTGCGGATGTCTTGCATATATCACTGAAGTAAATTTCACCGCAAAGTTACAAAAAATTTTTGTATCATAAAAACCTCATACCCTTTGCCGGAAGGTTTCTACATGTTTCGGTGTCATATATTCACATTCAATACCTTTCATTATCGGGCGATACTTTGATGCGTTTTTCCTTTCCGTTGCCATACAGAAGTTTGAGATCAAACGGAACATTGGTCTTAATGGTAAGGCGAGGTTCTTCTTCCGTAGATTTTCGTTTCTCACTCACCAGGCTGACCATACCGTCCGGCCCGAAAGGATAGCGTTCTATGCCATGACGGTCGGTAAGATGCATATCCCACACTATTTCGTTTTCAGGATAGTCTCCCCTGATTCCCAAAATGAATTCTATCAGACCTGCTATCGGCGGCAAACCGGTCCATCCTACGAAATCTTTTCGCGCCATGAAACCGGGATCATCGGTTTCCGGAGAATAGTATTCCCAGAAAGTACCGGTTTTCTTAAACACTTCAAGCACCTGGGAATAGTGGTTCTGAGCCACTTGGTGAGCAAGCTCGTTATATCCGTTCTTGACCAGTCCTGTCATGACCATATAATTGGTGCCCGGCCAGATACCTCCCTGCCAGTATCTCCCGTTTTCTTTATATTTCGGATGATCGGCTGACAGTGAGGGAACCATTCCGTGTCGTTGGAAAGTCTCCGGATTTTTCAACTGTGACACCAGACGGTCCATACGACTCTTATCGAGCGCCTCGGGTGTATGAAGCACCCAGAAAGCTCCCACTCCCTTCGTGGGACATAACGAACCGTCGGCATACTGATCGTGCAGAAAACCGGTTTCTTCATTCCATAGATTATCGCTGATATAGTTTTTCAACATTTTCGCCTCATCCTCGAAATCTTCAATTTCCTGCCATCTTTCAGTGAAAAATCCCATCTCAAGCAGCAGATTGGCCATGAAAAGCTGCTGAATGTTCGTATCAAGCCATGTCATGTGGCCGTGGCTGTAAATCTGGCTATATTTGTCAGAGACTCTGGGCATATTGTCCATACCGGTGCCCCAGCCGCTTGACCAATAAGTGCCGTTCTGCCACGTCCGGTTAAGCCTCAGCCATTTGTAATAGCCACACAGCGCAGGAAACACTTTGTGAAGTCTGTCAAGGTCGCCAAACTGGTGATAATAGACCATCTCGCACCAGGGAAGAAGATTCGGACCTGTTGAAGTCGGATCATATCTCTCGAAACAATCCGCCCCGTCTCCTTTTATCTCACGGCATATAAACCCGTCGGGATGCTGTTTGGCATAGAAGTTGTCAAGAGTGCGCTGAAAAGGGAAAAATCGGGCTCCATAACGCGCAAACATCAGAATAAAAGCCGAATCCCACATGAATATGTTGCCGTTGTAAGCTGTATCCACATAAGTTGACACGAAGCCTGATCCTTCCTGAGGATGTGTGATATTTTTAACGGCAAATTCCCACGCTTTCCAATACATTTCCAGCTCCTTTTCATGGTTATCCCAAACCGGAGCCGGAAGAATTGCCATGGCCTCCTCAAAGGTGCCGGGCTCTATTGAATCAGGTTTCATGACCCTGAATTCGTTTTCAGCAGTAAGAGGTTCTTTTACGTAAGTATTTTTGTAAGGAATATGATACTTTACATCGTTACCGCAAGTTTGTGCCGCGATATTTCCACAAAATAAAAGAGCGACCGACGCGATAAATGATAGGATTATCTTGTTCATTCCTGATGTTATTTTAGCCAAATTTCAGCTTTCAATTATTAAACTCTATGTTCAGCAGTTCAAGTATTCTTTTCGGAATATCGGTATTCTCGAAAATACCGGTAAAATTTTCCGCTCCGGGGCCGAAAGCATAGACTGGCACCATCGTGCCGCTGTGGCTTCCTGTCGAGAATTTACATACAATCTTACCCTCATTGAGATCGCCGTCGACCAACGTAAGACCCCCTGTCTCATGATCGGCAGTGACCACTACAAGAGTCTCTCCGTCTTTGGCCGCCCAATCGAATATGGCTCCTACAGTGCGGTCAAAATCATGGACTTCCTGCATCAGTAAATCAAGATCGTTGAAATGACCGTAGTCATCAAGCTGAGATCCCTCTATCATAAGGAAGAAACCATTAGGATTTTTATTCATGATATCTATGGCTTTCAGCGAAGCCTTGGCGAGATAATCTCCGCGCACGGCCGGCAGAGGAGTGTCGAAAGAATCCGTGACACAGAAAACTTTCCCTTCATCAACCTTGTCAAGGTCGGCCAACGATCTGGTAATCCGGTAGCCTTTTGCCTCAAGTTCCTCAAACAGATTTCTACCGTCAGCACGGTTGATCATCTTGCTCCAACCGGGCCCTATGACAACATCTGCCTTTGTATTGACATAATCCGCCATTACACCATCCTCATTATCCCTGTCAACTATATGACAACAGAAATCTCCCGGGGTAGCATCCCAAAGCCTGCATGTGACTGCTATTCCTGAAGACATGTCTTTGTCTTTAGCATACTCCACAAGAGACTTCGCCGGCTCTCCGTTGCCGTCTACTCCGACTGAATGATAATTGGTTTTCTTTCCCGAGGCCAAAGCGGTGCCCCCGGCTCCGGAATCAGTGATCAGTTTATCAAGACAATATGTTTTGGAAAGCCCCACAACCGGTGCATTCTCAAGATACAGTTTCCCTTTGTTAGCAGCCCATGCGGAATAGACATGCATAAGACTCATGCCGTCACCTATCATCAGAATCACATTCTTGACCTTACCGCCTTCAGGCGATTTGATGAGCTCTACTTCATACGGATTTTCCATAATGTAGGTAAGCTCTTTGTCCCTACCTTTTTCTGCCACAGCCGGAAGCGGAAGCATAATAGCTCCGAGTGTGAGCAGTGAGATAAGTTTATTCATAAATATTTTATATTTGTGTTAATGTATTGGAAACAGTTTATTTTTCATGTATTGGAAATAAAAGAGATGCTCCGAGAAGAGCCGCATCCGGAAGAGCATGGGGCATAATGGCACATTTTCGGGCAACCGGAAGATAAGGGAATGTTTCAAGAGACTCCTTCATCGATGGTTCAAAAAGACTAAAGGATTGGGAAAGCCCTCCTCCTATTACAATGGCCTCAGGAGCGTATGTCCAAAGAATCACTTTAATGAGTTGGCCGAGATGATGACCGAATTCCGCCCATAACTTAAGGGCGTCGGCATTTCCCTCATTAGCCTCATGAGCCATGGTAGCACCATCGGTATCATGCTTGGCAAACCATTGACTGCTGCAATAATTCTCATAATCGGAATCAAGATAAGGCAGACAACCAATTTCTCCCGCCCCACACAGCACTCCGGTGTAAAGTTTTCCATTTATAATTATTCCGGCCCCCACACCTGTACCTAAAGTGATGCCCACAACATTATTCTTACCTACGGCTGCACCGTATCTTTGTTCGCCTAATACAAAACAATTACAGTCGTTATTTACCCTCACTTCTATGCCGAAACGATCCTCGAGTTTCTTTTTCAGATACACCTCACGCCATGACGGAATATTGACGGCATCATACACAATCCCTGCAAGTGGATCTACCACTGAAGGCACCCCGATCCCTATTCCATCTACTGCCGGAGTAAGAAGCGGGAGAATCAAATCGGATATCTGTGCTATTATTTCATCCTCCTGTTTGTCGGCCTGACATTTCTCCGACCTTAAGTCCATACATTTTCCATTCACCACACGTGCGGCACGAATGTTGGTTCCTCCTAAGTCAAGCGTTATCTTCATATTGTAGCCGGTTTTATTTCATGATTTAGAGAAGTCTGCATAATGAAAGCATGTCAGCTTTCTTTTGACGGTTAACTTAATGCAAAGGTAGACAAAAATCGTAGAATTTCCGCATCCTCATGATAAAGATTTTTCTTTGCAAGGGAGATAAATATCATGCCGGCTGAAATAAAGTGGCACGTAATTTGAAAGTAACATCTTATCAGATGAACCATTGCACAGTAGCCGGTGTTATATAGACAAAAGGGAGCCTTAGAGGACGATAACCTTAGAGGATGACCCCAATGCAATAATTGAATTGTCTGACGACCGCGGAAAGGGTCGGTGTCTTACCACAGACACCCGATGTGAACCCGACATTGGAAAGCGGATCTTTCTCCTTCGGCGCGAAGCCGCTTGCAGATAGAACGAAGGATATGTCAAAGGACACACGGAACCGGGTTTCTTCTCCACCGCAATTATCAAGAACAACGTAGGCGACCTCGTGAAGGCCGCCTTAACTTTTTAAAATATTTTGAAGCGCTCTGCTCTTTCTTTCTCCAAAAACGCATCCCCTGCCGGCCGGGCCGACAAGGGATGTCTTTTTTTTCGAGTAAGGCAAATTTGCCGTTTCTTATTTACGGATACCGAGCTCCTTCTTGGCGATGATGGCACGATAACGGTTGATATCCTTGCGTACCAGATAATCAAGAAGTGAACGACGCTGACCTACGAGCATCTTAAGAGCACGTGCAGTAGCATAATCCTTGTGATTATTCTTGAGGTGCTCTGTGAGGTGTTTGATACGCACTGAGAAAAGTGCGATCTGGCTTTCGGGGCTGCCAGTGTCATTTTTGCCTTGGCCATATTTCTCGAAGATGGCCTGCTTCTCTTCTGTTGAAAGATGCATTTTGTGAGAGTTTAATTATTGGTTATTACTATTTTACTTTTGTTTGAAAAGCATCCGGCCTCCGGGCTCTCCCCCATCGAGACCAACCTTTCGCGAAAAGCGTTGCAAAGTTACTATTTTTTTCCGGATTACACACTATCTTTCACTCTCTTTTTCATATTTATTAATGTTTTATCCTCATATATTAAGGTCATTTCTTGCACAATTATGAATTTGGAGAGAAGTCCCTATCTTAGTTTTTAGAACAGTTTACTCGGCAACTTATAAATCACAAGGTAGCCTATGATAAGAAAAAGATTGTAAGAAAAAAATGACCGGTTGTAACCAATAAAATACGCTTGTGTGTTGTTATATTGAAAAATACCTCTCTTCCTTTATTGACATACCGCAATTTTAAATTCTTACATGCTCTCAAACATGAAACTCAAATCCGTACCTACCCTTATGACAGCTGCCCTGATGGCTACCGGCGCCTTGTCTCTGTCAACAATTACCGCTTCCGCTCAAAGCTCCTACGACGCCCAGTTTATCAGCTATCCCACTTATAACGGTGATGATCTCGAGCTTACCGTAGACAATTCGGGCACGCATTTCCGTCTTTGGAGTCCGAAGGCTCAGGATGCCCGGGTTAACCTTTATAATAATGGTCACACCGGTGCTCCTTATGAGACTCTACCCATGAAATTCGACCCGGCCAACGGCACATGGTCAGTCTCAGTGCCTCAGAAACTTTATGGTAAATTCTATACTTTCCAGATAAAATGGGACGGCGAATGGAAACAGGAAACACCCGGCGTGTGGGCTAAGGCTGTAGGTGTCAACGGCAATCGCGCCGCAATAATTGATTTCGCTACCACTAATCCTGAAGGCTGGGACTCAGACAAAGGTCCTGAAGTGAAAAACTTCAGCGATGTGATAGTGTATGAGATGCATCACCGCGATATGTCGATGGATCCCTCATCAGGAATCGCCAACAAGGGTAAATTCCTTGCTCTTACCGAAGAGGGCACTGTCACTCCTCTCGGTGATAAAACCGGCATAGACCACCTCAAGGAACTTGGTATTACCCATGTACATATCCTCCCCTCCTACGATTATAACTCTGTGGACGAGATGAATCTTCAGGACAATACTTACAACTGGGGTTATGATCCTCTTAATTATAATGCCCCGGAAGGTTCTTACTCCACCAACCCCTCCGATCCGGCTACCCGTGTGAAGGAAATGAAAGAGATGATAAAGGCTTTGCATGATGCAGGTATCGGTGTGATAATGGATGTGGTCTACAATCATACCGCCCAGAATGACGATTCTAATTTCGAGCTCACCGCACCGGGCTATTATCACCGCCATTGGGACGATGGCAAATATTCTGATGCCTCCGGTTGCGGAAATGAGACAGCTTCAGATCTCCAGCAGATGCGCGACTATATCGTCAACTCCACAAAATACTGGGCAGACGAATATCATATCGACGGCTTCCGTTTCGACCTCATGGCTATTCATGACATCGACACCATGAATGAAGTGGCCGCTGAACTTAAGAAGATAAATCCTTCTATATTTGTATATGGTGAGGGATGGACAGCAGGTGATTCGCCTTTAGCACCCGAGCGTCGTGCCCTTAAGGAGAATGTGAGCAAGATGACCGATATCGCCGTATTCTCGGATGACCTCCGTGATGCCGTAAAAGGTCATTTCACAGACGCAGCCGACCGTGGATTCGCTACAGGAAAACCGGGTAACGAAGAGACTGTGAAAATCGGTATCGTTGCCGCTACCGCACATCCACAGATAGACTATTCAAAGGGCAACAACTCCAAGTTCGCTTATGCCCAATCTCCGGAAATGATAGTAAATTATGTGTCTTGCCATGATGACCTCACTCTCACCGACAAGCTACGTAAATCTATGGAGGGTGAGCCCGAGCAGAATATGCTTGACGCTGCCAAACTGGCTCAGACAATAGTCTTCACTTCTCAAGGCACACCGTTCATGTTTGCCGGTGAAGAGGTGTTCCGCGACAAACAGGGCGTCCACAATTCTTACAAGAGTCCCGACTCAATCAACGCCATCGACTGGAACAACAAGGCTAAATATCGCGATCAGTTCGACTATTATAAAGGTCTTATCGAACTCCGTAAGAACCATCCGGCTTTCCGTATGACCACAGCCGAGGATATCGCCAAAAACCTGAAATTCGATAATATCGATTCTTCAAAGACTCCTAATCTCATCTCTTACTCTCTTAAGAATCATGCCAACGGAGATCAGTGGAAAGAGATAAAGGTGGTGTTCAACGGCGCTTCAAAAGAACAGACCGTTACCGTTCCGAAAGGCAATTGGAAAATCGTAGCTAAAGACGGTAAGATTTCACCGACGGCCGATCTCGGCACCTCTAAAGGGGGCAAGATCACCCTCGCACCCTATTCCGCATTGATTCTCGCCCAAGAATAATCCGGTATGCCTGTAATTCATATTAATTCGCTTGATAATGCGGAGTTGAAGCCTTACGTTTCCCTAACGGAGGCTCAACTCCGCAATCGTCTTGATGAGGATAACGGTCTTTTTATCGCCGAGAGTCCCAAAGTGATACGTGTGGCACTCAAAGCGGGTTACCATCCCTTGTCAATGTTGTGTGAGGAGCGTCATATCTACGGTGACGCCGCTTTTATCGTGGAAGCTTTCCCTGAGATCAACGTTTTTACGGGCCCACGGGAACTGCTTGCACGCCTGACAGGATATAAGCTTACACGCGGTGTATTGTGTGTGATGCAGAGAAAACCTTTGCCAAGCGTAGCACAGATCTGTAAGGACGCATCGCGCATAGCTGTAATCGACGGCGTAGTGGATACAACCAATATCGGGGCCATTTTCCGTTCGGCAGCTGCATTGGGTATCGACGGAATATTGCTTACACCTACCTCGTGCGATCCGCTTAACCGACGTGCCGTAAGGGTATCAATGGGCACCGTATTCCAGGTGCCCTGGACTTGGATTCGTGAGTCCCGGTCTAATCCTTCCGATTCCTCCAAACCCTTCGGTTCCCTTCATGAGTATGGATTCAAGACAGTGGCAATGGCGTTGAGCGACGACTCGGTATCTATCGACGATCCGGCTCTGGGAGCAGAGAGCCGTCTGGCCATAGTGCTTGGCACTGAAGGGGACGGCTTAAGCGATAAGGTCATAAGATCGTGCGACTATGTAGCTCGTATCCCCATGGCGCATGGTGTTGATTCTCTCAACGTGGCGGCGGCCTCGGCGGTAGCATTCTGGCAACTCCGGAAATCTTCTAATACTAATTTATAGGGTGGAAATCAGAAGAAAGATTATTAGTAAAATAGAGTCACGCCAACTGACAGAGGACGATAGTCAAGAATCTCACTGCGGGTCAGAATTTTATAGGGGGAATATCTTAAATAGAGACCCAAATCTCCCCATCTGACCTGTCCATAGAGGTCAATAGTGAATCTGCGTTGTCCGATTTCATTGTTTGTAAAGTTTTCTTTCTTCCCGTTCTCATTCTTCCATGAAGTCTTTATCGAACCATGAGTATTAAGGTTGAAAATCGCTCCGAAGCCGATGCCGGGAGTCATGCCGCCAACTTTTTTGAATTGTTTAGTCCACAACAAAGGAAATTGGACACTGAAAATCTTTATTCTTGAAAATCTATAGTTCGGATCGGTAGCTGTAGTGACAGAAGCATGGTTGTCATGACTTTCATAAATCAGGCCGCGTGTCGACCTGTAATTTCTCCAGTCAATACCTACACCAAGTCCCACAGCCCAACCGTTTTTAAGCGCACGTTCCAGTGCAACGATGTTGAGCCACCCTATCTCCATTGATTTACCCATGTCAGGTGAGACTGATTCTGATGTGCCGGGTGTAGATACAAAACCAAAATACAGACCATTTGTAGTAAAGTGCCATTTCCCGCAACAACCCGTGCTGATTCTGTTAAACCTTGTGGAACTCTTTATCACACTGTTGCCGTCACCGCGTGCTTCGGTGATCTCCAAGTTTCCTACATTGTCTATCACCTCTACTCTGGTTTCTCCTCCGTTTTCTGTTATAATGATTGAAGAGGGATTGTTGTAGATCTTGATGGTATCTTTGTTTTCTACAGTTTGTGCAGTTAATGTTTGAACCGAAACATTGGTAAAAACAATTATTGCCACTATGATTGCTGTTATCTTTTCCATTTCCTTTTCTATCTTGTATTATACTTTCTTTCTCTTGTATTATACTTTGAATGTAATATTAAACTTATGTTAATACACATCTTAAGCTATACCCTGATTTATTAATCCTGATTTAATCATTTTCAGCTTATTTGTTCAAAGCACGAAATTCACTCCTACAGTTATGGCCTTGATGCGAGGGCCCCATTGCTCGCTGAAGAGTGATACGGGCGACCACCTTACATATACGCCGATATTGTCATATAATACTACTGAACCGAGAAAATCAGGTGTTGCAAACCTTTGTTCCAGAGAATGGAAACTATTCTTGAAAGTCTTCTTGCCGGCTTTGATCTTTGTAGTGGCACTGGTATAGGTATTGAGATTCAGAATAGCTCCTACCCGCAAAGCAAAGCCGCAACCCAAAGGCTGAGTTATCATAAATGGCACGGAAAGACGGAATAGATGCAGTCGGGATGAGGCTGAACTGATAGTTTCATCACAAGGCACTATCGTCAGGCGTTTGACATCTTGTGCAAGCATCATTCCCTTTCCGAAATTGGTTGACCTGTAACCCAATCCTGCTCCGAGAGAAAACACGGGACCTTGTTTACCTGTATGCCAGAAAATTCCTACCAGATTATCCACGCCGATTTCCCAGCCACCACGCATTCCTTGCGGGCGGTCAAGTCCTACCAGTCCTCCTACATAGAAATTATCAAACCAGTCAATGCTCACGCGGCGTCCTGATTTCTGATGTTTTTCTTTGTGGGTGGTGAAGAAAGGAAGATTGATCTCCCAGTCGTCATTTGAAGATGTGCCATTTTCAGAGCTATAGGCATAATCGTACGATTGTCCGTTTTTCGTATCTTTTATCTTAAGATTTATATTATTGTCCTTGGTGATGATTTCCACATATTCAGGATTTTGAATTCTTGTGATTGTGTCCGGGGTCTCTGAAGCCTTTGCTATAAGTTGTCCGGTAGCCAGCAATACAATTATAGAAAGAATCTTTGTCATGTCAGTATATGGTTTATTAAAATTTATAGTTCACTTTTTTATCATTTTCTTTATCTTATCAGCCGAGGCTTTCCCTTTCATATAAATGAGAATCAGCTTGTTGCCTTTAGCCAGTGTCTGGTTCAGATAAAACAAGTAGCGGTTTTTCCCTTTCTCCGGAGGGAGTGTAATGAAAGCGTAATAAAGTTTCCCTTTACGGTAAGCTATTTCTTTATCTATGGCAGTATTCGCGTCGGTTTTCACTGCTTCCTCAATTTTGTCTGCATTCTCAGCAGTATAGGTAAGTGTCAGACCCCGGTATTCATCCAGATCGTATGAATTCAAGGCCTTCCCCATAACTACTGTGACGGCGGCGTTAGAGTCATTATTGAAATAACCGTCAAGATATTTCATGGCAGCCGGTGAAGACGCGGCATGTAGATGAATAAAGATAAAACTGAAGGCTATGAGGATAAGTATCTTTTTCATAATGAGTAAATTAATATTAGCGAAATCGATCATTCGGAACTGTCCGGCAGTTCCACCACCATCAGCAGATCTTCCCTCAACTCTTCCTCGAGCTCATCAGAGGCCTCCCCTATTGCATCAAGTTGACTGGAAATCAATGCCAACGCTGTCTCATTGTTGTCATATTCCTTACACGCAATCATTGTCGAGCAGAGCGACAGATTATCATTCCATATTAGAGAGGAAAGTCCGACGGCCAAGACAATTGCTATCACCGCCGCCTCAGTCCATCTGTACCATACAGTTCTTTTCTTCCCCTCTTTCGAGGCAGCCATAGCCACATAACTCATGATAGCTTGTGCCTCTCTGATTTCAGGATTATCCGAAACTGTAGTGCCGAGACATCGTCTCAGATACACCTCCTCTTCGAGGGTGGTATCACCTTGATAATATTTATCAATCAATTCTATGAGCTTATCATCTTCCATAAGGTTTTTGTTTTAAATTTTCTTCCTGACACTTCTTTCACGATAAGCCGTCAATACACCTTTACGTGCACGTGACAATGCCATCCTTACGGCTGCGGGAGTCATGTCAAACTTACGGGCTATATCATCAAATTCCCAGCCGGAATGTTCCCGGAGCAAAAGAATCCGGCGATCTCGTTCGGAAAGATATTTTTCCATTATCGACTGCACTTCACTGAATAAAGCATCCGGACTCGGCTCAATTTCCTGTTCCGGCACACTGTCTTCAAGTTCTGCTGTAGGATAACGTCCTCTGCGTCTCAGTTCACTCACGCATCTGTTGCGCACACTCACGGTCATCATCCCTGCCAGAGCGTTATCATCCGTCACATCATCTCTTCTGCGCCAGAGAGAACAGAAGGCCTCCTGCACCGCATCCTCAGCCTCCACTTCATTGCCTACTATCCGGAAGGCAAAACGGCGAAGTCCTGACTGCAATCGTGAGAATATGTCGGTAAATCTTTCTGAATCCATGGATTACGGGATATCGTCAGCTTGTTTTAGAAGTATCGTTCACTCAGTTAACGCCAAGATTATCGATTTGCAACAGAAAAAACAAAAAAAAACGTAACGCATCATTTTTTGATACGTCACGCCTTGCATCTTGTATCTCCATAGGG
>CAZPHL010000010.1:0-26492 GCA_964586465.1 uncultured Sangeribacter sp.
GTGGCATGGGAGTTAACAAGAGTCGTGACCTTGAAATTATGTTTCAGCAGAAGGGTAGAGAGCAGGTTGACGTCATTGTCACCATGAATTTTTCTCCATCCTGTTAGCGACATGTCATAGTCACCGATACCGATCAGCAATGCGAGTTTGTCGGCAAGACACTCAGATGGAAAGAGTGCAAGAAAAAAGAGGAGGAGTTTTATAATACGATTCACATTGCAAAATTAGGCAAATTAGCTATATCAACCAAACGATGTCCGAATATTAACTTGATTTCATCAATTGAAAAAGGTGGACAGCGGCAATTTATATGATTTGAAAAAGGTGGACAGCGGTAATTTGTATGATTTGAAAAAGGTGGACAGCGGCAATTTATATGATTTGAAAAAGGTGGACAGCGGTAATTAGTATGATTTGAAAATGGTGGACAGCGGTAATTTGGGGTAAGCAAGTCAATTATCTGGCCTGTATAAAAGGCATATCCCTCGGGAGAGTGATTTATATACTTAGGTATATTTTTCTTCAAGAGATACAATAGGAATATTTAGTGTGAATAAATAAAATATGGTCTTTTTATTTACTGATGTTAAATAAAAATACAATCAATATTAAAAGTTGCGGAGGATTCTCTACATAAAAAATCGATAAAAAACAAGAGTTCGGAGAAAAAATAAAATAAAAAAGGAGTGTAACCTTTTGAGTTACACTCCTTTTAATATTGATTTAGATAATTCTAAACTTACGGATTATTTCACTTCCTCGAATTCTACATCCTCGGCGCCACCGTCATGGTTTGACTGACCTGCACCGGGTTGTGCACCTGCCTGCTGTGCGGCTGCCTGTGCATTGGCAATGTCCTGAGCAGCTGCCTGGAATGCATCCTGAATTGCTTTCTCAGCGGCATCAATGTCGTCGATGAGCTGGTTCTTGTGGATGTCTTTCAGTTTGTCAATAGCAGACTGGATGTTGGCTTTCTTATCAGCAGGAAGTTTATCACCAAGTTCTTTGAGCTGCTTCTCGCTCTGGAAGATCATATTGTCAGCACTGTTGAGCTTGTCGATTTTTTCCTTTGCTTTCTTATCAGCCTCTTCGTTAGCTTTAGCTTCGTCACGCATACGCTGGATTTCAGCATCGCTAAGACCGCTTGAAGCTTCGATACGGATTGACTGTTCCTTACCGGTTGCCTTATCCTTGGCTGACACGTTAAGAATACCGTTGGCATCTACCTCGAATGTAACTTCAATCTGTGGTACACCACGCGGAGCGGGAGCAATTCCTGCGAGGTTGAACTCACCGAGGAGTTTGTCATCAGCTGCCATAGGACGTTCGCCCTGTACCACGCGGATTGTTACCTCCGGCTGGTTGTCAGCTGCTGTAGAGAATGTCTGGCTCTTACGTACAGGAATTGTAGTGTTGGCCTCGATCATAGGAGTCATAACGCCACCGAGAGTCTCGATACCGATTGTAAGAGGAACAACGTCAAGAAGAACCACATCCTGTTTGTCACCGCTAAGGATAGCGCCCTGAACTGCTGCACCGATTGCTACAACCTCATCGGGGTTAACGCTCTTGTTAGGTTCTTTGCCAAAGATTTCCTTAACCTTATCCTGGATGGCAGGAATACGGGTAGAACCACCTACGAGGATAACCTCATCGATATCGGCCTTAGTCATACCTGCATCCTTAAGAGCCTTCATACAAGGTTCAACTACTGCATCGATAAGCTTCTCTGAGAGCTGCTCGAATTTAGAACGGGTAAGTGTGAGAACCAAGTGCTTCGGACCGGAAGCGGTGGCTGTGATATAAGGAAGATTAATCTCAGTGGAAGGTGAGCTTGAAAGCTCGATCTTAGCCTTCTCAGCTGCCTCTTTAAGACGCTGCATAGCCATAGGATCCTGACGGAGATCAACACCCTCATTCTTCTTGAATTCATCGGCAAGCCAGTCGATGATAACGTGGTCGAAGTCATCACCACCGAGGTGAGTATCACCGTTGGTTGACTTAACCTCAAATACACCGTCACCGATCTCAAGGATAGAGATATCGAATGTACCGCCACCAAGGTCGAATACGGCTATTTTCTGTTCTTTGTCGGATTTGCCAAGACCATAAGCAAGGGCTGCTGCGGTAGGCTCATTGACAATACGCATTACTTTAAGACCTGCGATCTCACCGGCTTCCTTAGTAGCCTGACGCTGAGAGTCGTCGAAGTAAGCAGGAACAGTAATGACTGCTTCCTTAACTTCCTGACCGAGATAATCCTCGGCAGTTTTCTTCATCTTCTGGAGAATCATTGCTGAAATCTCCTGTGGAGTATAATCACGGCCGTCGATATCAACCTTCGGCATATCATTCTGGCATACTACCTTATAAGGTACACGCTTGATTTCTTCTTCTACCTGACCGCATTTCTCACCCATGAAACGTTTGATGGAGTAGATTGTACGGGTCGGGTTTGTGATAGCCTGACGTTTTGCAGGATCACCTACTTTACGTTCACCGCCATCAACGAAAGCCACTACTGAAGGAGTGGTGTAGCGACCTTCATTATTTTGAATTACGACAGGGTCTTTACCTTCCATTACAGCAACACAGCTGTTAGTCGTACCCAGGTCAATTCCAATTATCTTTCCCATAGTATTTCTATAATTTTGAGTTTTATTTTTTTTATTAATTCAGTTATTCAGTTTCTTTCAATCTGTCGCCGTAAAAGGCGTTTAGATTGTGGTGGAACCGTATCATTTTCGGTTGCCATTCAATAATTAAACAAATAGCGTGCTAAAAGTTTCGGTCATAAATTATTTTTTTAATTAAAATTTGTAAATGTGTGGTTCACACCGTTATTTACGTGGTTTGAGAGAGGTAAAAAGATGTGACAAAAATGACAAAAGGTAAAAATATCGGTGACAAAGACCAAAAAAAAGGCAATCTGATGGATATTTTTATTGAAATTTTGTTAACTTTGCAACCTGAACTTTAACCGACGCCCTCCGGGTGGACCGCTTCACGAGTGAAAGCGGAGAATTCAGCAAGTAAACACTTTAAACTATATGAAGCTTTTACAAGAGAAACTGTCGCATTACGATGCTCCGCAAAAGGCAATGGCAGCCGGAGTATATCCTTATTTCCGACCCATCTCGAGCGAGCAGAACACTGAGGTGACCATGAACGGGCGCAAGGTGCTGATGTTCGGTTCCAACAGTTATATGGGTCTCACGAATCATCCGAAGGTGATCGAGGCTGCTGTCGAAGCGACAAAGAAATATGGCACCGGTATGGCCGGTTCACCTTTCCTCAACGGTACCCTTGACATTCACAAAGATCTTGAAGCCCGTCTCGCCGATTACGTCGGCAAGGAGGATGTGATGCTTTTCAGCACCGGTTTCGGTGTGAATTTAGGCGTTGTTTCCACTTTGACCGGACGTGAGGACTATGTTATCCTCGACGAGCAGGATCATGCTTCTATCATAGAGGGTCGCCGCCTGTCGCTTTCTAATTATAAGAAATACAAACATAACGATATGGAGAGCCTTGAGAAGGTTCTCAAGAGCTGTGATCCCGACAAGGTGAAGCTTATTGTCACTGACAGTGTATTCTCAATGGAGGGTGATGTAGCCAATCTCCCTGAGATGACACGCCTTGCAAAACAGTATAACGCCTCACTCATGGTGGATGAAGCTCATGGTATCGGTGTATTCGGTGAGGGTGGCCGCGGAGTGTGCAACCATTATGGTGTTACGGACGACGTTGACCTTATAATGGGTACATTCAGCAAGTCGTTCGCATCTTTAGGCGGTTTTATCGCAACTGATAAAGTGATCACCAATTTCCTCCGTCATCATTGTCGTCCCTATATTTTCACTGCCAGCATCACTCCGGCTTCAACCGCAGCTGTAAACGCAGCCCTCGACATAATGATAGCCGAACCGGAACGTCAGAAGCACCTTTGGGATATCACCAATTATGCACTCGATGAATTCCGTAAACTGGGTTGCGAGATAGGCAATACCTCCACACCGATCATACCTCTCTTCATCCGTGATGATTACAAGACATTCCATGTAACCCGTGATCTTCTTGATGAGGGAGTGTTTGTAAATCCGGTTGTGACTCCGGCCGTAGCACCTCAGGACACTTTGATCCGCTATTCTCTTATGGCTACACATACCAAGGAACAGGTGGCCCGCTCGATTGAAGCGATAGAAAAGGTGTTCAAGCGTTATGATATCATAAAATAATCCTTGATAAACAAGGGTAAACAGATTAATAAGGATAAATAAAAAAACTCAGCTTCATTGGCTGAGTTTTTTTATTTATCCTTATTAATTATTATCGATTTATTATTGTTTTTATAACCAATTATAATTCAACAGTATCTTACTATAACAACCCGGACGGTAAGTGGAGTATATCATTTACTCTGTAGGCAGTAAGTGGATATACTTGCACTGCGGATACGGTATTTTATATACTTGTTTTCTACGGATACGCTAAGTGGTTAATTGAAGTTCATGTCATCGAAACCCGTGCCGAGTTCATCTTCATTGAAATCGCTATCTCCATAGAGATCATCAAACTCCAGATCGTCAGCCATAGCTGCTGCTTTCTTTGCGGCCTGATCTATCTTCTCTTCGAATTCATCATAGTCGATATGTTGTGCAGGGGCCTTACCGCGTTTCACGGTACAGATAGGATCGCTCAATGTGCGTCCCGGTATAGCTTCTTTCATTTCCATGAAGAAAGACCGTTCCGTGAGATAATTGAAGACAAAAACGAGTTTCTGACCTTCATCCTCTATAAGTTCGTTAAGAGGTGTGTCTTCCATAATCCAAATGTCCTGGTCGCTCGAACTACCCATGTCTTCAAGGGTGATTTCCTCTTCACGGTTCCATTCATCATCGCAGAGGAAAAAAGAGTCAATGTCATCCTTTGTATAATCGACGCTGTCGAGGATGGCGTTACGCAACTGGAGGAAGGAGGCATTGGCGTCAATCTCAATCTCCCTTGAGAAATTGCTCACTTCATCGCTAACAAGTTTAAACTTATATACCATAAGAAAAGGCTCTTAAAAATTTATGACATTTGAAACTTATATATGACTATAATAATCTACAAAAATAATTTGGCCCTCTCAGAATCACTTACGCCCTCTTAGAAACGCTCGACTTATTTTCTCTTACTTCCGGCATTTTCGGATTGTGCCTGTTGGCCAATAAGAAAAAGCTGAGTCAAGATTATTAGTTGTCTAAATTTTTTGCGAATATAATTCAATTCTTAATTGAGACAAAATAAATTGACAAATTTTTCTAAAAAAAATAGGAAAAACGAGAAAAATGAAGTTTAGTGAACTCACTTAAGAAGATTGATGAGTGAATTTATAATCAGAACGTACTAAAGCTTCAGGTAGTATTTATATCAGACAACATTCAGATATGGAAGAGGAGAGTGCTTTCACAGTTAATAATATTTTTTCCTAATCACAGAGGAAAGATAAAAGAGATATCGGCGGAAAGATAAGAAAGGATTCGGGAATAAGATTTACTAAGATATCTAAAGCAGAGTGTATAAATAGATATACAAGGGTCATCGACCAAAGATGCGGCCAAACAATGATTTGGGTTTCTCAGGTTTTATGTGAACCCTCATCTGGTTGTCTTCTTTGCCTAAGAACAGGATATGATTTCGGAAAACGAATGCTACCATCTTGTCGAATTCAAGCACTGCATTTATACCTCTTATCAAAAATCTTCTGAATGGATTAAATTCGTCAAGGTCCTCAATGATTATCTCCATCCCGTCGCGGGTTATGGCGTGGTTTTCATTGAGTAAATTCAGGAAATAATCCAGTTGAAGCTCCTCCTCGTTCTTATGGGGCTTCCCGAATTTCTTATATATTTCCTTTATTACGTTATCGGTGATCATAGTTGGATTGGATGAAGCAATTGTCGTTGCACGTATTGTGGAACTGAGTCTTGAGATTCTCGTGACTCTAAATTATCAACAAACGACATGAGTAAGGGTTCAGTAAAATTTATTTTTTAACATTTAGTAATTTACCGGTGTTACCAATATTCACGTTAAGCTGCGATAGCACCTTACAGGAGTTGAGTGTGATGAGTACTGCACGTATGTTTATGCAAAAAAAGTATATGATAATGGTTACTAAAAATAAAGATAACTACGTCACAAATAAAAAAGATGCGGTGTCGATCACCACATCTTTTTTATATTATTGATTCGATTTATCAGCCAAGGAAGCTGAGCAGTACACCGGCAGCAACTGCCGAACCGATCACACCTGCCACGTTGGGACCCATAGCGTGCATCAGCAGATAGTTTGACGGATCGTATTCCAGACCTAAGTTGTTGGAGATACGTGCAGCCATAGGCACGGCTGATACACCGGCATTACCGATAAGCGGATTGATCTTCTTATCCTTACCAAGGAAGAGGTTGAAAATCTTCACAGAGCAAACACCGGCTGAAGAAGCAATGATGAAGGCGAGGAAGCCGAGTCCGAAGATAAGAAGAGTGTCAAGTGTCAGGAACTTGTCTGCCTGTGTAGAAGCACCCACTGTAAGACCAAGAAGAATGGTCACGATATCTGTCATGGCGTTGCTTGCAGTCTTGGCAAGACGGGTTGTGACACCACTCTCGCGAAGAAGATTGCCGAAGAAGAGCATACCGAGCAGAGGTATACCGGAAGGAACGACGAAACAGGTGAGAAGCAGACCTACAATCGGGAAGATAATCTTCTCATTCTGGCTAACCACGCGGGTAGGTTTCATCTTGATGAGACGTTCCTTCTGAGTAGTGAAGAGACGCATCAACGGTGGTTGGATAAGCGGAATCAAAGCCATGTAGGAATAGGCTGATACGGCCACCGCACCGAGCAGATTGGGGTTAAGCTTCGAGGTAGTGAAGATAGCCGTCGGGCCGTCGGCACCACCGATGATAGCCACACAACCTGCCGAGAGGGGATCGAAACCACAAAGAAGAGCGAGCATGTATGCACCGAAAATACCGAATTGGGCACACGCACCGATAATCATAAGTTTCGGATTGGCAAGTAGGGCCGAGAAGTCGGTCATCGCACCGATACCGAGGAAAATCAGAGGAGGATACCATCCCTTTTCAACACCATTGTAGAGGATATTGAGCACTGAGCCCGGTTCATAGATACCGATTTCCATACCGGCCTGAAAAGGAATATTGCCGATAAGCATACCGAAGCCGATGGGAACGAGCAGGAGTGGTTCGAAATTCTTCTTTATGGCGAGCCATACGAAGAAACAACCCACTGCCAGCATCACGAGATTTTCCCATTCGCAATTATAGAAGCCGGTGAATTGCCAGAAGGTCTCGACCGTCTGCCTCATGAATTCACCGAAAGAGAATGTAGACTGAGCTAAAATCATGATACTACGGGTAAGCTACTGATGATTATTCGAGAATCATGATAGGGCCGTCCTGAGCTATGGCATCGCCTACACTTGCGAGGAGTTGTTTCACAACGCCTCCTTGTGTGGCATGGATGTCATTCTCCATTTTCATAGCCTCAAGCACGCATACAGTGTCGCCGGGTTTGACAGTATCGCCAACCTTTACATTGTAGCTCATGAGAGTGCCCGGAAGGGGAGCCACCACTGTGTAAGCTTTGCCGGAAGAAACCGTCGGCTTTGAAAGGATGCTTTCGCCGGCTTCAGTGCGCGGAGCTTTTTCAGGACCTTTCACACGCTGAGCGACAGTGGTCTTGGTGTTAGGCACTTTGTCGAGCTCAACATCGTAGGGTACGCCGTTGACCTCCACATGAACCTTGTTGTCGATAAGGTCGCCAACTTTCACATTGAATTTGGTGCCGTTGATCTTATATTTGTATTCCTTCAATTTCATGATAAAGGGTATATGATTTTATAAACGGTTAGAGAGACGCCTGGCCCGGAGTGTTACGGTTGTGATCGGGCATGTGGCGCATATTATAGATCTTGGAGCTCCAAGGAGAATAAGCTTTCTGAAGCTTGCGGATGGTAAGGATAGTCTCCTCTATATCGTGGCCTTCACCGAAATGTTCGGCAAGTGCGGCAGCTATGGCAGCTATGACATCTCCGGAGTCAACTTCATGATGTTCCTCCCCGTCGGAAGAAGCGCTCAGCGCTTTTGCCTCGCGTTTATTCTTCGCCAATAGCGACTGAGAAATCTTGCCGAAGCCAAGGAAAAGGAGTGACAGAACCACGAGGGCTGCTATCACGATGCACATGGCAATGATAGTGATGGCGCCTCCCCAAGAGTCGTTGACAGCCGCATTATGGGCTTTTTCGGCCTGGGTCATCTTACGGGCAATCTGACTTTCCTGCACATAATTGACCTCCTCGCTCGGAGTGGGATCAACTACGACATCTGTCTGATCACCTGAAGTCGGGCTCACCGTCACAGTGGACTCATATTCCTGACCCGTCGCAGGCACCGAAGCAAAACCGGTGCCGACGAGGGTAAGAGATAAGGCCGCTGCCAGAAAATATTTTTTCATCATATTATGCATGACAGTGGAATCGAAGTGATTATAATGGAATATTACCGTGTTTCTTCGGAGGATTCTGGAGCTTCTTGGTAGCAAGCATCTGGAGGGCACGGATAATACGGAAACGAGTGTTACGCGGTTCGATCACGTCATCGATATATCCGTATTTGGCTGCCTGATAAGGATTGGCAAACAGTTTGCTGTATTCCTCTTCTTTCTCCTTTTTGAAAGCTGCCGGATCGGCTGCTGTCTTCGCCTCCTTGGCATACAGTACGTTTACTGCTCCCTCGGCTCCCATAACGGCAATTTCTGCAGAAGGCCATGCATAATTGATATCACCACGCAGCTGCTTACAGCTCATCACAATGTGAGAGCCACCGTAGCTCTTGCGGAGAGTGACGGTAACCTTGGGCACTGTAGCCTCACCGTAAGCGTAAAGAAGTTTCGCACCGTGGAGAATCACACCATTATATTCCTGACCGGTGCCCGGAAGGAATCCCGGCACGTCAACAAGAGTCACCAAAGGAATATTGAAGGCATCGCAGAAACGCACGAAGCGAGCTGCCTTGCGTGATGCATTTGAGTCGAGCACACCGGCAAGAACTTTGGGCTGGTTGGCAACCACACCTACAGACTGTCCGTTGAAGCGGGCGAAGCCGATAATGATATTCTTGGCATAGTCTCGTTGCACCTCAAGGAATTCACCGTTATCGATGATAGCTCCGATCACATCATACATGTCGTAGCTCTGCTTAGCGCTTTCCGGAATGATTTCATTGAGCTGATCCTCGAGACGGTCGATAGGATCGTTGCAGGCAACGAGGGGAGTCTCCTCAAGATTGTTCTGAGGAATATAGCTTATCAGTTTACGGATCACCTGAAGGGCTTCCTCACCGTTTTCAGTGGCGAAATGGGTCACACCGCTCTTGGATGCGTGAACCGATGCGCCGCCGAGTTGTTCCTGAGTGACATCCTCTCCGGTAACTGTCTTCACCACTGCCGGGCCTGTTAGGAACATATATGAGATACCCTTTGCCATGATAGTAAAGTCAGTGAGGGCGGGGCTATAAACCGCACCGCCGGCACACGGGCCGAGGATCGCTGAAATCTGGGGAACGACGCCTGAAGCAAGGATATTGCGCTGGAAAATTTCTGAATAGCCTGCGAGAGCGTTGATGCCTTCCTGAATACGTGCGCCGCCGGAGTCATTAAGACCGATGACCGGGGCACCCATCTTCATGGCGAGATCCATGATTTTGCAGATCTTCTGTGCCATAGTCTCTGAGAGAGAACCGGCATTCACTGTGAAGTCTTGTGCGAAGATATAGACGAGTCTGCCTTCGATTGTGCCGAAACCGGTGACAACGCCGTCACCGAGTGTGTGTTTCTTATCCTGGCCGAAGTTTGTGCAACGGTGGGTGACAAACATGTCGAGCTCCTCGAAGCTACCTTCGTCGAGAAGCTGTGCAATTCTCTCACGCGCGGTATATTTACCTTTGGCGTGCTGCTTCTCGATAGCTTTTTCGCCACCACCGATACGGGCCTCGGCGCGCTTTTCGATGAGCTCCTGAATCTTTTCTTGCTGTTTGCTCATATTTGTTTGATAAAGTTTATGGTTTCTTCATGAAAGAACCCTAATGGGTTAGGAGAGAGGAGACAGATTTATTTTTTAGCAGGGTCTTCGCAAAGCTCTGTGAGGACAGCCTCAGTGGATTTCGGGTGAAGGAAAGCGATCTGCAGACCGTCGGCACCTGCACGAGGAGCTTTGTCAATCACTTTCACACCTTTTTCCTGAACCTCATCGAGGGCTTCAGCCACACCGTCTTCTACAGCGAAAGCGAGATGATGCATGCCGCCGCGGCCACCGTTTTTCTCAATGAATTTAGCAATGGTGCTGTCGGGTGAAGTGGCTTCGAGAAGTTCGATCTTTGTGTCGCCAACTTTGAAAAAGGCAGTGGTCACTTTCTGGTCGGCCACGACTTCCTGTTTGTAGCATTTAAGACCGAGAACATTTTCGTAATACTCAATAGCTTTAGCGAGATCCGGCACTGCTATGCCGATGTGCTCGATATGAGATATTTTCATGTTTGAAGAAATTATTGGTTTTAATTGAATTAATGGCGCCGACCATCTTTATCGGCAATTTTGTGCAAAAGTAGCAAATATTATTTATCAAATCAAGAAAAAAATAAAATATTAGAAAAATGAGTCTCCCGCTATAAGTTATTAAGTGTTTGTTATGGCTATTAATAAAAAAATTCCGATATTTGCAAAAATTTTTATCCTGACAATTAATATGGAGATTACACCTCAGGGCCTCGCGGCCCTTACGGGAGGCACGGTGGTGGGGGATGAGACTGCCGTTTTAACAGGATTTGCGAAGATAGAGGAGGCCAAACCGGGCGACTTGACATTCATCGCAAATCCCAAATATGCTCATTATATCCATTCTACCGCTGCCACCGCAGTGCTTGTGAGCAAGGATTTCGATCCGGAGGGGGAATGTAAACCTACGCTGATAAAAGTGGATGATCCGTATGCCACACTGGCATCCTTGCTCAGGATGGTGGAGGCAAGCAAGCCACTTCCCGTCGGCATAGAGCAGCCGTCATATATAGCTGAAGATGTAGAGTTGCCTGATAACGTCTATATCGGTGCTTTTGCTTATATAGGTAAAGGAGTGCGGCTCGGAAAGAATGTCAAGATTTATCCTCAGGCTTATATCGGCGATGGAGTAGAGTTAGGAGACGATACTGTCATCAGAGCCGGAGTAAAGATTTATGAAGGATGCCGCATCGGCAACCGTTGCATCATTCATTCCGGGGCTGTCATCGGTGCTGACGGTTTCGGCTTTGCTCCCAACAACGGCAAGTTTGAGAAAATTCCTCAGACCGGCATTGTCGTTATCGCTGACGACGTAGAGATCGGAGCCAATACTACCGTTGACCGTGCTACATTCGGCCGGACCAGCATAGGGCGAGGCACCAAACTTGATAATCTTATCCAGGTGGCACATAATGTAACGATAGGAGAGGATAATGTATTTGCTTCACAGACCGGAATAGCAGGGTCGGTTCATATCGGCAACGGCAACATGGTAGGGGGGCAATGTGGTTTTGCCGGACACATCACCGTCGGAAATTATAATCAGATCGGAGCGCAGTCAGGCATACCCAAAAGTGTTGGCGACGGGCAGAGCCTTCTGGGTTACCCAGCAGTGGACATACGCCAGTTTGCCAAGAACCAGGTTTACATAAAGAACCTGGGCAAACTATTCTCAGAATTTAACAAGATCAAGAAATGAAACAACTTACTCTGAAGGCTCCCTTCACACTCAAAGGAAAGGGCCTCCACTCCGGAATGGTGATTACGGCTACATTCAAACCGGCACCTGATAATTTCGGATACAAGTTCAAACGTGTGGATCTCGAGGGAGAGCCTGTAATAGATGCTTTGGCTGAGAATGTGGTTGACACCACACGCGGCACGGTAATCGGTAAGAACAACGTGAAGATAAGCACCGTGGAACACGCCATGGCTGCCCTGTATGCCGCCGGAGTTGACAACTGCCTCATCGAGGTGGATGGTCCCGAGCTGCCGATTCTCGACGGTAGTGCCATACAGTATGTGAGAAAGCTTGAGGAAGTAGGTCTTGAAGAGCAGAAAGCTGATAAGGATTTTTATGTAATTAAGGAGAAGATGCGCTTCAGGGATGAGGAGACCGGCTCTACCGTTACCATATATCCTGACGATCATTTCAGTGTTGAGGTGATGGTGGAATACAATTCGAAGGTGCTCCCCAATCAGTTTGCAGTGCTTGACGACATAGCCGAATTCCGTCAGGAGGTGGCAAGCGCCCGTACTTTTGTATTCGTCAGGGAGATTGAACAACTTCTGCAGCACGGACTTATCAAAGGTGGTGATCTGGATAATGCTATCGTGATTTATGACGAACCTATAGCCCAGGATAAGATAGATCATATCTGTGATCTGGTGGGTGTGGAGCACATGAATCTTTCTCAGTTAGGATATATCAATCCTATACCGTTGAAATGGGACAATGAACCGGCGCGTCACAAACTTATGGATGTTATCGGTGACATTGCTTTGATAGGGCGTCCGCTCAAGGGTAGAGTGGTAGCGATCCGTCCGGGACACACTGTGAACAACAAGTTTACCCGCATGGTGCGTAAAGAGGTGCGTCACACTGAGATTCAGTCGCCATACTACAATCCTAACGAAGAACCGGTGATTGACATCAACGGAATCCGCAAACTTCTTCCTCACCGTTATCCCTTCCTTCTCATAGATAAGATCATTGAGATTGATAAGAAACATTGTGTTGCAGTGAAGAACGTGACAGTGAATGAGCCGTTTTTCCCCGGACACTTCCCCCAGGAGCCGGTTATGCCGGGAGTGCTTCAGGTAGAGGCAATGGCACAGGCCGCAGGTGTGCTCGTGCTCAATTATCTCGAGGATCCGGAGAAATACAGCACTTATTTCCTTAAGATAGACAATGTGAAGTTCCGTCAAAAAGTTGTGCCGGGTGCTACACTTCTCCTTAATGTCAGTCTTATGACCGAGATTAGAAGAGGTTGTGCCGTAGTGAAGGGATATGCATTCGTCGGCGATAAGATAGCTTGTGAGGCAGAGTTTATGGCGCAGATAATAAAGAATAAATAAACCGGAATCTGTCAGTTATGAGTAATATGTATTACGTCCATCCGGATGCTAAAATAGGCAATAACGTCAAAATCGGAAATTTCACCAATATCTGTGAAGATGTTGAGATTGGTGATAATTGTGAGATAAGCGGTAATGTTACCATTTTTCCGGGAGCAAGAATAGGATCCGGAGTCAGGATTTTTCCCGGTGCAGTGGTATCAGGTATTCCTCAGGATCTTAAGTTCAAAGGAGAAACCACCTACGCTTATGTTGGTGACGGCACCACCTTGCGTGAATGTGTGACAGTCAACCGTGGCACAGCCTCGAAAGGTAAGACAGTGGTTGGTGATAATTGCCTTATAATGGCTTACTGTCATGTGGCACACGACTGTAAGCTTGGTAATCGGGTAATTATGTCAAATGCTTGTCAACTTGGCGGTGAAGTAGTGGTGGATGACTGCGCTGTATTAGGAGGCGGAAGTCTTGTTCACCAGTTCTGTCATCTCGGACGCAACATCATGCTTCAGGGGGGGTCTTTGGTCAACAAGGATATACCGCCATACGTGAAAGCGGCCAGAGAACCCATATCATACGTAGGTCTTAATGCTGTAGGCTTACACCGCAACGGATTCAGTCCTGAAGATATTCGTGCTATCGGCGATATCTACAGGGTGTTGTATCTTAGTGATCTGAATGTAACCAATGCCGTGAAGTTGATCGAGGAGACACTGCCGGAATCAAAATACAGAGATGAAATCATAAACTTTGTAGTAAATTCAAGCAGAGGAGTTATCCGTTCAGCTATCTGACACTATTTTTAAGAAAGTTAAAGAGCATGGATTCACGAGCGCGTGAATCCATGCTCTTTAACTTTTATGGTTACCAAACAGAAAATTAACGGAGCGGAACTCTACCTGAAAAACTGAAACGACTATTCCGGAAATAAAAGAAAGTAATATTGCGAAGTTAATGGAAGAGACTCAACAGTAGGATATTCCGGGATTAGGGGAGAGGTATAAAAAGAAAGACTGAGGGAGAGAATCCATCAGTCTTTCGATATATTAAGGAGTTTAACCTTTCAGATTATTTGAGAGCAGCTTGAACTGCATCGTTTGGCACCATTTCCTCTTTGAAGATATAAGCGCCTGTCTTAGGAGATTTCTCCATTTTGATCACTTTGCTGAATGTGCGTCCTTCACCTTTCTGAAGAGACGCGACGGTTTTTTTTGCCATGGGTCAGTGCTTATTTAATTTCTTTATGGATGGTCATTCTTTTCAAGATGGGGTTGTATTTTTTCAACTCCATACGGCCTGTAGTATTTTTGCGGTTTTTGGTAGTGATGTATCTTGACATACCGGGCATACCGCTGGCTTTGTGTTCAGTGCATTCAAGGATTACCTGCACTCTGTTGCCTTTAGCTTTCTTTGCCATAGTTTAGAAATTCTTTTTAAAGAGAAATGATTTTGATGTCTTTGAAGTCAAGGTTACCCTCTTTCTCGGCTTTCTTAAGAGCGGCGTTCAGACCGATCTTATTGATTGTGCGGAGAGCATGAGCTGAAACGATAAGCTCAATCCACATATCCTGCTCAACCCAGTAGAATTTCTTTTTGTGGAGGTTGACGTTAAATTTGCGTTTGGTGCGACGCTTTGAGTGGGAAACGTTGTTGCCCACAGACGTTTTTTTGCCTGAAAGCTGACAAACTTTTGACATGGCTGTTATTATCTTTATTTAGTAAACTTTTAATCGAGGGCTATGGCCGCCATCTCAGTTCTCATATCACCGCCAGGCGCATCAAATTGGCGGCTTTAAAGGATGTGCCACAAACCGAGTGCAAAATTAGTAAATTATTGCCAATCTTGCAAATAAATTTTTCAAATAATTTTCTTGATAATTTTCAGATGTCAGTCATCATTGACGTCTTCCTGCATCACGTAGCTATTGCGAAGCAGATTGATGAGCATGACCATGCCGTGATTGGTGGCGCTCTCTATCACTGTGTTACGGTCGCCTGCGAAGTGGAGACATTCGCTTACTATCTGGTTGCCGCATTTTACAGCGATCCATACGGTGCCTACCGGTTTGTATTTCGTGCCGCCGTCGGGGCCTGCAATGCCTGTCGTGGCTATGGCGCAGTCAGTGCGCATCAGCTTTGCCACTCCCTTTACCATAGCCTCCGCCACCTCACGGCTTACAGCGCCATGTCGTGAAATGTCACTTCTGGGCACACCGAGCACTGTGGCCTTGACATCGTTGGAATAGCTTACCACGCTGCCTAAGAAATAAGCAGAGGATCCCGGCACCTGTACGATACGGTGAGCGAGATTTCCACCCGTACAACTTTCGGCACAGGCCACTGTCAATTCACGTTCATGCAGGAGCTCCCCAAGCACTTGTGCTACAGTCTTGTCTTCTGTGGCTACCACTTCCTCTGAAAATATCTGGTTGAGATTGCGGTGGTAACGATTCATATTAAACCGGAGCAGTTCCACACCTGAATTTATACCCGTAAGTGTGATACGGGTTACCAGATTGTTGGAGTCAATGGAGATTTTTACAAATTCCGGTAGCTGCGATTCAAAATGGCGCATCACTTTTGATAGCTCATGACGGGTATATCCGTATATGACAGTGTGGCGTGTCTCGGTGTGAGTATCCGCAGACCTGCTTTGGTTTTTCTTGTTGTGTATTGGTTGATTAGACATGGCAGTTGCACTTATTGAGATCACACTGTCACCCGGGAATAAGGGGGGAGTGAGAGATCGCAGAATTGATGATTAAGATATTTGAAATAGCCGGCGGTAGCAACCATAGCGGCATTGTCGGTGGTAAAGGCTCTTTCAGGAATCCAGGCTCTGACACCTCTCTTACGGCAGAAATCCGCCACGGCGGCACGAACACCGGAATTGGCTGAAACACCTCCTCCGATGGCGACATGTTTCACAGGATAGGCTGTGAGGGCTTTGCCGAGTTTATCAAGAAGGATCCGGATGATGGTGGCTTGCAGTGAGGCTGCGAGATCGGCTTTATTCTTTTCAATAAATTCAGGATCTTCTTTCAAAGCATCGCGCAGGGTGTAGAGGAAAGATGTCTTCAGCCCGCTGAAAGAATAGTCAAAACCGGGGATGTGCGGACGGCTGAAGGTAAAAGCCTTAGGATTGCCTTCGGAGGCCAGTCGATCTATATGAGGACCGCCGGGATAGGGGAGCCCCATCACCTTGGCACATTTGTCGAAAGCCTCTCCGGCCGCATCATCTATGGTCTTCCCGATTATTTCCATATCATACGGACTGCGAACCAAAACAATCTGGGAGTTGCCTCCTGAAATCAGAAGGCAGATAAATGGAAATTCAGGGACTGAATCTTCCGGAGACTTTTTTATAAAATGCGACAGCACATGGCCGTGCAGGTGATTCACATCGATGAGAGGGATATCAAGGCCTAAGGCCATCCCCTTTGCAAAAGAAGTGCCTACGAGAAGGGAGCCGAGCAGACCCGGTCCTCTTGTAAAGGCTATGGCGGAAAGATCGTTTTTGTCGATGCCGGCCTGACGCAAAGCTTCACTAACCACTGGCACAATATTCTGCTGGTGGGCGCGAGAGGCAAGTTCAGGCACCACACCGCCGTAGGCTTCATGCACTTTCTGGCCGGCTATGACATTGCTTAGCAGCAGCCCGTCGTTTATCACAGCTGCTGACGTGTCGTCGCACGACGATTCTATTCCGAGTATTACTACACTCATTTTTTCACGTAATATTTCTTACTACAAAGTTAGCTTAATTAGTTGAAATGTCAAAACACAGCAGTCAAATTATTAAGAAATGGCTTCAAGGAGAGGGAATATGGGGATTTTTATTTAATTTTGCACCTTAATCTGTTATGTCAGTCCTGCACACGAGATTCTGAGCATACATTATGCACATAATAAAAAATATCTATAGAGCCGCAAGAGGAATTGTCTTCACAGCCATCATCCTGGTGGTTGTGGTGTATCTTGTGCTTTATGTGCTCCTTTCGGTGCCGGCTTTCCAGAATAAAATCAGCCAACGGGTGGAGACCGAATTATCCGCCTTTCTTGGAGGAGAAGTGAAAATCGGTAATCTGGTCATAAAGCCCTTTAACGAGGTGGTTATTAAAGAGCTGGAAGTTTATGATCCCAATGGTGAAAGATGTCTGGCGGTGGAAACCTTAGGTGCAGGCATAAGATTGTGGAAACTCTTGAAGGAAAGAAAAATAGAGATAACTTACGCAGAAGTAATAGGTCTTGACGCACGTATCTCACAAGCAGAAGAAAAGGGCCCTCTCAACATAGCTTTTCTTATTGATGCTTTCAAACCCAAAGATCCGGGAAAACCTCCAACGAAATTTGACCTGAACTTACGTAACGTCGTAATCAGACGAAGTGCCATATCTTTTGACCGTGAATGGATACCTAAATCCGGGATATCCATGAAGACCGATTTCAACCATTTGAGATTATGGGACTTCAAGGCTGACTTGAATCTGCCTCGGCTTGCCAACGATGATTTCACAGTAGATCTCCGTCGGCTCTCTTTTAATTTGTCCGGGGGTCTGGATGTGGAGAAAATCGCGTTTCAGGCACATATAACACCGTCATCACTGTCGGTGAACAACATCATTGTGAAACTACCCTCTACGGAATTAAGGCCATCTGACATTTCTTTGAATTTCAAAGGTTACAAGGAGATAATGAATGCTTTAGCGGAAGGAAATCACCATATAGTCTTTATTGATAACCCCATCTGTCCGGCAGATTTCGGCTGGCTTCTTCCTGATTTACGTAAGTTTACTGACCCGATAACTTTGGATGCCGATATTAGGGGAAATCTCGATGAAGTAGAATTAAGCCGTTTTAACCTCACCTCCACTAACAATTCTCTTTCCCTGATGATTAAGGGAGAGGCAAAAAATTTAAGAAACAAAGAAACGCTCGCATTAGCTATAGACGATGTAAAACTTAAGGCGGACAGAGTCACCATAAGAGAATCTTTGTTGTTTTTCCCACAGATAAAGCCGAAAATTAAGGATATAATTACAAATGCAGGTGAATTGGAGCTTTCCGCTACCGGAACCGCCACTCCTTTTGCAGGTGATTTCAAAGGTGATGCGAGACTGGTGACCACCTGTGGCGATCTGTTGATCTCGGCAACAGTGGGCGCATTGAAAAAAGGCAGTGGCAAAATAAAGGCCGAGGTTTCTACAGAGGGCTTTGCTTTGGGAACGTTATTGTCAGAAAGCAGTTTGGGCAATCTCGTGGCTGAGATTGCGATAGATGGTGCCCTCGCAGGAAAGGATATGAACGGAGAAGTGAGGGCGGATATCCATGATTTCAGTTATCAGGGCACTTCAATTGACAACATAACCCTGCAGGCTGACAAGAGAGATCATGAAATAAAACTGGAGCTTGTGTCAGACAATGCTACAGCCAAATTGAATCTGAATGGTGAAGGCTACATTGACGGGCCCTCATCAGAAATATCACTTAAAAGTGATATAGCTTATTTCAATCCCGGGTCACTTGGTTTATTACCTGCTAAATACAGAGGTTCGAGGATAGGTGGTCATGCCGACATACAATTGCGCGGCAATAATATAGACAACGCGGTAGGCAAAATAAATCTCAGTGATTTTTATTTTGAGAACACTGATGATAAAGTTTTAAGGCTGAAAAATCTGGTATTGACAGCAGATTCCGATTCAATAGAAAGAGTCCTTACACTTAAAAGCGATTGGATTTCAGGAGATATTAAAGGTGATTTCCGATTGAAGCAACTTTCCGGTGAGGTCATGGCTATGTTGGCTAAAACTTTACCATGTCTGCTGAAGGCACCGGCAGATGCAGAAAACTTCAATTCGGATGCAAAATTCCAATTTATTGTACCGGCTGATAATACGCTCACGGAATTCTTCAATCTGCCTGTACGACTGTTAGTGCCGGTAACGTTAAAGGGAGCCATAGAGGCCACTTCTAACTTCGCGGAAGTAAATGTATCGGTGCCTTATTTACAGCAAGGGAAAAACAAACTTGTAAGTGGCACGGATATTACTGCACGGCTTGATGGAGAATCGGGTAGTATAGGAGTTGCTGCCACCACAACTTTCCCGGTAAAAAGAGGAGAAGTGAAACTTGATTTACAGGTCACAGGAAAGAATGACAATATATTTACAGATATAGCATGGGCCGTGCCTGATGATTCATCATTCAAAGGAACGATGTCTTTGGGCGCTATGCTCAGTAAAAATGAATTGACGGCTCATCCTGAAGTTGATGTCGTGATCAATCCCTCAGTGTTTGACTTCGGACAAGCCCGTTGGAATATCGACAGATCTACCATAGCTTATAAAGATAACACACTGGACATAGATGGCCTTAGAATCTGGCATGACAACCAGTTCATTGAAATAGATGGTGTAGCCTCCCCTTCGCCGCTTGATTCACTCAATGTTAAACTTGCTGATATTGATTTAGGATATATTTTCGATACGTTGAATATAAACTATGTATCCTTCGGTGGAACCGCTACAGGCGAGGTGGCCGCGTCAGGGGCCTTGAGTCGTGAGCCGATAGCACAGACAGACAATCTGCGGGTTGAAGGTTTGAGTTATAACGGAGCTGTGTTGGGAGATGCGGCTATAAAAAGTAGCTGGCATAACGACTCCAAGATGGTTTCGATCAATGCTGATATTATGGGTAAAGAGAACAATCCCACAACCGTCGACGGTGGAATCTGGGTTACACGTGATTCGCTGAGCTTCGCTATAGATGCCGACCGTGTGCCTGTGGAATTTCTTCAGCCCTTTATGTCAGCGTTCACATCAGATGTTAAGGGTAAAGCCTCCGGTAAAGCCAAATTATTCGGCAGTTTCAGCGATATAGATCTTATAGGAAGGATAAAAGCAGATTCAATTGCCCTGAAGCTTGATTATACCAACGTTTATTACCATGGATCCGACTCTGTATTTCTTGATCCCGGTAAAATCACCGTGCCCTCATTCATACTCTATGACCGGGAGGGCCATTCGGCTATCCTGTCGGGAGAACTTACCCACAGATATTTTCATGAACCACGTTTCACTTTCCGCATCAGCGACGTACGTCATTTGCTGTGTTACGACACTAATGCTCGGCTTAATCCTGACTGGTATGGCACCCTTTATGGCAATGGAAGCGCTGTCGTGAAAGGTTGGCCGGGGCTTGTCTCAGTATCTGTAGATATGAGTGTAGTAGGGAATTCCTCTTTTACGTTTGTTTTGAACGATACTCAGGCGGCGGAAGATTATAAATTCCTGACTTTCTCCGACAGAAGAAAGGAAGAGGCCGAAAAAATGCATACAGATAGTGTGGCCGACATATTGAGTATGTTCAGAAAGAAGATTTCCATGCAAGAATCAATGCCGTCAAAATTCCAGATGGACGTCAGAGCGAGCGTCACGCCTTCGACGCTTATGACTCTCGTGATGGATCCGGTGGCAGGCGATAAGATTACAGCAAGAGGCAACGGAAATATCCAGGTGGATTATGATACTGAGAGTGACGAGATGCAGATGTTTGGAAAATATATCCTTGAGGACGGTAAATATAATTTCTCGCTTCAGGATCTTATTTTGCGTGACTTCAATATCCGACAAGGGAGCAGCATATCATTTAACGGCGATCCTTTGAATGCCACTCTCGATATTACGGCAAGTTATAGAGTCAACACCAATCTTTCCGATCTTGACAAGAGTTTTTCTACCGACAGAGACCTGGCAAGGACGAATGTGCCTGTAGATGCAATGCTGATGGTGGAGGGCCAGATGCAGCATCCTGATATTACCTTTGATATCGAGCTTCCCACACTCACACAGGATGTGGAGAGGAAAGTGAAAAGTATAATTTCCACAGATGACATGATGAGCCGTCAGATTATATATCTACTTGCACTCAACAGGTTCTATACTCCTGAATATATGGGTGCGACAAGTAATGGCGGCGAACTTGCTTCCGTAGCATCGTCAACTCTTTCATCCCAGCTGTCAAACATGCTTGGACAGCTCACAGATAAATTATCAGTAGCACCCTCGTTCCGCAGTGATAAAGGTGATTTCTCAGATCTGGAGGTTGACGTGGCTCTAAGTTCTCGGCTGCTCAACAATCGGCTGTTGATAAACGGAAATTTCGGTTATAGAGACAGAGCTACTTCACAGACTACTTTTGTAGGAGACTTTGATATAGAGTATCTGTTAAGACGAGGAGGCAATCTTCGGTTGAAGGCTTACAATCACTTCAACGACCAGAATTATTATCTGCGTCAGGCCCTCACGACTCAAGGACTCGGAATAATTTACCGCAAAGAGTTTGATAATCCTTTCTCAAAATTCCGTCGTAAAAAGAACAAAAACGACGATAAGGAAGAGGAAGGGGAGGATGAGAAGAAAGCTGACGAAACAACGGGAGAAGGTCAGTGAAAGGAAAAAAGATCGAAAATATTTTCAGTGACGTAAAAAAATCCTTATATTTGCAAAAAATCGCATAATGCCTTTTTCCGGAAAGGCTGTCATGCGTAGCATAAACAGGTAAAAATTAAAAAGATGATATGGAAAATCGACGGCCTTCTCGAGAGGCTTGGCATCCGGAAAGATACTACGGTCGGTATCGCCTTCAGTGGAGGCGGGGCTAAGGGTTTCTCCCATATTGGAGTGCTCAAAGCTTTTGAACAATTCGGTATCCGGCCCGACATCATATCCGGAGTTTCGGCGGGTTCGATCGCTGCCTCCTTATATGGTGCAGGATTAACTCCGGATGACATTATCAGATGTTTCACCGAGTCATCAAGTTTCGGAGATTTTACAGAGTGGGCTATACCTAAGAAAGGTTTCATGCGTCTTGACAGATTCGGGAAACTTTTGGAAAGCTGGCTGCCTGTGAAATATCTCGAGGAGATGAAGATTCCTACAGTAATATGTGCAACCGACTTCGATCATGCCAAGTCGGTAGGTTGGGGCAAGGGAGAGATAGTGCCACGTGTCATAGCTTCTTGCAGCATACCCATCGTATTTCATCCCGTAAAAATTAAGGGTGTCAATTATGTGGATGGAGGTGTGTTGCGAAATCTTCCGGCCTGGGCTATACGTGATTATTGCACCACACTGTTCGGAAGCAACTGCAGCCCGTTCCAAAGAGGTAACGAAGATTACACCTCCTCCATCATCGATATAGCCTACAGGACATATCATCTCATGTCGAAAGCCAACACATCGCAAGACATAAGACTATGCGATTATATCATAAATGTCGACAGAGTGTCGGGAGTTAAGACTTTCGACCTCAAAAGTATGCGCCATGGTGTAGAGGTTGGTTATGAGGCAGCCTGCAGAGTGCTTGAAACTATTGATAAAGTTGATAGAATAATTAACTCACAATAACTTAAACCCCCATTAATATTTTCGCCCTATTATGAGCCAGTCAACGGAGAAACTGATTATATATCAAATCTTCCCCCGTGTCTTTACCAATACCAACGGCAACTGTGTCCCCTGGGGTACATACGCACAAAACGGCAGCGGCAAGCTCAACGATCTTTCGGGACATGTGATTCGCAGTATCAAGGAATTAGGTGCCAACTGTCTGTGGCTTACAGGAGTGATTGAACATGCCACCAAGACAGATTTTTCTAAATACGGCATTGCTCCGGATAATCCCAATGTGGTGAAAGGAGAAGCAGGTTCACCTTACGCCATTAAGGATTATTACGACATCGATCCGGCTCTGGCTGTATCAGTGCCCGACAGGATGAAAGAATTTGTGAACCTGGTGAAAAGGGTTCATCGCGAAAAGATGAAATTGATAATTGATTTTGTTCCCAATCACACTGCAAGGGTATATCATTCGGATGCTGCGCCGGCCGGAGTGGAAGATTTCGGCTTACGTGACGATATCCACATGAATTTCTCACGCGATAACAATTATTATTATATCTCCAATCAACAGTTCTATCCTGAATTCAACCTCGGAGCGGAGGGAGATCACCCTTATATCGAATTTCCAGCAAAGGCTACCGGTAATGATTGTTTTACTGCTTTCTGCGGTCGTAACGATTGGTATGAGACTGTCAAGCTGAACTACGGCCACGATTATAACGACAATTCAGACCATTTCAACCCGATTCCGGATACATGGAACAAGATGCTCCATGTCTTGAAATTCTGGGCTTCGAAAGGAGTCGACGGTTTCAGGTGTGACATGGTGTTTATGGTGCCTCTGGCTTTCTGGCATTGGGCAATTCCTCAGGTGAAAGCTGTGTATCCTCACCTTATTTTCATAGGAGAGATTTATGATGTAGGGCTTTACCGACCTTTCCTTGATTACGGTTGTTTCGATTATCTTTATGATAAAGTCAATCTATATGATACGCTTGTGGAGATTGAGAAACATGGATGGTCGGCGGCTCAGCTTACAGGATGTTGGCAGACAGTTGACGGGATTGGCGACCGTATGGTTAATTTCCTCGAGAATCATGATGAGGTTAGATTCGGATCATACGCTTATGCCGGCGACTCACTCAGGGTGATTCCTTCACTCGTCACGTCCGCCATGATTTCAAACGGTCCGTTCCTTCTTTACTATGGTCAGGAATTAGGAGAGCAAGCTCGAGATAACGAGGGTTTCGCCGGTGATAATAACCGTACCACTATCTTTGATTACTGGAGTGTGTCAACCGTACGCCGTTGGTATAACAAGGGTAAATGTAATGATCAGTTGCTTTCAGCTCACGAGAAGTGGCTCAGGAATGTTTATAAAAATGTTCTGACCCTGTGTAACACAAGAAAATCACTTTATGAGGGAAATTTCTTCGATCTGATGTATGTCAACCTCCGCACCCCCGGGTTTAATCCACATACAAACTTTGCCTTCCTGCGCTATAAAGATGATGACGTGTTGCTGATAATAGTGAATTTCTCACGCGAAGCTTCTCATGTGAGCCTGGTGCTTCCGGATCTTGCATTCGAGATGGCGGGATTAGAGCGTGGAGAAGTGGTGACAAAAGATTTACTATGGGGTAAAGTCCATAAATTGAATCTTTCCTCCACCATCCCATTAACAGTATACATGAGCGGAGGAGACGCTTTGGTGCTCTCATTAAAAGAACCTAATAAGGATAAGGAATAGAAAAAATTGATGAACCGGCCCCCGAAAACTAAATAAAAGGGGTTAAAACGAGGATATATCAAAAAATAATTCTAATTTTGTAAACAAAATTATTCGATCCATATCATGAGCAATTATCTTCCGCCTATAAAGGTTTTTGCAGGGACAAAGAGTCTCTATTTAGGAGAATCCATCTGCAAAGATCTGGGCATAGAATTAGGCAAAATGAATATAGAGACTTTTGCCGATGGTGAGTTTGAGGTCTCTTTTGAGGAATCAATTCGCGGAGCAGAGGTTTATCTTGTGCAGTCTACATTTCCGAACAGCGACAATCTTATGGAGCTTCTCCTTATGATTGATGCAGCTAAGCGTGCTTCTGCGGCGACCATTGTTGCCGTGATCCCTTACTTCGGTTGGGCACGTCAGGACCGTAAGGATAAACCGAGAGTCTCGATTGCAGCCAAGCTTGTGGCCGATCTTCTGAGTGTGGCAGGCATTGACAGGTTAATAACAATGGACTTGCATGCCGACCAGATTCAGGGCTTTTTCAATGTTCCGGTTGACCATCTCTACGCATCATCAATTTTTATCCCTTATATCGAGGGCTTGCATCTTAAAGATCTTGTGATCGCTTCGCCTGACGTAGGAGGTGCAAAAAGAGCAAATTCTTACGCCAAATATTTTGATGTGCCTCTTGTGCTTTGCCATAAACAGCGTGCCAAAGCCAATGTAGTGGAGAAAATGACTGTAATTGGTGATGTTAAAGGAAAGAATGTTGTGCTTGTAGATGACATTAGCGACACAGCGGGCACAATCACAAAGGCAGCCGATCTTCTCCTTGAGAATGGTGCAAACTCTGTACGCGCCCTTTGTAGCCATGCGGTTATGAGTGACCCGGCTACCGATAGGGTTAAGGCTTCAGGGTTGACAGAGATTGTTTTCACTGATTCAATTCCATACGGTAAGGACAATCCGAAAGCTGTAGTGCTCCCGGTTGCCAAGTTGTTTGCAGACACCATCCGCCGTATCCACAACAATCAGTCGATCTCTTCTCAATATCTTTTCAAGTAAATAATAGATCTCAATAGATAAAGCTATACCAAATCTTTATTTAAAGAATAACTTAAAAGGTTAAACAGAATAAACTTAAAAGCCGCTCAGATAATCAATCTGAGCGGCTTTTAAGTTTATTCTGTTATTGTTTAAGACAGAAATTTGCAATGTCTTAACATGATGTTTACCAGATTATTACGCGCTCGCTTTCCGGGAGCCACATCGGATCACCCTCAGTTATGCCAAAGGCCTCGAAGAATGGTTGAAGGTTTTTGATCGACACATTCACACGGTTTTTACCGAGAGAATGTACATCTCCCGTAGTGAGAGAACGCATCTCCTCCTCACGGATATTATTAGCCCACAGGTTAGCGTAATTCATATAGAACACCTGCATCGGATCAAAGCCATCGATTTTAGCTTTGTCGGATTTGATATCAACTTCTTTTTTCTTCTGAGAGTCGAGGAAAGCTGTGAGAGCAATACGAAGTCCACCTTGGTCGGCAATATTCTCACCGAGAGTATACTGGCCATTGGCATAAAGACCGGGAAGCACTTCGACAGAATTAAATTGTTCTACCAGACCTTGGGTAAGTTTGGCAAATGCTTCTGCATCTTCCTTTGTCCACCAGTTAGCCATATTACCGTCGGCATCAAACTGACAACCTTGATCATCGAAACCATGAGTGAGCTCATGACCTATAACTACGCCAATACCGCCATAATTTTCAGCGTCGCTGGCTTCCGGATCAAAGAACGGGGCCTGAAGAATACCTGCCGGGAATACTATTTCATTGTTCTGAGGATTATAATAAGCGTTGATTGTCTGCGGAGTCATACCCCATTCCGTTGGATCAACCGGCTTACCCCATTTTGCAAGCTGTTGATCCATCGCCCATTTTCTGGCATTGTGCACATTCTCCCAATACGAAAGAGAGGGATCTATTTCAAGTTTGGAATAGTCTTTCCATTTGTCGGGATAACCGATTTTTACAGTTATGGCATTCAGTTTTTTGAGAGCCTGCACTTTAGTGTCGTCGCTCATCCAGGGAAGATGAATGATATGTTTGCCGAGAGCATTGCGGAGGTTCTCCACAAGACCAATCAT
>CAZPHL010000010.1:26592-29113 GCA_964586465.1 uncultured Sangeribacter sp.
GATGAATGATATGTTTGCCGAGAGCATTGCGGAGGTTCTCCACAAGACCAATCATGTATTCTTTTGAACTTGCCGGGAAATATTCAGCCACATAAAGTTCACCGATTCCTTCACCTAAATACCCTTCAGTGACTCCGAGAGCACGTTTCCAGCGAGGACGTTGCTGCTGCACACCGCTCATAACTTTACTGAACTCAAAATTGGCATCGCTAAAAGCATCACTAAGATAAGGTGAGGCTGCGTTCACATACTGCCACAGATAATAATCCTTTTTCTCACGATCGGTCAGTGACTTCATAAGATTGTCAGCCTGCTTCACTGTGTTAATCTCAGTTACAATCACCGATTCGGGAGTATCTATTCCCATTGTCTCGATAAAGAATTCATCCCAAGATATATTTGGATACATCTCCTTAAGCTGGTCGATTGACCGTGGATTATACATGGCCTGGATATTGCGGCTCTCCTCGCGGGTCCATGTGGAATCGGCAAGAAGAGTCTCCACCTTCATAACATTCTTGACGATACGCTCAGCATCTTTTTTCTTATAACCGGCGTTCATCATCTGATCTTTAATAAGTTTCTTATATGCTTCACGCACATCTGTATTACGCTTATCTTTGGCAAGATAGTAGTCACGGTCACCCAAAGTGGTGCCACCGCCACTGACATACATTGCATATTCTTTACTGTTGGCAAGATTCTCCATCGGACCGGCATCAAAGAGGGGAGAGGTGTAGTTCTGATGCAGCCAATAGAACAGTTTCTTCATATCGGCGGGTGAAGTATTCTCGATACGGTCAAGATCAGCCTTGATTGGGGCGGCTCCGAGTTGATTGCGTCTTACGGAATCCATGCCGGCTTCATACAATGCCGCGATCTTATAGGCATTGGTGCCCTTCGCAGGATTAGTCTTCGCGAGGTTGGTCACAATACGGCGTACACGGTTATTGCTCGAATCATTCAGTATGTTAAACTGACCGTAACGAGCATACTCCGGCGAGAGGGGATGGTTTTCCATCCAGCCGTTATTGACATGTTGATAGAAATCTACAGAGGCCTTCACATTTTTGTCTATGCCGTTCGGGTCAAGACTTTTTAGATGTTCCTGAGCCATCGAAGCCACAGGCATTCCGGCTATTGCCAGAATCATCATTGATTTTACGAAATTCATCTTAGTATTAATTGATTATACTTTTTTCTATTCTGTATTACGTGTCATGTATAGAGAAACCTTGACAAATTAAAGACCGGCTGCATTCTCTTCTATAATATTGCTCCTGAGTGTATCAAGTTTCATCTCGGTTTCCTCCCATTCGGCTTCTTTTTCCGAAAGGGTTGTTATACCTCCCCCCGCAAACAATGCGAATCGGTCAACTTCTACACGTCCGCTTCTCAGCATCACAAAGAATGTGAAATCATCGATACTTCTGAAAGGGCCACAAAAGCCTCCGTAAAAAGCTCGATCGAATTTTTCTTGTGTAGTGATAATCCGGAGGGCAAGATCTTTCGGAACACCGGCGGTGGCGGGAGTGGGTGAAAGCGAACCAATAAGACGAATGAGATTCTCAGAAGAAAAATCCTTGTTAGCACTGATTGCCGTGATGTCGCTGCAGATGTGTTCAATGCTACCGGCCCGTCGTGTGGAAGGTCCATGCAGAGATACTATAAGGTTATTTTCCTTAAGACAATTTTCCACATAATCCGCTACCATTTGTTGTTCTCTTTGGTTCTTGATATCCCAGGGTCCCGGTGTATATGCCTGACGTGTGCCTGCTAACGCCATGGTTGTAAATTTACCCTGAAGAGAGCTGAGGAGAAGTTCAGGACTTGCTCCTATCCAACAACCCGTCTGCGGAGTAGAAAAGCAGAAAACGTAAGCATCAGGATAAGATTTTGTCAATTTAAGGAAAGTAGCTGCAACATCCATCCCGGAATGTTCTATCCTTACTCTTGCGGCCACAATTTTTTGATCATCCACTCCATGAATCGATTGTTGAATGGCATCAATTTCAGCATAATAGTCTTCACATGAAGTAGAAGCAAGAGGAAACGGGTATTGTTCCTGCACATTATTACGTGGAGTAGGGGCGTATGGTATAGTATAAGATGGATCATCCGGAAGAAATGGAGAAATCACAAACCCCGGTTGACCTATTCCTTCCACTGCTCCTTCAGAACTACCGAAACTCACCATCAAGTCACCCGGCAAATGATAGGCATAGAAACAAAGTCGACTATCTATGGCGCCTCTTATCTCCTCCTGCAGATTAACCTCAGAGACAGGGTCTGAGAAGAAGATCATTGGCCCATTAGTAGCTTTTCGTGATCCATATTCAAATCTGATACCCATAATAATCTACTTGTACAATTCTTATCTGTCAAAGTCGGGCGATAAGTTCGAAGGGATAAGCTTCAGTAATAGTCACTTCGACAAATTCTCCCGGTTTAAGCCCTTCGTTATCTACAATAACTTCAGGATCAACTTCCGGAGAATCATATTGAGTGCGTCCGTAAGCTT
>CAZPHL010000010.1:29213-41147 GCA_964586465.1 uncultured Sangeribacter sp.
ACAATAACTTCAGGATCAACTTCCGGAGAATCATATTGAGTGCGTCCGTAAGCTTTCCCACCTTCAATGCGGTCAATCAATATCCTTTGCCGGGTGCCGATGAGCTTCTCATTAAGTTCAAGTGCAATTTCTTCCTGAATCTCCATGATTTTGTCAAGACGAGCTTGTTTCACTTCCTCCGGAATGTCGTCATCAAGATTCTTTGCGGCAAAGGTGTCGTCCTCCTCACTATATGCGAAAGCGCCCATTCTATCAAACTTCTGAGTGCGCACGAATTCCATAAGCTCTTCAAACTCTTTCTCTCCTTCACCCGGAAATCCTGTCATAAGTGTTGTACGTATCCGTATCCCGGGCACTTTCGACCTTATCGTATCAAGCAATTTCAGAGTGTCGGCCTTATTGATATGCCTGCGCATGTTATTAAGTACAGGATCAGCGATATGTTGCAGGGCAATGTCAAGATATTTGCACACATTGTCGCGCTGTGCCATAACATCAAGAATGTCCATCGGGAAATCAGAAGGATAGGCATAATGTAGGCGAATCCACTCCACTCCTTCGATATCGGCCATTTTATCTATAAGTTCCGCCAGAGCATGACGACCGTAAAGGTCCGTACCGTAAGAAGAGAGGTCTTGCGCAATCACATTAAATTCTTTTACACCCTCCTTTACCAACTGCCGAGTCTCTTCAAGTATCTCTTCGATAGGACGTGAAGAGTGACGACCTGTAATGATAGGGATGGCACAGAAAGCGCAGAAACGATTACATCCCTCAGATATCTTCAGATAGGCACTGTGTGGCGGAGTTGTCAATGTCCTTTCCCAGGTCTTCGGATGTTCAGTTACGGTTTTCCTGTCAGGTAAGGCTGAGATGAAATCTTTCCAGTTGAATTTACCATACCATACATCGACTTCAGGTATCTCAGCTTTGAGATCTTCCATATATCGTTGGGAGAGACAGCCCATTACAATGAGTTTACCGATTTCTTTATTGTTTTTACGATCGCCAAGTTCAAGGATCGTTTCAATCGACTCCTCTTTGGCATCGGCAATGAACCCACAAGTATTGACCACTACATATTCTCCATGAGGATCAGTCGGGTCATGGGTAACCTCATAACCTTTAGCCTTTAATTGTTTAATGAGCCGCTCCGAATCTATAAGATTCTTGGAGCAGCCCATAGAAATGATATCAATATGATTTTTCTTAATCATAAGTTTATTCATTTGGCATAAAGAGAGAGCGCACAAATTCTTCGGGTCGGAAAATCTGAAGATCATCTATGCCTTCCCCGATTCCGATGTATTTAACAGGAATCTTGAACTGATCGCTTATGCCGATTACAACTCCACCTTTGGCGGTTCCGTCAAGTTTTGTGACTGCCAAGGCATTGACCTCAGTTGCTGCCACAAAGTTGCGAGCCTGTTCAAAAGCGTTCTGTCCGGTAGAGCCGTCGAGCACGAGAAGCACTTCCTGTGGAGCTGAAGGCACCACTCTTTTCATGACATTTTTAATCTTGGTAAGCTCATTCATAAGACCTACCTTATTATGCAGACGTCCTGCCGTGTCAATGATAACCACATCAGCTCCTTGTGCTTTTGCACTTGAAAGCGTATCGAAAGCTACTGCCGCGGGATCACTGCCCATCTTCTGCTTGATTACGGGGACACCTACTCGTTCACCCCATACATCAAGTTGCTCGATGGCAGCTGCCCTGAAAGTATCGGCAGCTCCGAGAATGACCTTGTTGCCGGCTTTCTTGTACTGTGCCGCCAGTTTGCCTATAGTTGTTGTCTTACCTACACCGTTGACACCGACTACCATTATCACATAGGGATCGTCACCTTTTTTAATCTCGAAATCGTCAAGGTCTTCGTTTCCTTCCGGACGTGCGAGAAGGTCGGTGATTTCCTCGCAGAGAAGATTGTTGAGTTCATCTGAACCCACATATTTATCGCGTGCAACCCTGTCCTGGATTCTGTCGATGATTTTCAAAGTGGTGTCGACACCAACGTCGCTGGTTATGAAAGCCTCTTCAAGATTATCGAGTACATCGTCGTCAACCTTGCTTTTGCCGGCTACCGCACGTGTAATCTTACTCCAAACACCCTCTTTAGTTTTCTGCAGACCGGTATCGAGCTTCTCTTTCTTCTCTTTAGAGAACAGTTTTTTAAAGAATCCCATAATTAAGACTGTATTTCTAATAATGTGCGAAATTAATTAAAAAATCGGAGATAGCCAAATTCCGCTCTTAGAGAATCAACAAGTTGATCAGGGTACCCTGATAGTGGTAGAGGCTTCCGTGAGAGAATCTGCCACTTTTTCCATTTCTCCGCTGATTTTTTCCGCTTTGTCTGAAATGGTTTCAGCAGTTTTATTTAATTCTTCTACTTTTCCGTCAATCTTTTCCATAATGTGATCAACAGATATAGAAGTGCTATCAGTCATCTCGATTGTTTCAGTCACACTCTCCTGAATTCTTTCTTTTTGCTCGTTACGCCATCTATTATAATCGTATTTATCACCTTGCATGGCGTAGGAGATAACCATACCGGTAGTAACTGCCGCTAATAAGAAACCGACACCCCACACAATAAACAAAATCCTTTTTGAATTTTTGTTGATTGAGGGATAATTGAGACCCTTACGAACAAAATGGAACAGTGGAAGTGCTATCGTAATAATCCATCCGATTCCACATAATACACCCCAGAATATTATTTTACTAACAAATGGATTTGTATTCCATTCCTCCATTTCAAATGGTAGTCCGGTACCCAAGATATGAGTTGAAGCCCACATTATCAAGAAGAACACACACCCGAGAAGACCGAGAACCAAACCTACGAGTATGGGTATACCAATAATAAGACCAATGATTATGATTATTTTAGCTAACAAACTGAAAGTTTGTGTTAAGAATCCGGCAGACTGAGGCGCGTTTGAAGGTTGAGGATTTACATACGTTCCTTGTTCTTCCTTGAAAGTATCTGTCACAGTCTTACCGATATTCTCCATGGTGGGTTGCTCGCCCATCATTTGCATCCGCTGCAGAGGGGTTCTGGCTTCCGGGACAACAATCCAAAGGATGAGATAAACGAGTGCAAGAACAGCATAAGAGCACACTGTAAGTACCACTAAGATAAGACGTATCCAGGTCACATCCCAGCCGGTATACCAAGCTAAACCGGAGCAAACGCCACCGAGCATAGCATTCTGAGGATCACGATACAACATCTTACGTGGTGCGGGAAGATGTGGGATATAGGGAGGGGGAGTGGTTCTTTCAGTTTCTACTTCTATTGTCTCACTATGACCCTCCGGATTGTTTATTACAATAGTTTCATCATCAACGAATTCTTCCGGTTTCCCGACACGGGCGATGACTTGCTCTACATCAGATAAAGTTATTATAGAGCTTCCTTCCTCAGTGCATTCCGTGAGCAATTCTGCAATTCGTGACTCGATATCATTAATAAGTTCAGCCGATCCGTCAACGTTACGGAAAGCATGTTCGATTGTGTTGAGATAATCGTTGAGGAGCGTGTAGGCGTCTTCATCTATTACAAAAGGGAAGCCTACTATGTTAATATTGAAAGTCTTTTTCATTGTTATTCAGAGATTTTGGATGTGGAAGTTGATTTAGTGAGATTTAGTTCAGATGAGGGAGACGAGTCAGGGGTCTTATCTTCAGATTGAGAAATCATATTACGGAAGTGATTGACATTGGCTACGATTTCGTCCCAGGCGTCTGCCATTTCTGAAAGGGTCTCATTGCCGGTTGGAGTGATGAAATAGTATTTTCTCGGAGGGCCTTTCGGACTCTCCTCCCATTCATAGCCGAGTTTACCCTCTTTACGTAGTCGGTTGAGAAGAGTGTAGAGAGTACCTTCAACGACAATCAGGTCAGCTTCATTCAAACCGTTGATTATATCCGAAGGGTAGGCTCGCCCACGCGAAAGGAGCAAGAGCACACAGTATTCGAGAATTCCTTTCCGCATCTGCGAACGGATATTGGAATCGGTTTTGGTAACTGTTTTTTCTGTCATATTTTTATTGTATTATTCTTTTTATTTTACATCAAGCTTTGTCCGGCTACTGAACTTTTGTCATCGTTTTCGATTCTTCGGGAAGTCTTTTTGACATCCGATTTCAGAGAACCGAAATTCCAGGACAGCGAGAGTCCGACATTCCAATTTTTATTATGGAACGTAGATTTATTAATCATATTTTCAGTTGCGGTATAAGCATCGTAAGACATTTGGCTTTGCAAAAATTGAGAGGCGGTAAGGGTAAGAGTCAGAGCATTGTTTTTTAAGAAACTCCTGCTGATTCCAAGTCCATAATAATACCATCCGTCTTCCCAACCTTGAAGGTGATAACTTTTAGTGGCTTGACCGCCGTAGACATTTATTCTTATACGGCAAGGAAGAGAGTAGTTCATATCTGCCCCATAGTTGAGAGTCCAACCTGAATTGCTGAGATTGAGCTTCTTGGCAGAGTAATCACGGTGTGATAACCGGGCATTGGCAGAAAACTGTAAACCTGAAACGGGTGACCAGGTAAGATAACCGAAAATATCGAAGCTCTGCCGACGACCGATATTTGCATACGTGGAGTAAGTGATCTCGTCTTGAGTATATGTGAAAGGAGAGATAGAATTACTGATCACTGTATATTCTACACCGATATTTCCACCGATAGTCCGTCCGAAATTTGAATAGAGCAAACTCAACTTATTGGCTCTCTCAGAATCGAGTTCGGGATTGCCTTTTTCCACAATGGTGGGTATATAAATGAATTCGTATGGATTCACTTGCTTAAGCGACGGGCGCGATATCCGCATCTGATAAGAAAAACGAAGATTGGAGGCATCAGTAAAATTATAGGTTATAGCAGCATTGGGAACCACATCATTCAAATGGTTGGTAAAGTCGGTGACTTCACCAATTTTGTAATCAATACCCATGCGAGTGTGCTCATAACGTATACCTGCTGTGGTAGAAAAATGGTTGAACCTGCCGTTATATGCGAGATACGCAGCATAAATATCCTGTTTCTGTATTATATCAGTGCGATCGGCCGGATTGGCATCCATTTCATTTTGGCCTTTATCCCAAAGGGTGAAAGCTTTTGCCGGATTACGACGCAGTATCACTTTTCCTCCGGCATCAAGTGTATGTTTATCTTGATATAGGGGTTTCACGTAATCAAGTTGAATGGTATGCTCGTTATTATAACCTTTGTTTGAGGTAAGTTCGTAAGGAGCAACCACGGTTTGTCCTTCTATCTCTCCTTTTTCAAGAGTAGCTGTCAAGTTATTGTAACCATGATTGTACTGATAGGAAAGTATGATCTTTTCACCCTCTTCAGAGAAAGAATGTTGCCAGGAAGCTCCGGCAATAAGAGAGGTATTGACGAGGACTCCATATAAGTCTCGCTTTACAGAGCCAATTAGCTGATGGTCAGCATTCCAAACCTTATACAAACTATAACCGCCATTGAGTAAAGATGCTTTCATGGTGTAAATATTGGCATTGGTGGTGATAAGATCCTTTTCAGAAAGGTCGTATGAAAGATTCAGTCCACCACCGATATAGTCCCAGATAACCCGTTGCTGAATTCTGTTGTACTGATAGCGAGAATCAAAAGAATTGAGTTGCTCAATATTATTCTCGCTCCAATTAGACTGATGGAAGAGTCTCGCATTAGCATAGTCGAAGTTGGCACTCATCGATAGTTTACCATGTTTCATACGTCCGTAAACAGAGGCACCGGTCTGAGATTTTGAGAAATTGGCACTTATCGAGCCTGAATAACCGTCGGTTGAATTACGTGTCAGGGTTACAAGATTGAGTATTCCGGCTGTTCCTTCAGCATCATATTTGGCACCCGGTTCGGTAATGACCTCTATTTTCATGACAGATTCCGCCGGCATCGCTTTGAAAATATCCTTACATCTTGCGGTAAGAGCCGGATCCTCTTTTCCATTTACAAATACCTTAAAATTATCCTGACCATTGATTCGGATATTACCCTCCCCGTCTACAGAAACCATTGGCACTTTACGTAGAGCGTCACTGAGGGTCATTCCTTTGGTAGATACATCTTCATCGAGATTGTAGGTCAGTTTAGCACCGTCACTCTGTACAATCGGGCGGTCGGCAACGACAACAAGGTCGTCCAATTCGATAGAAGTTTCCGGCACAGTGTCAACCGGGTTGGATGTGTTGACATTGTTCTGCGGAACCGAAGATAAGGTTTCGGTCTGACCATAAGAGGCGAGGGCCGGAGAGAGGAGGAGAGAGGTGAGAAGAAGTGTGTGCGTTTTCATTGTGTAGTGTGTGGTTTGTTTAGTATATTCAGATATTGTTTATTTTGACACTGCAAAGTTATAATAAAAAATAGTACTATGCAATACATAGTACCTAAAAATTTTTAGTAATAAATAAAAAATAATAGCAATTAAAGCAGAGTAGTTGGTATAGCCAATTGTTTCATAAGGGATTAAGGGCAGAGAGGAAATGTGAATTTTTTTTTGTAATTTTGTGGTGAAAATTGAGAAAGATGAAAAATATAAGGAACTTCTGCATAATAGCACACATAGATCATGGCAAGTCTACCCTTGCCGACCGTTTGCTTGAACGAACCAATACAGTTTCGGCTAAGGATATGGAGGCGCAGGTGCTCGACGACATGGATCTCGAACGTGAGCGTGGTATCACTATCAAGAGCCATGCCATCCAGATGGATTATGAGCTCGACGGAGAGAAGTATGTTCTCAATCTCATAGACACTCCGGGACACGTGGATTTTTCATACGAGGTTTCACGCTCCATAGCAGCCTGCGAAGGTGCTCTTCTGATAGTAGATGCTTCTCAAGGAATCCAGGCACAGACTATTTCCAATCTTTATATGGCTATCGACAATGATCTTGAGATCATACCTGTGATTAACAAGTGTGATCTGGAAAGTGCAAAGCCGGATGAAGTGGAAGACCAGATTGTGGATCTTCTCGGATGCGACAGAGAAGATATCATAAGAGCCAGTGGAAAAACAGGCATGGGTATAGATGAGGTCTTGAAGGCCATTGTAGACAGAATTCCGGCTCCCGAGGGTGACCCTGAAGCGCCACTCCAGGCTCTTATATTCGACTCGGTCTTCAATCCTTTCCGTGGTATCATAGCATACTTCAAGATAGTGAACGGCACAATCAAGAAAGATGATTTCGTGAAGTTCGTATCTACAGGTAAAGAATACCATGCGGATGAGGTAGGAGTCTTGAAACTTGACATGGCCCCTCGTAAAGAACTTTCCGCAGGCAATGTAGGTTACATCATTTCCGGTATCAAGACTTCAAAAGAAGTTAAGGTGGGAGATACCATCACACATGTGAATAATCCTTGTGACAAAGCGATTGATGGTTTCGAGGAGGTGAAACCGATGGTATTTGCCGGAGTCTATCCTATAGATACAGAAGATTTCGAAAACCTCAGGGCCTCTCTCGAGAAACTACAGCTCAATGATGCCTCACTTACTTTCCAACCTGAATCGTCGGCAGCCCTCGGGTTCGGTTTCCGTTGCGGCTTCCTCGGACTTCTGCACATGGAGATTATTCAGGAGCGTCTCGGCCGTGAATTTGACATGGACGTTATCACCACGGTGCCGAATGTATCTTATAAGGTATATGACAAGAAGGGTAATGTCACGGAGGTGCATAATCCATCCGGACTTCCGGAGCCGACTCTCATTGACCATATTGAGGAACCATATATTCGTGCCACCATCATAACTCAAGCCGATTATATCGGTCCGATCATGACTCTTTGTCTTGGAAAGAGGGGAGAACTTGTGAAGCAGGAATATATATCCGGCAACCGTATGGAGATCACCTTTGACATGCCACTCGGTGAGATTGTGATTGATTTCTATGACAAACTGAAATCTATTTCAAAAGGTTATGCCTCGTTTGATTATCATCTTCATGATTTCCGTGAGTCGAAACTTGTAAAACTCGATATATTGCTTAATGGTGAAAGTGTTGATGCACTTTCTACACTTACTCATGCCGATAATGCCGTGAGATTCGGTCGCAGAATGTGTGAGAAACTTAAGGAATTGATACCACGTCAACAGTTTGATATAGCTATACAAGCAGCTATCGGGGCAAAAATCATCGCACGTGAGACAATTAAGGCCGTGCGTAAGGATGTGACCGCCAAATGTTACGGAGGTGATATTTCCAGAAAGAGAAAGCTTCTCGAGAAACAGAAAGCCGGGAAGAAGAGGATGAAACAGATAGGATCGGTAGAGGTGCCTCAGAAAGCATTTCTCGCTGTGCTTAAACTTGATTAACCTTCCGATTGTTAATACAATGATTAGGAATCGGCGATTGGGCACGTCCTGATTGCCGATTTGTTGTTAAAACAATCTTTTTGAGTAAATATTTTAATAGTAACAAAAATATACCACTATGAACATAGGTGACAAGATGCCCGAAGTGTTAGGTAAGGACAGCAATGGGAAAGAGGTGAAACTTTCCGATTATCCATGCATGAAATTTATCATATATTTCTATCCAAAAGATAACACCTCGGGATGTACCGCCGAGGCTATAAGCTTCCGCGACAACTACCAGACATTCCTCCAGATGGGATATCAGGTGATAGGTGTTAGTAAAGATTCAGAGGAAAGCCATAAGAAATTTGCAGAAAAACAATGTCTTCCTTTTCCTTTGGTAGCGGATACAGATTTGACCCTCTGTCAGCTTGCCGGGGTGTGGCGTAAGAAAAAAATGGCCGGCAAAGAGTATATGGGTATCGTACGCACCACTTTTGTATGTGACAATGATGGCACCGTCACTGATGTAGTGGAGAAAGTTAAGACAAAACTTGCCGCTGATCAGCTCTTCAAACTCCTTGATGGCCGTGGAGCTATCAATCCCGCACCTTAACCGACTCCTGTACCTTAACTCAGGATTTGGCAAACTCTACCCTCATAGAGTTAAATTTAAGATATAATCACACGCTTCGTTTTATAGAAGGTTATTAACTAAGATAAAATTTTCTAAAGGGCTTCTTCCGGCAACAGCAAACTTTGCCGGAAGAAGCGATGTATATAATCAAAAAATATAGTCGGCCATATCAATACTTCCGTTTAGGTCGACACTTCAATCTTACAGGTACTATGGCACAGGTATTTTATACAGCGAGGAAGACAATAAAGAACCTCACAAATGGAGGAAATGTGTTGTTAGTAGCCACAGCTCTTGCACTTATTGTGGTGAACTTACCCTTCCTACACGATTTCTATAATTCACTTTGGACACATGAATTGGCTCTTCAGATTGGTAATTTCAATCTATTCAGCCATCATGGCGAGCCGATGAGTGTGATGGCTTTTATCAATGATGCCCTTATGGCGATTTTCTTCTTCTCTGTAGGTCTGGAGATTAAGAGAGAAATACTTGTAGGTGAGCTTTCATCTTTCAGGCAAGCTCTGCTTCCTATAGTGGCTGCCATAGGTGGAATGGTTGTGCCCGTGGGTATTTTCTTCCTTCTCGGACATGGCACGGATTACCTCGGGGGAGCGGCCATTCCGATGGCTACAGATATCGCATTCTCGCTCGGAGTCTTAGCAATGCTTGGCAACAGAGTTCCAATTTCACTGAAGATATTCCTCACTACTCTTGCCGTAGTAGATGATATTGGAGGCATACTTGTGATTGCCATTTTCTATAGCACACATATAAACTATATGATGTTGCTTGTCGCCGCCATATTATTAGGCATCCTTGTTCTTGGAGGAAAATTAGGCATTCAAAGTAAAGTGTTCTATCTCGGTATTGGAGCTTTTATATGGTTCCTCTTTCTGAATGCAGGCATTCATCCTACTATAGCCGGAGTATTGATCGCCTTTTGTGTGCCGGCCACTCCCGTGTATGCGCCTAAGAAATACATCAAGACAATCAGAAAGAATATCGGTTTCTTTGCAAGTGAGGATGATGAGAAACTTGTGTCACGGACAATATTGACCAAAGATCAGTTGAACTGGCTAAAGGAGATAGAGTCTGCATCAGATAAAGTGATATCGCCGCTTCAGGATATGGAGGACTCACTTCATCCGATAGTCAATTACATAATCGTTCCACTTTTTGCCTTTGCCAATGCAGGCATCTTCTTCGGTGATCTGCATCTGAGTGCCTTGTTCCATGGTGTCGCTCCCGCCATCATACTTGGTCTTGTGGTAGGAAAATTCCTGGGTATATTCCTCTTTTCCTGGGTTTGTATCCAATTAAAATGGGCTCCAATGCCAGAGGGATGCAATTGGAAGCAGTTAGGCGCCGTTTCTATGTTAGGCGGTATCGGTTTTACTGTCTCGCTCTTTATCGCCAACCTCTCTTTTGGTACGGGTGATCCCTATCTTTCACAATTACTCAACAATTCAAAGTTAGGTATTCTTGTAGGATCCTTCCTTGCAGGTTTTCTGGGATGGCTCTTTCTTTATCTCACACTTCCAAAAGAGTCGGATAGCTCTCATACAGTAGATGAAAGAGAGTAGACGATAGCTCTCCTGCAATAGAGGGCGCAGAGTAGACTTGACAATAGCAAACCTTTCAAAACGATGATTGATCAGTTAATAGAAATTGATACAAACGTATTTCTTTGGTTGAATTCGAGCCATACTTCATTTTGGGATATATTTATGAAGATGGCAAGTGGAAAAATAATCTGGGCCTTTATGTATCTGGCATTGATATTTGCCATTTGGAGAGCATGGGGCTGGCGCACAACCGTAGTAATGGTTGTAGCGTCAGCTTTGGTCGTTCTTTTTGCCGATCAAGTATCCTCCTCATTACTCAGGCCACTATTTGAGAGATTACGACCTGCTCATCCGGAAAATCCGATCTCACCAATGGTACATATTGTTGATGGTTATCGTGCAGGGCGTTATGGATTTCCTTCCAGCCATGCTGCCAACACGTTTGCAATCGCAACATTCATGTCTTTACTGTTCAAGAGAACGAAATTTACCTTCTTTATGTTTTTTTGGGCACTCTTGAATTGTTATTCACGGATTTATTTAGGGGTCCATTATCCCGGTGATCTCCTGTTTGGTATCGTTATCGGAAGTCTGATTGGTTGGATAGTTTACCTTGTTTCAGTGATAGTGATACGCAACTGGAAAGGTTGTGTGGAGCCGGGTCCGCATGCCAAGGTATATCGAGCAAATGTTGGGGGAATCAAGTTCAGATACCGACCTACGGATGTCCCGATTTTGATAGAGATTATGACAATATTGGCGATGGTTTTATGCGCTGTCTCCATTTTCTTCTAATCCGCATCAATATCGCTTGATATTGATGTTGAAAAGTTTTGCTAACGATCCGTATCGATTGGGGTCGATAAGTAACTGATAATATTGCTTAAAATAAGATTTGAAATAAATAATATGGAAGAGACTAAACCCCAGGAGGCAACTCCGGCACTGAACGAACATAATAAGAAAGAATACCCTCCGATGCATACGGCGGAACATCTTCTAAATGGAGAGATGGCCAGACGCTACGGTCATGGACGTGCTTTCAGTTCACATATAGAGCGAAAAAAATCCAAACTCGATTATCACTTGCCACAGTCACTGACACCCGAAGAGATAAAAAGTCTTGAGGATTACATCAATTCTGTTGTAGCTGCTGATGTTGAGGTGACTGTTGACTACATTTCGCAGCAAGAAGCGGCCAGCAGGTTTGATATGGAGCGCCTGCCCGAAGATGCTTCAGAGACAGTAAGGGTAGTAAAGATTGGAGATTACGATGAATGTCTATGCATCGGCGACCATGTGAAACGTACCTCCGAGATAGGCCAATTCAGAATCACCAGCACTCGCTACGCCGATGGTGTCCAGCGCCTCGTCTTCAAATTAGGATAA
>CAZPHL010000011.1:0-39239 GCA_964586465.1 uncultured Sangeribacter sp.
ATAATTGCCAATTCAATTACACTTAACACATGGAACCACGTCGATATAAGGAAAAAGAGAAAGAAAAAGATAAAGAACGTATATCGCTCAGTTTGGAATATGAGAAAGATGCTTCCAATCATTGCTCGTTTTGCGGAGCGGAGATGGAGGAAGATGATATGTTCTGTCCTGAGTGCGGCGGTCCACGTGGAGGTATTAAGTGCCCGGTGTGTGGAGTGGTAAGTCACGGAAGCTTTTGCAGCAATTGTAATACTCCGCTTGATGACCTTGCTCGCGAGGCAGTCAGGCAAGCCAAAGCCGACCCCCATTTTCAGAAAGCGGAGAAATTGGCTGAGAAGTTGGTTGAACTTGATGAACTGATTGCACGGCTCTCCGGTGGGGGTGATGTACAAGTTGACGAGGTAACAAGTGAAGGCAAAACACTCGATACCGGTGCTAAAATTACCGATGCTGACCGTGCGGCTATAAATCGCTACGCTTCATTGTTCGGTGACGTGGCGAATGTAAAACCTATTGCGAAGCCTGTCCAAGCAAAACCAACAAAACAGGTGAATAGGGAGGATCGCAAAAACAATTCTTTCAATATCAGTTCAATCGGGTTGGCGGATGCAGTTGCCCAATATAAAGCAGTAGCGAAAGAGCTGGAGGCAGAATTGGCGGCGATGCTTCCTGAACCTACTGCTACTCCGCAGGAACAACGTAACTTTTTTTCAGCTCGGAAAATCACTACTCTAAAAATGAAGAAAGTGCCTCAATATTGGATCTGTAACTATTGCGGATGCAAGCATAGAGCGCCTTCCGAGTGTTACAAACCTTGGTTAGGGGGACATTGGACCGTATCGGAAGTGCCCTCACATACTGAAACCACTACACTCTACGACTAATGGAAAATGATAATAAAAATGGTTGGGGTGGCGCACCGCAGGTGAGCAATACCGGAGGAGATGCACCGAACGGCTGGGGCGGAGCACCGCAGGTGAGCAACACCGGAGGAGATGTCCCGAACGGCTGGGGTGGCGCACCACAGGTGAGCAACACCGGAGCGGATGTGTCAACGCCTTCTGTAAGTGATGTTACTGTCTACACCCAATTCATAATCGATGGAATCACTTATAAAGTGTTACGCATCATCTCCACTAATTCCGGAGAAGCTACAATATTCCAAGTTGAGAATGGAGGTAATAACTTTGCCTTGAAACTCTATCGCTTGGGCGTGCATCCCAATCATGAAGTGCTCGACCGGGTTATGAATCTTCGTGGCAACGGTATGCTCATAGATATCTACGCACACGGGGTATGGACCGATGATAAGACGGGCAATGTGCATGACTTCGAGATAATGGAGTATTGCAGCGGGGGATCAATGGCCTCGCTGCAACTTACAGGTGATGAGAAGCAGATGAAAGAGATTGCTGTCAGAATGGCAGCCACTCTCGATTTCGCACATTCTCATGGTATTCTTCACCGTGATGTAAAGCCGGCTAACTTCCTCTATCGGGATGACACCCATACACAATTTGTCTTGACTGACTGGGGTTTGGCAAAGATACTGGATAAAAAGGGCCGGACAGTTACCGACAACGGAAAGACAAAAATCTATGCTGCCCCGGAGTTATATATTTTCTATACCGACAAACCGACATACGTTGGGCCTAAAGCTGACTTCTTCTCGATGGGTATGACCCTCCTTGCCCTTTGGATGGGTGAGGGTAAATTGATTGCCGATGAGAGGAAGCTCGTAGAGGATAAACTTGAGGAAGCGTTGCCTTATCCTCCGAAAAACGAAATGAGCGAACATCTGCTGTCGCTCATCAAGGCGTTGACAAGGCGCAATCCCACCAACCGTGCAGGATTTGATGAGATTGTAAAATGGTCGAAAGGGGAAATAATATATAAGGATAATACCGTAGACGATTCTCTTGCGGAATTTAAGATAGTGTTCAGCGCAACTGACAATCTTATAGCACATAATCCCAAGGAACTGGGTGAAATTATGTGGGCCAACAAGGAACTTGCAAAAAGTTATCTCTACAAAGGTAATGAGATTTATAAATGGCTGATGGATGTTGATCATCCTGAGTTGGCCCGTCAGATTGACGACTATGTTGAGATTGACTATCCAGGCAATGAGGATGCCGGACTGTTCGCCACATGTCTTCTCCTTAATCCGGATACAGAGTATGTAGGTCTTGACGGTGATAAGATAACGAATCAACAAGAGTTGGCACGCGAACTATATACCCATAGGCAGGAATATAAAAAAGCCTTGGGTAAAAAATTTTATCCGTTGTGGACCTATCTGAGAGCCAAAGGCCTGAAGAACCGGATAAAAGATTTCCAACGGGCAATAAGAAAGAATGGAGTTGACGGAGTTCTTGAAATGGTTTATACGCTTGACCCGTCACTCCCTTACCCGTTTCCGGAAACTAAAAGTTCAGGGAAGTCAGTTATAGAACTCAATACTCTTGAGGAGGTGGCCAAACAGTTTGCCGAGGGTAATACCTATATGAATGACTATCTGTCGAGTAACGGTTTTTTACTTTGGCTCGCCAATCGTAATCCGGCTTTAGCAGGTAAGGCAAAGGAGATCGTTGACAATGATTCATACGAATGGTATTATAAACCTAAACTAATTATTTACACGATCCTTCCTGAAGTGGGATTTGATTTCAAACCTATTGCCGAGTCAAAGAGTGCTACCCCCGAACAGATAGGAGAGCTGATGATGTCAAGTTTGGATGACAGTATTATAGATCTCTCCTGGTTTGACAATTCATTTATCAAAAGCTATCTTGAGTCACGATCGATATATGACAAGCAGATAAGCTGGATTCAATATTGTCTGGAGTTTAATTCTGATGACAATAAGAAGAAGTCAGGTCCCTACAACATGAGAATCGCGAGGATGAAGATAGCCGCCGGACTTACCGGAGGTACGCTTCCTCTGAAGGTAACAGGGCTGACCTTGAATAATCCCGACGATGTTAAGAACTCTTCCTCTAAAATAGCGGAACTCGGTACTGACGATCAGACCCTTATAGCAGATTGGCTCACACTGTTTTTTCAGGAGGAACTAAACGCAGATTATAAGAAGGAAACGTATTTCAAACGCCTGAGCAGATATTTTGATTTCATCAAGCGCTATGTGCCGGGGTCAACTTATGTGCAGAATGCCGGAGCAATAATCAACGATATACAAAAGGCTAAATCGGAGTTTGAGGCAGGCAAGAAAAAATGCAAAATCGCGACATGGGTGGCGATTTGGTTAGGAATCGTTCCCTTGACTTTGGCGATCGGAGCGGGAGTCTACACGGTGTTAAAATTCGGTGCAGCCGATATAGGTGACGTCATGGAGACAGTCGGCTGGTGGGTAGGCTTAGCTGTAGGTGTATTGGTAGGTTTCGCCTTGGTGGGCGAGACAGAAAGTCTGATTATAGGTGGTATAGGAGGTTTTATCACATTCGCGCTTATAAAGACGGGTGTCGTGTTCATAACTCCGGCTGTGCCGTGGATTATTCTCGGCTTCCTTTTCGTGATGTTGATTATGTTTGTTCGGGGAGTATGGAATAATCAGCCTCTCTCTACTATCAGACATCTCAACACCCCTAACACACACTATCCTACCGATTTGTCGTTTGAAGAGGGGGTTGAGCGCTCCATATTAGGTGAGGCTTTCGATTCAAGCGATAAACTCTTGCCTGCCGCCTTATTGTCGCAGCGTGATTCAATTGTGCCCGGAACGAAATATCCCTTAGGGGTGATAAATAAATATGTCAATTTTACGAAGAATGATTACAGTGCTCTGGTAAGGTTAGCTATCTGGCTCATACTGTTGGCTGCGGGGGCGTGGGGATTCTGTATATGGACTTACAGGATGACTGTTAATACCGATTTGGAGGCATTGAGAGCTAAACCGGAAGGGATTGAACTACTTGACGGTCGTTTCACCGGAGATGTCAAGGGTACGCCTCTGACAATTGACTTCACCACTTCAGAATCAAAAATGAAGGCTGAGATGGATATCAAATATCGTAACGGTGCAACAGTGCAGACAATGGAGTCAAAGAATGTGAAAGCGTTCCCGGTAGTGCTTCATAAGACAGATAATGATATGATTACCCTGACCATTGATACAGCCTACATGGAGGCGCATACTACAATAGTGAGAGGTTCATACTTGAATTCCAAAGGCAACGTGCAATCTGTAAATGTAAAGAAAGAATGAAGTGTAGCAAATGTAACAGAGAGAATAGAGCGGAGGCACGGTATTGCAAATGGTGTGGCCAACAACTCGCTCCGGAGGTAAGGGTTATATCAAACCCACAGGACACTCCGATGGAGAAAATCGGCCTGCTTGGTGAGCTTGTAGAGAAAGATGAGATTGTAAAACGTCTGGATAATATTGTGGCCAAAGCAAAAGGTAAAGCTGAATTTTGCCGGCGCAACGGTATAAAAGAGAGGATGCAGCTGAGTTTTGTGATTACAGGTGAGGCCGGGAGCGGCAAAACAGCCACTGCCAATATGCTCACACAACTACTCTATGATGCCGGAATCGTAAAGTCGGCCAAGCCCGTAGTAGTGAATGCCGTGAATTTTAAGGATTGGATCAAGAATGTCAAGAAGCACGAAGCTGAACTTGCCAATTCCGTCGTGATATTCGAGGAAGCACAGAAGCTGACGGGTGACGGCGATCTCACCGATATAAACGATATTGACTATCTTCTGCCACTTATCCGCGGCTGGCGCGACCAGTCGGATAAACCGATAGTGATCATTACAGGTGACACCAATTTACGTAACTATTTCAACAAACATAAGCAGGCTGCTTCCTCAATAGATTATTTCTTCGAGACCAACAGTATTTCTGTGGAAGGTCTGGTGAAGATAGCACAGATTATTCTACATAAGAAATACAAACGTAGCCTGACTCCCGAAGCTGTGGAGAAGCTGAAGCGTATATTCCTCAACGATATACGTACTCCCTCGGATGCTCTCGGTGCCGGAGCTCATGATGCCGCTGCACGAGCTTATCAGATAGATCTGGCAGCTGTTGAAGGTAATGAGTTCGGTAATCTCATAGGAGAGAAGTTTGTAGCCGGAAAGGAATTTATTCCGAAGACTCTTGACGAGATTATGGCTGAATTTGACAAGTATGTCGGAGTTGAGGAGATTAAGAATTCCATTAAAGCGATAGCAAATTCTATTGCTGACGATGTAAAGGAGGGTAGAGACCCGAAGATCATGCATCATTTTATGTTTCTCGGTAATCCCGGTACGGGTAAGACCACCATGGCGAGACTTTTCGCCGATGCACTCAATGCACTCGGTGCCTTGCCTGTGGGCCAACTTGTGGAAGTGTCGAAAGAGGAACTGACTTCTCAATTTGTGGGTGAGACTCCGAAGAAAGTGGCTCAGCAGTTCAAGAAAGCTATGGGTGGTGTCCTGTTTATCGATGAGGCGTATCAGCTTGGTAATGATTCACACGGTAAAGACGCAGTTGACACCATAATCACCCTTTCTGAAAATAATAAAGGTAAACTCGTAGTGATTTTAGCCGGTTATCGTAAGGAAATGGGAGAGTTGATAAGGTTGAACTCAGGTCTTGATTCCAGATTCGATAAAGTTATCAACTTCCGCGACTACAAGCCGGAGGAATTGACAGAGATTTTCAGAAGGATGGTAAAGAGCTCGCCGGCAGGTATAAAACTGTCGCAAGATGCGGAGGAAGGGGTAGAAAACTTCTTCAAGAAGATGTATCTTAACCGCCTTGATACGTTTGGTAACGCCCGTGAGGTGCGTAACGCTTTCGTCAAGGCTGAGATGAGAATGAAAAACCGTCGAGCAGCTGATCCGACACTTCCCAAGGAGATCACATTAGTCGATATCGAGGGGGAGGAAGCCTCTCAGCCAAAGACCGTGGAGGAGATTCTGGCAACACTTGACGATCTTGTAGGCATGTACTCGGTTAAACAACAGATAGAGGAAATAGCCGGAAACGTCTTGATCAGCCACATGCAGATGGAGGCCGGCGGTACAGATCCCGAGCTGTTTAATTTCCACATCGCCATAACCGGTAATCCCGGTACCGGTAAAACTGTAGTGGCAAAACGTTTAGGCGAGATTTTCAAGGCTATCGGAGTGCTGACGAAAGGTCATGTGGTGGAGCGAGAGAAGAAGACGCTTCTCGACAGTATGGCTAACTCGGCAGGTATAAATATGGACAAGGCCGTAAACGAGGCTATGGGTGGTGTACTCTTCATAGACGAGGCTTATAACCTGATTCCTATGGACAATCCTTCTCAAAAAGATGCTGACGGAGTGGCAGCTGTTGAAGCACTCATGACACGCATGGAAAACGACGGAGGTAAGTTCATTACCGTGATTGCAGGTTATAAGACAGAGATTGACGAGTTTATTGCCAATGCCAATCCCGGTCTTGCGAGTCGTTTCTCTCATCGGATCCATATTGATGATTATACACCTGCTCAGTTATGTGAGATTTTTATCCGCCATGCCGAGAAGAGGAAATTTAAGCTTACTGACGATGCCAAGGCCCTTCTGGAGAAGAAATTTGAAGAGATGGTGACGATGAAGGATAAAAACTTCGGCAATGCAAGGACTGCCATAAAACTCTTCGACAAGACACGTGCACGACAGTCTAAGCGTTTGAGAGGTAAAATACTTAGCGGCCTGAGCAAAGAGGCTCTCTTGACCATCGAGGCTGAGGATATTCCCTACGAGGCACCGCGTAAGGTGGATGTGAATGAATGTATGCGTCAGCTCGACCAACTTGTGGGTCTGGAATCCGTGAAGAAAGTGGTGAGGGATCTGGCCGATGCGATTACGGTGGAGCAGGAAAGAGCCGCCGCTGAAGGACGCAAACCGAACATACCGCTCGACCATTATCTTTTCTTGGGAAATCCGGGTACAGGCAAGACTACGGTGGCACGCATCATGGGTGACATATTCTATTCCCTCGGGCTTTTGCCTTCAAATAAACTTCTGGAAGTTAAGCCTGCGGATATGGTAATGGGCTATGTAGGGCAGACGGCCTTAAAGACGCGGCAGACAGTGCAGCGCGGACTTGGAGGAGTGTTATTCATAGACGAGGCTTACGGGCTTAACGACGGTGGCTTCGGAGCGAATGACTGCATGCCTGAACTTCTGACACTGCTCAACGACTATAAAGGCAAAATGGTGTGCATAGCGGCAGGCTACCCGCGTGAGATGCAGCAATGGATTAATCTCAATTCCGGATTGGAGAGACGTTTCACGCGCGTAATCCGTTTTGAGGATTACAATGAGGATGATCTTGCCACTATATTCCTCAATATCGTGAAAAAGAACAATATGCGTCTCGATGAGGATGCCGATTATGAGATGAGGAGATACTTTAAGACTCTCGTTTATAATAAGGGTGCAAATTTCGGTAATGCAGCCGAGGCGGTCAAATATTTCAACAGGGTAAAAATTAATCAGGGTGCCCGTCTTCGTAAATATATGAAGAAAGAGGGTTTCAACCGTGCTGAGTTGTTCGTGCTTAAGTATGACGATATGTTGATTAAAGAGGTATGAAGTGCTATAAGTGTAAATGTGAGATAGAAGACGATTCCCTGTATTGTGATCAATGCGGAGTCAAGCTGTATATATGCCCCGACTGCCGGATTCCCGGTAAAGGGGAAGGAAAAAGATGTGGCAAATGTGGCAAACCACTTGTGGATGCCCAAATTCTTGCCCAAATTCAGGGTAATGGTCCGGAAATAGAAACTGAAGAGGCGCCTACCAAATTGGTATGTGAGGCACAGAACGTTACATTGGAACTTATTGACGGAGCGTTGATCGGACGAGTAAACGGTCCCTATTTCTCGCAGCTTTCCGGCTTGCAATTTATCTCGGCAAGTCACGCCATGTTGAAGAAGATGGATGACCATTGGGTCATTACAGATGTAGGTTCAAGAAACGGCACTGCCGTTAACGGTAAATGGTGCATCCATCCGCTACCATTCCGGAAAGGGGATATCGTAAGGATTGCTAATTTTTATGACTTCAAAGCCTTATGAAACTTGTTTACGAAGTTATAAGCGACATTGGATTGCATCGTAAGAAGAATGAGGATATGGCTCTTGTGATGCAGCAGACCGTGCGTGATGATTCCGATTCCTTTTCCTTCGAGATTCCCGAGGGGGATTTTAAGTTTGCCGCCATCGTGTGCGACGGGCTCGGGGGACATGCCAACGGAGAAGTGGCTTCGGAGATGGCTTGTCGGTCTTTCAAGGAGTTTACCGACTCGCTCTCCGAAGGTCTTGACGACAATTCACTTGTACAGGCTGTTAAACAATGGTTTCGTAAAATAAACGAGGATATAATAAAAGAATCCCGTGGAGTAAGGATGTGTACCACACTCACAGGGATTCTGATATATGGTGAGACTGCCCTCATATTGAACGCCGGAGATTCCCGCACTTACCGGCGACGTCACGACTCGGTCAGACAACTTACCGTAGACCACTCCAAAATGGTGCAGACTTCTGATTCAGGTGCTCTCTCTTCAAGAATCTACAATTGTCTCGGAATCCCCGGTGCATTTATAGACGTGAAGATTACGCGAGTTATTCCTGAAGATTGTTTTTTAGTATGTTCCGACGGTTTGAGCGGAATGGTTTCAGAGGATACCTTACAATCGGAATTTGACTCAGCCGAGTCACTTTTCCGGTCGGCGCTTCAAGGAGGTGGTTGGGACAATATAACCTTGATTGTCTTGAAATTTATTTAGTATCAGGAGTGGCGGAAAAGCAGTTCGCTTTCAATGTCATTGATGTCAACGCCCATCTGTTCAAGGAGCACAAGATAGTGATAGAGCAGATCTGATGCTTCATATATGAATCGAGCCCTATTGCCGTCGACAGCCTCTATGGCTGATTCAACGGCTTCCTCGCCAACTTTCTGTGCTATTTTTTTTACACCTTTTATGAAAAGACGGGTGGTGTAGGAATTTTCAGGCATCTCCCGGTGACGACCTTGAATCAGAGCCGACAGTTTGCGTATGAAACCCTCTTGTGCCGGTGTATCGAAACAGGCTTCAGTGCCACGATGACAGGTGGGACCGACAGGATTGGCTTTGATCAGGAGAGTGTCGCCGTCACAGTCAAGATACATCTCCACTACGTTTAAAAAGTTCCCTGAAGTTTCACCTTTGGTCCATAGTTCGTTACGTGTACGGCTGAAGAAAGTGACACGTCCGGTTGAGAGTGTCTTTTCAAAAGCCTCACGGTTCATGTAGCCTAACATCAGTACTTTTAGCGAAACGGCATCCTGAATTATGGCCGGCATGAGACCGTCGGCACATTTTTCAAGATGAAAATCATCGAAAGTCAGAGCAGGTTTATTGATTGGTTCACCCATAGCTTTATTGTTTTAATTTGATGTGTGGTTACGCAAACCTATTATAGTCTTACTTCAATCTATAGTCTTACTTCAATCCCTTTATCAGACAGGCTTTGCTTAAGGGAATTTACGGTTGTATCTCCGTAATGAAAAATACTGGCGGCCAAGGCGGCGTCCGCACAGCCTTCTGTAAGCACCTCCGCTATATCTTCGGCACTTCCGGCACCTCCTGAGGCAATTACAGGTATAGCCAGTTCCGTGCAAAGACGGGCAAACGTGTCACATGGATAACCGTTGCGTGTGCCGTCATGATCCATTGAGGTAAACATGATTTCACCGGCGCCACGCTGCTCCACCTCTTTGGCCCAGGAGAAGAGCTCCCGGTCGGTAAGGCGTGAGCCTCCATGGGTGGTCACACGCCAGGTGCCGTCAACTTTTTTAGCGTCAATAGCCACCACCACAAACTGTCGTCCGTAGCGCGAGGCGATTTCCGTAATCAGATCGGGGTTTGCCACGGCAGCACTATTGACAGTGATTTTATCCGCTCCGGCTTCAAGGAGACGTGCGGCATCTTCAATGGAGGCAATTCCTCCACCTACAGTGAAAGGAATATTTATACGTTCTGCTATTCGTCTCACAAGGTCAGTGAAAGTAGAACGCTCCTCTTTGGAGGCGCTGATGTCAAGATAAACAAGCTCATCCGCTCCCTCTTTTGCATATCGGGCACCAAGTTCAACCGGATCGCCTACATCGGCAAGGCCTTCAAAATTGATACCTTTCACGGTACGTCCGTTTTTTACATCCAGACAGGGAATTATTCTTTTTGCCGGCATTTTATTATTGTTTAGAGAGGCGTGATTTAATAAGAGATAGAGGTATGCGGTTTTCGTAGATAGCTTTACCCACTATGACACGGGGGAGACCGAGGTTATCAAGAAGGTCTATATCCTCCATGGATGATATTCCTCCCGACACCGTGAAGATAAGTTCGGGAAAACGACGGGCCAGATCGACATACAAATCCGTGTTAGGCCCCTTCAGCATGCCGTCTTTCGAGATGTCGGTGACAATCACTTCCTTGAGACCGTGGGGGAGAAACCGGTTTATAATAGCGTCTATTGTCATTTCAGAGTCTTCGAGCCAACCGCTCACCGACACTTTCCCGTCACGCAGGTCGGCACCGAGAATTATTTTGTCGCCTCCATATTCTTCAAGCCATTTTTCCATCAGTTCGGGGTTCTTCACAGCCAGACTACCGATTATGGCGTGTCCGGCTCCGGCTTCAAAAACAGCTTCGAGATGTTCAGGGCTTTTGATGCCTCCTCCCCATTCTATGTCAAGCAGATTGAGGGCAGCAATCTCGCGAAGGGCGTCAAGATTGCATGGCCGGGAGGCCTTGGCACCATCAAGATCAACAAGATGAAGACGTCTCACTCCCGTATCGGCATACATACGGGCCATCTCTACAGGCGACACGTCATACACCGTCTTCTGCTGATAGTCACCTTGTGAAAGACGTACACACTTGCCCTCGATTATATCTATTGCCGGTATTATCTCAATCATAAATCAGAATAAATATTATTTTTTGGCTTCCATTGAATTACAACGCGAGGAAATTGGCGAGTATTTTTTCACCGACATCGCCACTTTTCTCGGGATGGAACTGGCATCCGTAATAATTCTCATATTTCAAGGCTGCGGAGAACATTTCGGGATGGCGTGCAGTGGCAATCGTGTCAGGACAAAGAGGTGCATAGTAGCTGTGGACGAAATATACGTACGATCCACGAGGCACATCCTTAAACAGTTTGCTTTCGAGATTAGAAATACGGCTCCAACCCATGTGGGGCACCTTTATACCCGGCTCCTCGCGGAATCGACGCACTTTTGCATCGAATATACCCATACATTCAGCATCCCCCTCTTCAGAATGACGGCACATGACCTGCATACCGACACATATACCTAAAACCGGGTGACGGAGTTTCCATATCACTTCCGGAAGACCCAGACGGCGGAGATTTTCCATAGCCTCCGCGGCATTTCCTACCCCGGGCAGTATGACGTGGGAAGCCTTACGTATAATCTCATGATCGGCCGTGAGTGTCCAGTCGGCACCCAGACGCTGAAGAGCATTACCCAAAGAGCGGATATTGCCCATATTGTAATCTATAACTGCTATCATAATATACCTTTGCTTGAGGGAAGTTCATAGCTGAAAGGGTCGCGGCGTACGGCCATGCGTAAAGCACGGGCGAAAGCTTTGAACACACCCTCTATAATATGATGGTTGTTTTCTCCCTTGGCCTCAATATGCAGATTGCATTTCATTGCGCAGCAAAGACTCTGGAAGAAATGTTTGAACATTTCGGTAGGTGTGTCGCCCACGTATTCGCGAGTGAAGGTGACATCCCACTGAAATTCTATTCTGCCGCCGAGATCTATAAGCACCATTGCCCGGCTCTCGTCCATAGGGAGTACGAATCCATAGCGCTCTATGCCGCGTTTATCCCCGAGAGCCTTTAGAAGTGCTTCGCCAAGAGCAATCGCCACATCTTCCATGGTGTGATGTTCGTCGACTTCAAGATCTCCTTTACATTTAATATCAAGAGATATACCGGCATGGTGCGGAATCTGCCAAAGCATGTGGTCGAAAAACTTGAGACCGGTGTCTATTTCCGATTTACCGTTACCATCAAGATCTACGGACACGTGTATTTTCGTTTCGGAAGTATTTCTGTCGATTACGGCTGAACGACCTTGAGAGAGTATGAATCGGGCTATCTCATGCCAGTCGGTTGTAGCGAGAACACACCCCCCGGGCGTGTGGTCCTTATCCACATCTGCAAGCATGATGCCTTTAGCTCCGAGATTGACGGCGAGTTGCATGTCGGTGAGTCGGTCTCCGATTACGAAAGACTCTGCAAGATTGTAGTCACCGTTCAGGTATTCGGTGAGCATACCCAGACCGGGTTTGCGTGTGGGAAGATTATCTTCAGGGAAACTGCAATCGATAAGCTGGTCGTCAAATTCCACACCCTCACCGGCAAGAGTGGCCAGCATCTTATTATGGGCGGTATGGAAAGTTTCTTCCGGGAAAGAGTCAGTGCCGAGGCCATCCTGATTGGATACCATCACCAGTTCGAAACCTTTACCTACAAGGGAACGGAGAGCGGAGATCACACCCGGGACGAATTCAAGTTTTTCGAGAGAATCTATCTGTTCGTCTTCCGGCTCGCGTATAATTGTGCCGTCGCGGTCGATAAAAATAGCTTTCATCTGAACATTAATATTAGCATTATCTTCCGTAATTGGTTATGAGGTCAATAACCTTACTGTTTTCCTCCGGTGTGCCGACGGTAACACGCAACGTGCCTGAGCATAAAGGCATACGTGAACGGTTGCGCACAATCGCACCTTGAGAAATGAGATAGGAATAGAGAGCGTCGGCATCCTTTACCTTCACGAGAACAAAATTGGCATCAGTAGGAAACACATGTTCCACACATTCAGCGTCAGCAAGGGCCTTGGTGATCCTTAGAGCCTCCTCCTTGATTTCGGGGATATGATTTCCCGTGCCTTGGTCAATACGGCGTATGAGTTCCTCCTGAATGAGGCTGCTCATATTATAAGGATACTTAACACGGTCGTAAAAGGTAATAATTTCAGGGACGGCGAAAGCCATTCCTGCTCTCATACCTGCCATGCCCCATGCCTTGGAGAAAGTGCGGAGAACGATGATATTCGGATGATCGGTTATATCTTGGAGAACGCTTCCTTTCTCAGAGAAATCCACGTATGCCTCATCCACCACCACCATTCCGTTGAAATTGTCGGCAAGAGTGAGAATGTCGGTTTTGGGAAATGCGTTACCCGTAGGATTATTGGGAGAACAGATCCATATCAATTTTGTATTCTCGTCGGCGGCTTCAAGCAGACGGTCGACGGGAAGAGAGAAATCCTCATTAAGCAGCACTTCACGCAGCTCGATATCATTTATTTCCGCTGCTACTTTGTAGACTCCGTAGCTCGGAGTGAAAGCTATCGCGTTATCTTTGCGAGGTTCACAGAAAATACGGTAAGTGAGGTCGATGGCTTCGTCGCTCCCGGCGCCACCCACGAATATTGATTCGGTGGGAGTGCCCATTAGTTGAGAGATACGGGTCTTGAGCAACTTCTGGTGAGGATCGGGATAACGGTTCACACCGTTTGTATAAGGAGATTCGTTGGCATCAAGCCACACTGAAATATCGCCCCCCTTGAACTCATCGCGGGCAGTTGAATAGGGTTCGAGGGCGAGTATGTTTTTACGTATAAATTTGCAGGGATCTTTCAAAGGAAACCGGTTTATGGATGAACTTACGATTAATTATTCTGAAGGTGAGAAAGGCGTATATCTACAGCCAAAGCATGTGCGTCAAGGCCTTCGGCATGAGCCATAGTGGTGATGACATCCGCAAGATTCCGTATTCCTTCGGGAGTGAGTTCCTGATAGGTGATCTTATGCATGAAGCTGTCGATGTTCACACCGCTGAAAGAGCGTGCCCAGGCAGAGGTGGGAAGAGTATGATTGGTGCCTGAAGCGTAGTCGCCTGCACTTTCCGGTGAATAGTTGCCGATGAAGACACTACCGGCGGCTGTGACTGAGGATGCAACATGCCATGGATTGGCCATTGAGATGATTAGATGCTCAGGGGCATATTCATTGGCAAAATCCACTATATCCGAAGCTTCGGGTAATATAATAATACGACTGTGGGATAGAGAACCTTCGATTGAGTCACGTCGTGGAAGCTTATCGGCAAGACGTTGCACTTCACGGGCAATTTCCTGTGCCATATCGGAGGAGGTGCAGAGGGCGATAGCTTGACTGTCAGGGCCATGTTCAGCCTGAGAAAGCATATCGGCGGCTACGAAAGAGGGATTTGCCGTGCTGTCGGCGAGCACCATTACTTCCGACGGGCCCGCGGGCATGTCGATAGCAGTGAAGCGACTTACAATCTGTTTTGCTTTTGTGACAAACCGATTGCCGGGACCAAAAATCTTATGTACCGCAGGGATGCTTTCTGTGCCGAACGCCATAGCTGCAATAGCCTGGGCGCCTCCGATTCGTGCCACTTTATGAATACCGCATAATTCGGCTGCGAACAGAATTTCAGGAGCGATGCCATGTTCACCGTTTTCAGGAGTGCATAAAACCACTTCATGACAACCTGCTATTTTTGCGGGGATCGCCAGCATGAGCACCGTAGAGAACAAAGGTGCGCGACCACCGGGGATATATAGACCCACCTTGGAGATAGGTACTGCCCGTTGGATACATGTCACGCCCGGGGTAGTGGCCACCTCTACCGGCTGCGGAAGCTGAGCACGGTGGAATTTCTCGATATTGGCTGCCGCTTTTCGGATTGCGTCGGCCACAGTGGGAGTCACCTTTGCGGAGGCTGCCTTAATTTCCTCATCAGAAAGCAACAGCGAATCTCCGTGGAAACCATCGAAGCGTGCAGCATAGTCAAACAAAGCCTTATCTCCATTAGTGCGCACGTTTGCTATGATTTCTTCCACAGCGCGTTCGATATCGGCATCGGAGGGTATGTTACGTTCACATAGCTTCTGCCATTCGCCACGTGAGGGATTATCTATGATTTGCATGAAAAGTTGAGGTGAGATAGGATTATGATTGAGATGAAAGAAGATGTTGTGTGAATCAACGGATCACGTTTTCAAGAGCGAGCACGAGGATATCGGTAGCACCGATTCCTTTGAGCTGTTCGATTTTCTCCCATAGAGCATCCTCATGGATCACCACATGTAACGACACCCAGGAGTCATCGGCGAGGGGTAGCACAGTCGGACTTTTCATTCCCGGCAATATTGCCACTGCCTCCTGCACCTTCTCCTTAGGAAGGTTCATGAGAACATATTTCATGCCACGGCTCTCGATAATGGAGCTGAACCGGAACATCAGCTTGTCGATCTCTTTCTTTTTATCTTCGTCAATATGAGGATTGCCTATAAGAACAGCTTCGGAGCGTATCACGGTCTCCTCCTCCTTTAGACCGTTCTGAATCAGAGTGCCTCCGGAAGAGACGATATCAAAAATAGCATCTGCCATACCGACGGCGGGGGCAACCTCAACCGAACCGGCTATTTCATGAACGAAAGCATGGATGCCGTTTTCAGAGAAATAGTTGCGGAGGATAACAGGGTAAGAAGTAGCCACGCGCTTGCCTTCAAACCAGCTTATGCCCGGATAATCCACAGCATTGGGCACGGCGAGTGAAAGGCGGCAGGCACCGAAGCCGAGTTTCATAAGGATATCCACATCCTGTTCTTTTTCAAGCACCTCGTTGAGGCCCACAATACCGATGTCAGCGACACCCATTGCCACAGCCTGAGGAATATCATCGTCGCGCAGATAGAGCACATGCAGGGGAAATCCTTTTGCATCAGATATTAACTTGCGATGGCTTGCGGAGGCGGTTATGCCGGCGTCAGCCAAAAGGGCTACCGTATCTTCATTAAGACGACCCTTATTCTGGATTGCGATTGTGAGCATGTGTATATGACTTTTTAATGTATGGGTTTCAAAAGAAATGCAAAATTACCCCAAAAACGGCAAATATACAAAAAATGCTCTAATTTTAATGTTTTTTTTGAAGTCGACAACAGACGGAAACTAATTTAAAAAAGGAAAACTCCCGGGTCTGACTCATTGAGCTGACCAGAGAGTTTTAACGATATAATCATTCTATTGAATCATCATTCTATTGGATAATCCTCGAATGCATATAACACGGTAGAGAGATAACGTTCGCCGGTGTCAGGGAGAAGTGCTACGATAGTTTTCCCTGCGTTTTCCTCTTTTTTAGCTTCCTTTATTGCCGCAGCTAAAGATGCGCCTGAAGAGATACCCACGATCAGACCCTCCTTATCGGCAAGCAGACGGGAAGCTTTTATGGCTTCGTTATCGCTGATTGTCAATACTTCGTCAACCACATCTCCATGGTAATTTCCGGGTACAAATCCGGCACCTATACCCTGGATCTTGTGAGGACCGGGTTTGCCACCCGATAATACCGGTGAGCTGGCCGGCTCAACCGCGATAGCCTTTACAGTGGGTTTATATTTCTTGAGAGTTTCGGCTGTGCCGCTCAAAGTGCCGCCCGTGCCGACACCGGCGATGAAAATATCGACTTCTCCATCGGTATCTTTCCAGATTTCCTCACCGGTGGTGCGACGGTGCATAGCAGGATTGGCGGGATTATCAAACTGCTGAAGAATAATAGAGCCCGGGGTCTCAGCCTGCAATTCCTGAGCTTTCTTTATGGCACCCTTCATACCTTCGCTACCTGCGGTTAGCACGAGAGTTGCGCCGAGAGCTTTAAGGAGGTTCTTACGTTCCACACTCATCGTCTCAGGCATGGTCAGAATCAGTTTGTAGCCTTTTACCGATGCTACCCAAGCCAGACCGATACCGGTGTTGCCGCTTGTGGGTTCAATAATCACTCCACCTGGTTTGAGCAGACCTTTATTCTCGGCATCCTCAATCATGGCGAGAGCGATACGGTCTTTTACACTGCCACCGGGATTAAAATATTCGAGTTTGACAATTAGTTTAGCTTTGAGGTCTTCGGCTTTTTCAATATTTTTCACTTCGAGAAGGGGAGTGTTGCCGATTAATTCGGTGAGACTGTTATAAATTTTAGCCATAACAGATGAATGCAGACTTTATCCTCCTGCCTGGAGTTCTTATTTCTTTTTAATAATTATCGGTTCCTATGTCGTTTCTTCATTAACGACAGTGCAAAATTACAACGGTTTTATTAAACTGTAAATACCACAAATGTGGTATATTTGATGTGAGGATGGTAGATCGGATATAAATGTGGTATATTTTTGGTAAAGTTATATTGGAGGAGATGGGATTATAATCAGGCGGATTCTCTGCTTTAGATTTATTAATATCGCTAAGCTGCAATCAGATATAGTATTCCATTAGTTCGAGGAGACCGGCGCGGAGAGCATATTTGGTGGCTTCGTAGACATTGTTGACCCCCAATTTCATAAAGATATTTTTCTTGTGAGTGGTGATCGTATGGGTGCTTGACACGCGTTTTGCTGCGATTTCCTTCACACTGTTGCCTTGGGCTATAAGCTTGAGGATTTCAATTTCGGTAGGTGTCAATGTGTTTGTCAGCTCATTTTTCTCTTGCGCTGTGGTCAGGAGCGCCTGTACCTGTTTGCAGAGGTAACGGTCGCCATCGGCGGTGGAGAGCAAAGCATTCCGTATTTCCTCTTCAGGGGATTCCTTGAAAAGGATACCGATATTGTCTTCAGCGGCTGCCCGTCGGATAAACTGCTCACTCAATACAGAAGAAAACAACAGCCAACAGACATTGTGGAAGCGATTATGTATAATCAGAAAGTCCTCAATGCCCTTGAAGTCGAAATTCGTATAGTCCAACACTGCTATAGCATCGGGGTGAGTGGCAAGGTGTGAGATAAGTTCTTTTTTTGTATGAGCTTCCTCACATTGGTGGATATTTAAAGTCTTTTGGATAAATACCCTTATTCCGGCATTGGTTATGGCTTGGTTATCGGCTATAATAATTGAAGAGGAAATAGACATATAACTTGAATGGTTATTGGTTGGGATCCTAAGCTAAATGGTTATTGATTGAGAATCGCAGCTGATTATTTATCGGTTGGGATTCAAAGATGCGTGAAGGCGACGGTAAAAGGGATGACGTGTAAGGGTGGCGACATCACCGATAATTATCAGTTTCATGCGCGCACGGGTCATAGCCACATTCATTCGGCGTAGATCGCGGAGAAACCCGATGTTGCCATCGTCGTTGCTTCGTACAAGAGAAATCACTATAACATCACGTTCCTGTCCCTGAAAACCGTCAACTGTATTCACGGAAATCAGGTGTCGGAAAGGTTTGAAGAAAGGAGTACGCTTGATCAGATGACGAAGATATTGCACCTGTGCGCGGTATGGTGAAATGAGCCCCACATCTATACGTTCGTCAAGAAAGCGTTCTTTCCCAATTTTTTCGATATATTTCTGTAGAGTCAACAAAGAGAAGAGGGCTTCGTCACGATTTATGCGCCCGTGACTTTCGCCTACGATACTTTCACGGAATGTGATGTCCGGCTCATCCTGCTCTATACCCGGCTCTGAGATAGCGGCTTGTGCTGTGTCGATCCATTCTATAGGGGTGTCGTAATCAAGGATGCCACGGTAGCGTACCTCAGGGGCTGCCGTCATTGAACCGGAATAAAACCAGTCACTCGAGAAACGCATGATCTCGTCATTCATACGGTATTGCATCGTAAGGAGTGTCACGGCTTCGGGATGATTTTCCACCAGACGCTCCATCAGCGACTTTCCCAGCCCCCCTTTCATTGCTTCAAATGACTTAACCGTAGGGGGGAGCTGACAATGATCACCGGCCAGAATAACCCGACCGGCACGCCTTATAGGAATCCAACATGCAGCTTCGAGAGCCTGTGCAGCCTCATCAATGAAAAGAGTTGAGAATTTCATTCCATCCAACAGACGGTTGGCACTTCCGACAAGGGTTGAGGCTATGACATGGGCTGAATTGAATAGATCATGATTTATACGGATCTCAAGTTCCGTGGCACGGCTACGCAGTCGGTCCATCTTCTGATGCCATTGATCGGTACGGTTTCGTCGGTTGCCCTGTAATTCGCGTATGGTCTTGCGGATGCTCCAGAGGGTAGGATAATCAGGGTGGGCTTCAAATCTACGTTCGTAGGTAAATCCCAGCATCTTATCGTTTACACGCGAGGGGTTTCCGAGCCTGAGTACATGAATGCCACGGTCAACAAGTTTCTCACATATCCAGTCAACCGCCATATTGCTTTGAGCGCACACGAGCACCTGGCTTTCGCGGCGTAGCGTCTCATTGATAGCTTCCACCAGGGTAGTGGTCTTTCCGGTGCCAGGAGGCCCGTGTACGATCGCCACATCCTTTGCATAAAGCACTTTATTTACTGCTTCTTCCTGAGTCTTGTTGAGATAGGGAAAACGTAGAGGTGCGAAAGAGAGTTCTCCGGCTTTCCGTCGGGAATAGAAAAGATCGCGGAGTTGTCCGAGTCGGCCTTTGGCTTTGAGTGTATAGTCGATTGCCTCGAACATAGTGCGGTATGTGGTCTCGTCAAAGGAGAGCATAACTCCGGCAATAGGAGCCTCTGAAAGTTGGAGAGGATTGGCTGATTCGGGTATGGCTACGACCATGCGGTCACCGTCAACATAGCTGACGGTCCCGGTGAAAGGAAACACCGGATGATCATCCGATTCATTGGAGAGCTTAAAGAAGGCCACGGGTCGGCCGAATTCAAAATTATGGTCGACATCGGAGTTTTCAGACCGAAAAATTTCGAGCACTCTTTGATTGAGGGAATTATAGTATGTACGTCCGGTTTTGATACGTAGCCATGCATTACCACGTTCGGCAAGGCGTGTAAAACCTATCCTTCCGCTTATTTGGGAAAAAGCGGCTTTTTCGGCATCATATTCAATTTGGAGCAGACGTCGCTGTTCGATAAGCGACCGGGAGGGAGAACTCATGTTTACAATATAAGAAAGAGAGGTATATTAAGAAAGAGAGTATATTAAGAAGGAGAGTATATTAAGAAGGAGAGTATATTAAAAAGAGAGGTATATTAAGGAGAGGTATAATATTAAGAAAAGGTTGGCAATCGTGGATTGTCAACCTTACTTAAGGTACAGGAAGTGGGACTCGAACCCACACAGCCGGTAAAGGCCAAAGGATTTTAAGTCCTTCGTGTCTACCATTCCACCATTCCTGCAACTCTATGCAATTTGTCTCAACAGATCCGGAGAGTATTTTACCGATTTCAGTGGTTAAGAACCCTCTTTCTCAGTTTTGATGTGCAAAGATAGATATAATTTATATTATTCTGAGCTTTTAATCATTCTTTAACATATTACTGCAAAGTTTTGGCAGAGCTGGCAACTAATTTTGCATTGTAATTCAGATAACTGATGAAAAGAGGGTGGAAAATGGATAAAATCAAAAAGGGATAAAAACAATAGTGGGATAAAGATAAAATCAATAGAGGGATAAAAAGGAGGTAAATATGGATAGAATGAATAAGGAAATACAGATGGAGAAGATGGATAAGGAGAGAAATATTGATAGGGTAAATAAGGATATGAATAAGATGAACAAGAAGATTAATAAAGGAGACCGTATTTTCGCACGTCTTACAATGGGAGCACGCACTATCGTAGAATTTGTCATCGACAGAGTGGAGAACATGACCGATCTTTTGAATGAGGTGCAAAGAATGACCGCCGGGCTAAGGGGGCTGTGCAAACTTTATGTACGCAATCAAAGCAGAGGTTGGGCTCAGGAACGTCCCATAATGCTTTGTGGGGCTATGGCTTCCGATGCTCCGACACGTATGCCGTTCCCTTGGGAAACACATTAATGTTCAGAAACTCATTGATAGTCAGAGAATACATTAAAATTCAGGAAGTACATTGATATTCGGGACACTCAAGGATTCAGGAGATCTTTATTATAGAAGTCAAGAATGGCCTGAGCGTTTTCAAGGGCGCGCACAGCTTTGCTTTCCGGGTTGATAGAGATAGCTTTCAGGTAGTCATTGATAGCTTTAGCCCGGTGGCCGAACGCCCAATGCCGTAAACCACGGAGCGTATAGGCCTCCTCGTCGTCAGGATGCAAGGTGATGTAAGCATCCAGCGCCGGGAGAGCCTCAGCTGCCGGTAGGGTAGAAATTTCTTCGAGACTCATGATTTTCTGTAAGGGAGAGTTATGCGTCGTGATTTGATAGGCTCCTCAAGAAAGAGAGAGGCCAGCGTATTGAATTTTTCCGGATTTTCCGTGGTAAGATATTCTATCGAGCTGTTGCAAGTGATCTTGTCTTCAATTTCTGGGTGACGGAGAAGATAATCTTCAAAACTCTCTGCCACACGTGCACCCTGTGCGAGCACACGGATATTATCGGGAGTATATTTGAGTATTTTCGGAAGGAGGATAGGGTAGTGGGTGCAACCTAACACGATTGTGTCGATCTTGGGATCTTCTTTAAGGAGCTGGGTGATATATTTTTTTACAAAATAATCTGCACCTTCGGATTGAGCCTCATTACATTCCACGAGTGGCACCCACATGGGGCAGGCCATTTCTGTGATGGTCATGTCGGGGGCAGTCTTTTCGAGTTCCATGGCATAGGAATGGCTTGCAACGGTGCCTTTGGTAGCCAGAAGTCCTACATGGCCCGAGCGTGTGAGCTTAGGTATTATTTCTATGGTAGGTCGTATCACGCCCAACACACGGCGCGATGGATCGATATTAGGAAGGTTGATCTGCTGGATGGTGCGCAAAGCCTTTGCCGAGGCCGTGTTGCAGGCTATGATAACCAATTGACAATCCATGGCAAAAAGAGCGTTTACCGCCTGAAGGGTAAAGTCGTAGACTATGTCGAATGAACGGGAGCCGTAAGGCGCTCTGGCGTTATCGCCGAGATAAACATAGTCATAATAAGGGAGACGAGAACGAATCTCCTTAAGAATAGTGAGGCCTCCGTAGCCCGAATCGAAGACACCGATTTTCATAAATGATATTATTGGAAAAAAGCGGGACCATGGCCCCGCTTTTATGATGATTGAAAAAACTGCGATTAAGATTTGTAATCAGTCAGCGAATTACTGAATACCAAGTTTAGCTTTTACGTCGGAAGTGATATTGACTACCGGTGCGTCATAGAAATATTGTGAGTTGATATCCTGAATCAGGGAGAAACCGTTCTCTTTGCCGACAGATTCGATAGCTGTACGCACTTTCTGAATTACGGGAGCCATGAGATCCTGATTCATTTTCTGGAGATCCTGCATGGCGTTTTGGCTGAACTGGTCAAGTTTCTGCTGATAGTCTTGAAGCTCACGGGCCTTACGCTCGCGGATAGCAGGAAGTTCGTCTTGCTTCATATTCTGGAAGTCATCGACTCTGCGCTGCATTTCCTCCTGAAGCTTGTTGAATTCCTCCTGATATTTCTTTCCGGTCTCGTCCACCTGTTTCTGAGCAGCGGCGGTGTCGGGCATCTTTTCAACAAGTTCATTAATGTCAACGAGACCAATTTTAAGGGTCTGGGCGGAGGCGAGCATAGGTATGATAAGGGCTGCCACCAACAAGATTTTCTTAAACATTACTTTTTAGAGTTGTTTGATTTATTTGCGTGATTTATTTAATTAGTGCAAAGTTACTGAAATTATTTGGAATAACCCAATTTTGCAAGCACTTCATTGCTGACATCAATACGGGGAGAGGCGAAGACAATGCTCTGTGAGGAGGCACGGTCGAAAATAGTCTGATATCCCTTTTCTTCAGCCACGGCTTTCACTGCGTTATAGACATCTTCCTGAATAGGCTTCATGAGAGACTGACGCTTTTTGTAAAGTTCGCCTTCAGGCCCGAAATATTTATAACGTAGTTCGGTGACCTCTTTCTCCTTGGCCACGATTGCCTCCTCGCGTTTCTTTTTCTGGTCGTCGGTAAGGAATACCATTTCACTCTGGTAGTTCTTATACATGGTCTCAGCTTCCTGAGAAAGCTGATTGACCTCCTTTTCCCAACGCTGAGACACCTGACTGAGCTGTTCGTTAGCCATTTCGTATGCCGGGACGTTACGAAGGATATAATCCATATCCACGAGGGCGAATTTCTGCGCTGAAATCACTCCGGCCCCACAGAGGGTGATGAAAAGTGTGAGTATGATCTTTTTCATATTCATTCGGTTTTGTTTTTACTTATTGACACAAAAGATGCACTAAAGTTTAAACGAATGATACTCTGCAAGAGTTCAGATTAAGCAATTTGCATCAGAATTCCTGACCGAGCACGAAGTGAAGCTGGCTGCCGCCGCGACGCCCCCACACCTTGTCGAAGCCGTAGCCCCAGTCGATGCCGAGGAAGCCCAGCATAGAGAGGTAGAGACGCACACCGACACCGGCACTTCTCTTGAGATTGAAAGGAGAGAACTCCTTTACAGAAGTCCAGCAGTTGCCGGCTTCTGCGAAGGCAAGTGCGTAGATTGTGGTGGAAGGCTGAAGCATGAAGGGGAAGTGGAGCTCCATGCCGAAACGTCCGTAGGCATAACCCTCATAACCCCAGGGAGTGAACTGGCCGTTCTCGTAACCACGCATGGCAATTGTCTCGGTAGCGTAAGTGTAGCTACCCGACATGCCGTCACCGCCGAAATAGAATGTCTCGAAAGGTGTCTTGAAATACTTGTTCCAAGAGCCGAGAAGAGCGAAATCGGCACGTGTCATCATCACGAGAGTCCATTGTCCTTCAGGATCGGTGAGTGGAGTGTAGGTTTTGCTCTTGTAGCTGACTTTCCAATACTCGATCCATTTGTAGAGTTCACGTGTAGCTTTGTCCCAGCTCTCGGTGTCGGAGTTGGTACGCTGTGCCAGACGTGCAAGCTCTTTCCAGTTTTTATTTTTTGAGAAGAGGCTTGCCGGTGGAGTGAGAGTGACATTGATAGAGAACTGCGAGCCACGGCGCGGATAGATAGGCTGGTCGATACTTGTGCGTGAGAGCGACAGACCAAGAGAGAGAGAATTGGAGACACCGTTGGTCATATAATATAGGTATTCCCAATTCTTAAGATAATACCAACGGTAAGAAAGCATGGCCTGGAATTGGAAATAATCGTCGGGCCAAGTGAGACGTGTACCGAATCCGGCACTTACACCTGCCATCTGGAGCACCTTGTTGGGGTCGTAGGCGTTCTCAATATAATAAGTGCTGTTATAGCCGTAATTATACCCGTAGGGATTATAGTAAAGGCTGTTGAGACCGCTGGTGAGGTACTGGTTGTTGTAGAAGCTGGAGTTGATACCGGTGGAACGGCTGTAATCGAGACTTACCGACAGAGAGTTAGGACGCTTGCCGCCAAGCCAGGGATCAAAGAAAGAAATGCTATAGCTCTGATAGTACTTGGCATTGGTCTGTGCGGCAATGGAGAAAGTCTGACCGTCGCCACGCGGGATGATACCACGGTAGGAACCCGGATTAAACAGGTTCTTGATAGAGAAGTTGGAGAAAGAGAGAGACACCTGACCGGTGACACCGCTCTGACCCCAGCCGAAAGAGAGCTGCACTTTATCGTTGGCTTTACTTTCCAGTCCGAAAACAATATCGACAGTCCCGTTTGCCTCATCGGGCTGTGGCTGGATATCCATATTCTCCGGGTTGAAGTGGCCCGAAGCCGCGATTTCACGGGCCGACTGCATAAGGTCGCGCTTGGAGAAGAGGTCGCCCGGACGGATACGCAGGTCACGGCGGATAACCTTCTCGAAAAGCTGGTCATTACCGTTGATGACAACCTTGTTGATACGTGCTTGCGGGCCTTCGAACACTCTCATCTGAAGAGCGATGCTGTCACCCACGATGTTTTCCTCGATAGGCACGAGCTGGAAGAAGAGATAACCGTTGTCAAGATAAAGGTTGCTGACCGCATCTTCATCCTCGCGTGTGCGTTTCTCAAGGAGTTTCTGGTTATAGACCTCGCCTGGATACATGCCGAGCACAGCGTTCAGTGTCTCGGTGGGGTACACGGTATTACCTACCCATGTGATGTCGCTGATATAATATTTTTTACCCTCCTCCACATCGATAAACACGTCGACAGTATTGTCGTCATATTTAACTATACTGTCGGCCACGATGCGGGCGTCACGATAGCCGAGCTCATTATATTTCTGGATGATACGGTTTTTATCGTCAGCGTAGTCGGAATCAACAAACTTCTTCTGTTTGAAAAGATTGAGAATGTTACCGTTCTCATTGGTTTTCTTCATGGCGTTCTTCACCTTGCGGTCGGAGAGCACCTCGTTTCCACCGATATAAATCTTATGAACCTTAACCTTGTTATGACGGTCGATATTGACATCGAGCACCACCTGATTCTCTTTTGAGAGGTCAGGCACCTGACGTATATTCACGACAGCATTCTTAAATCCTTTCGCGCCGTAATAATCTTTGATTATCTGGGTGGCACGAGCCACGATGTTGGGAGTAATCTGCTGTCCGGGGATCATGCCGAGGCGTTCGGTGAGATCTTTCTTTTCACCGCCTTTAGCACCGTTGAACTTCATTTCCGACATACGTGGTTGTTGCTTGAGATGTATGGTAAGCCAGACCTTGTCGCCATAGATTTTATCAGCGGTGATATTGACTTTGGAATAAAGGCCCTGTCTCCAGAGACGCTTGGTGGCATTGGTAAGGGCATCGCCGGGGACATCGACTCTTTCGCCTATAGAGAGACCTGAATTAGCTACAATGATATAATCGTCGACATGGTTTATGCCCTCCACATTGATTCCCGCGATCTCGTAAGAGCGGGGTATGGGGGAGTAAATGATGTCAGGATTATAAATAGTGTCGTTGATAACCGATATCTCCTGTGCGAGAGATCCTGCGGAGGAAGCGCCGGCCATCAGCATTGAGATTAATGAAACCTTGAACAGATTATTCATTCTGAAAAAGTGTTATTCGTTGTTCTGGACTTGCTCGCTTGTTTTGCCGAAGCGTCGCTCGCGGCTCTGGAAATCTATAATGGCGTCCACATATTCTTCGTTTGAAAAGTCAGGCCACAGCACGGGTGTGAAATACAGCTCACTGTAGGCGATCTGCCAGAGGAGATAATTGGAGATTCTCTCCTCGCCACCTGTACGTATGAGAAGGTCGGGATCAGGGATGCCGGCTGTGGTGAGATGGTTGGCTACGTCCTGTTCGGTAATCTCCTCGGGCTTCAAATTCCCTTCGAGCGCGAGCCGGGCCAGTTTACGGGCAGCCTCTGTGATTTCCCAGCGTGATGAATAGCTGAGACACATGTTGAGTTGCAGACCGGTGCAATGGGCCGTGGCATCACGGGCATAGAAAAGCTTTTTACGAGGTTCCTCCGGAATACGTTCTATGTCGCCGAGCAGATGAATCCGCACGTTGTTTTCGAGCAGCTCCGGCAGCTCCCTTTCGATAGCCCAGCCAATGAGATACATGAGTGTTTCCACTTCAGCCTGAGGACGGTTCCAGTTTTCTGTAGAGAAAGCGTAAAGTGTAAGATACTTTATGCCGAGGTCGGAAGACATTTTGGTGACCCTATGCACGGTAGAGACACCTTCGGCGTGACCGTCGGAACGTTCAAATCCCTGTCGTTTGGCCCAGCGACCGTTGCCGTCCATGATCATGGCGACATGAACCGGAATGTGGTTCTTGTCGAGAGATGCTATTTTTTTCTGAAGTTGGTCCATTATAGATCAGTCTTTATAATTGCATACGGCACAACGTTTACTGAATTCGTAGCTCACGGTAAAAGTGAGGGTAGAATACCAGTCGGTGTTCTTCATGAAAGAACTTTTTATGCCGACAGGGTCATCGAGAGCGGAGCCGTCGAGACGGTCGGTGAAAGTTTTTTTCATAAGGAACTCAAGCCCGAGGTTGAGTCGCCTGGATGGTTTATATTTTAGTCCTACACCGATCGGAAGATTGAGTGCGGCTCCGAGACGTCCGTCGGCACGCCATGCGGTGATACCGATACCGGCGGTGATGTAGGGGGAGATACGTTGCAGTTTCCTGTAAGATTCTCCCATGCCATAGCTGAAGAAATTGAATTCAGCCAATTCGCCCAGCTCAAAGAATGTGGTGGAGAACCGATATGTTTTATCATCCGGAAACACGTTTGTCATACCGGAGGAATCCCCTCTCAGTCCACCCACATAGAAATTCGATTTGAAAGCCCATCGGGGATTTGCTATGTAGCGGAGCATAAGTTCCAGGTCCCATGAGGGGGATGACCAGAGAGAGGAGGTATTGGCATCGCCGAGATAACCTGTGATTCCAAGTCCGCCTCCGGCGTCAAACCTGTAATCTTCCTGGCAGTGAGCCGGAAGAATAGAGGTCAGGAGCAGAAGAGCGGTGAGGAACGCCTTCATCAGAATATGGGGGTGAAAGCAAGTTTGGTGAGCACACCTCTCCAGATAGATGTAGACAGTCTGCCGTCGGCTCCATAGCCACCGATTATGTAGATATAGGGACATTCCCATGAGATGTCATATCCATCGAGTGTATAGGCGGGAGTGAGCCAGCGTCCTGTTTTCTGTGAGGGTGTGGTGGTCCAATAGTCGTTGAGATTGGCCGACAGTTCTGATGATATCACCAAACCTTGAGCCCCTTGAAGGAGAGGAACATAGTCAGGGAGCTGCATGAGCGATGATCCCGGACGCCAAGTGATACCGTTGTCGTATGAATAATACACAGTATCATTGAAAGTTCCGTCAGCCTTTTCACCCCCGATCAGGAGCCAGGCCTCTGTGTCGTAGGGATGAAAAATATCGGAGAGTTTACGGTTGTTGAAATAGTTGATAAGGAGGGGCGCTTTCACTGCCGGGCCCGAGATATCATCTATCTTTGCCCATACCGAGCCGTCGAACGCCCAGGTGGCATCTGAGAAAGTCATGTCGGGCAATTCGCCGCCGACAAAGAACACGGTAGGCTCCTTAGCCCATTTGGTGGAGAGCTGCACCAGCTCGCTTCTTCCGGAAAGCGGGAAATCAGGTTCTACTTCCGTATCGCTTATAAGGTCGTTGGCCGGATAATGGCAGTGGATGAGACCATCGTCGGTTTGTTTGACTCCGAGCACGGAATTCATGTAAGGCCCGATGAGGGTAACCCAGGTCTCTCCGGTATCAGTCCAGCCCGTGCCACCTGAAGTAGTGTACAGGTGACCTTCTTTATCCAACATGTAGAGGTCATTCTCGATAGCGACGAGAGTGGACAAATCGGGATTAAAGGAGGGGAACCAGGAAACTCCATGTGTATAACCCTCATTAAAATCCTCGCAATGGTAGGTGTAATAACGCCCATTCTCTCCTTCCAGATATGTCAGGATTTCATCGTTGTATTGAAGAGTGCGCTGGCTTACGGGATCCGAGTCGATATAGGGAAGTTTAGCCACAGCCATCTTATCCCACATCAGGGAATCGGGAGACTGCTTATGGACGTTTACCTTTATATCGTATGTATACTCGGTCTGCTGGTCGTAGGCTGTGACTTTCAGGGCAACCTTCTTTGTGAAGTCGATACTGTCATTGCCATTCTCAAGATAGTTGAAAGTCCGGTCTTCCTTACCATCTTCACTGACCACTATCTGTGCCTTAGACATGGTGTTTGTGAATGTCACCACAGGGATAAGACGCGAGATATCTGTGCCGAGCGGAAGAGAGTCGGCATTGAAAATGACACCACGGTTAAGGTCTACAGAGAAGAAAACCGAATCGAGATTAGTCAGGATTTTTGTATCGGCCTTAAGACTGAAACTCTTCACTGCCACGGTGGAAAGAGTGACAGCTATTTCTTCGGTCTCCTCCTTTTTTTCATTACAAGAAGTAGCCGATCCCAGAAGCAACAAGGCTGCCGGAATCAGTAGAGACGATTTGTTGATAAGTGATTTTTTCACTATTGTTGACGTTGGTTAGGGTGTGAAGCGCGAGGGGGTAAAGTATGTAGGCCTCACGCACCGCACTTGTTACAATCTGCAAAATTAGTATTTCTTGGTGAAATATTCAGCAGAAAAGCTTCACATTTTAACTATTAAGTTTTTTTTATAGCTTTTTAACGTCTGAAACGCGTAATGACATTATCTCTGCATTGTTCTTGACTTACCATCTTCAGATCAGGTGGAAGCATCGGTGCACGCAGACCGGAGCCGAGTGTGACGGGTGCAGTCTCAATGCGGATTTCATCATACAGATTTTCGCGCAAGAAACTTTCAAGCAATGTCGGGCCTCCCTCAATCATAATGGAGTTTATCCCATCCTTCCTGACCCTCTGCATGAGATCGTGGAGATTCTCATCATGACCACATTCAATTCGCATGGGGTTGTTTCCGGCCCACAGACGCACGTCGAGACGAGGCTTGTCAATCCTTAAAGTGTTGGAGCCTACCATTATGGCCTGACTTCGGGCTCTCTCACGGTGCATCCATACTGATGAAAGTGGGTTGGATAACCTCACCGGACAAGGTTTTCCATTCTCATCAAAAGCAGCCATAAAGCCGTCGGCGCTCTGTGCCCATTTAAGTTGAATCCAGGGTCGGGGATTCAACTGGGCTGTCATGAAGCGGGAGTTTATATCAAGACATTCCTCCAACAGCACATTTTCCGTGACCTCGATGCCTGCATCACGTAACATACGGATGCCGCGGCCTGCAACGAGGGGATTGGGATCGGGAGCTCCGACAACCACATGCGGTATCCCTGTTTCTATAATCAGCTTGGAGCAAGGCGGTGTTTTCCCATAATGGGAACAAGGTTCGAGGGTGACGTATATGGTAGCTTCTTTGAGCAACGGTCTGTCAGCCTCACTTACCGAAGCGATGGCGTTGACTTCAGCATGAGGCCCCCCGAAAGTGCGGTGATAACCTTCACCGATGATACGGTCACCGGCGACGACAACAGCCCCCACCATAGGGTTGGGGGCTGTACGTCCTTCGCCGCCACGGGCCAGTTGCAAGGCCCTGCGCATATATTTCTCGTGCATGGCGAATGAAAAAGATTATCACTTGCTTTCGAAACCTCTCAGACGAAGAATGGCGTGAGAATCAGGTTTGTGGCCACGGAAACTCTCGAAGAGCACCATAGGATCTTCGGTGTCGCCGCTTTCAAGGATATATTTTTTATATTTCTCTGCATTCTTTTTGTCAAAAGCACCCTTTTCCTCAAACTGTTCCCAGGCGTCGGCCTCGAGTACCTGGCTCCAGAGGTAAGTGTAATAACCGGATGCATATCCGTCGTCACCGAAGATGTGTTTGAAATAAGGAGAACGATAGCGGTAGGTGATTTCTTCGGGCATTCCGATTTTCTCAGCGAAAGCTGCTTCGAAACCGGGCACATTTACATTCTCACCGTCGGTCTGACCCCATGCGAGGTCGAGAAGAGCCGCACCGGCAAGTTCTGTAGTTACGAAACCCTGATTGAATTTTGAGGAGGCGTTGAGTTTCTCTACAAGTTCATCAGGTATAACCTCTCCGGTCTTATAGTGACGGGCGTATTCCTTAAGAAGCTCGGGTGTCCATGCGAAATGTTCGTTAAGCTGAGAGCTGAGCTCCACATAGTCGCGATCGACATTAGTGCCCGCTATAGAACGATAGGGAGCTTGCGACAGGATCGATTGGAGAGCGTGACCGAACTCATGGAAAGTGGTTTCCACCTCATCAATAGTGAGGAGAGCCGGGGTGTCGCCTGCGGGACGGGTAAAATTGCCTACATTATAAACGATGGGGCGGCGGTTGCCATCCTCATAGAGACCGCAGCTCTGGAGCTGTTCCATCCAGGCGCCCTGACGCTTTGATGAGCGGGGGAAATAGTCAGTCATGAATACAGCCACATGCTCGCCTGTCTTGGCATCCTGCACTTCATAGACGGTCACTTCATCCATATACTTGGGAGCGTCAGGCATCTCCACCATCTTGATATCGTAAAGTTTCTCTGCGGCTAAGAATAGACCCTTAAGCACGTTGTCGAGGGCAAAATACTGACGCACTTCATTCTCGTCGATATCATATTTCTGTTTCTTCACTTTCCCTGCGTAATAGTAATAATCCCAAGGAGCGATTTTGAAACCACCGTTTTCAGCATCTACGATAGCCTGCATGTCGGCCACTTCCTCGTGGCTGCGTTTCACTGCCGGCTCAAAAACCTGGAGAAGCAAGTCATTGGCAGCTTCAGGAGTCTTGGCCATAACGCGTGAAGTCATCATCTGCGCGAAATTATCAAAGCCCATGATTTTGGCTTTTTCAGCACGAAGCTTCACGATCTTCTCGATTACGGGGTAATTATTGTAGTCGCCGTAGGAAGCGAGACTTGTATAGCCCTTGTAAATAGCTTCGCGAAGTCCGCGGTTGTCGGCATTCTGGAGCACCGGCAGGCGGCTCGGTCCATGCAATGTAAATACCCAAAGACCGTCGAGTCCTCTGGCTTTTGCTTCTTCGGCAGCCTGAGCAATTGAAGATTCAGGCAATCCGGCGAGGTCAGCCTTGTCATAGACCGTTACAAAGAAACTGTTGGTGGCTGCCAGAAGATTCTTGTTGAACTGGATGTAAAGTTTAGAGAGCTCATCGTTTACCTTAATCAGCTGTTCCTTCTTTTCAGGAGAGAGAGCCGCACCCTGTTCGGCAAACTGGCGATAATACTTCTCGACCACACGTTTCTGAACCTTGGTGAGACCGAGGTGGTCACGGTTGTCATACACAGCCTTGATACGCTGGAAAAGCTGTTCATTGAGATTAAGCTGGTTGGCAGCCTCATTGAGGAGCGGTATAGCCTCTTCAGCCATAGTAGCGAACTCATCTGTGGAGAGAGCGCTGTCATAATGATAGAACACGCCGGCCACACGGTCGAGAATGGGCGACAGATTCTCAAGCGGGAGAATCGTATTGTCGAAGTCAGGAAGAGCACGGTTGGCGGTGATAGCGAAAATATTTTGCTTCTGCTCCTCAATACCCGCCTTGATGGCAGGAATAAAGTCAGATGTCTTGATCTGCTCGAATGGCGGAATCTGGAATTTCCCCGGATATGGGGAAAGGAAAGGATTGGCGTTGTCGTCTGCCATAATCTGGGGAATTGATGCTACCGACAGCACAGCCACGGCGGCAAATTTTAGAAAATGTTTCATATATAGTATTATTTAGTGAATTCAAACTCTCCGATGAGAGGATAATGGTCGGAGGTGTTGATTTTACCCACCTCAAGACTCAGTGCCCTTAGATTACCCCTATAAAGCATCTGGTCGATGTGGAAATAAAACAGATGGAGGTTGTAAGTCCACGTGGGGAAGAAATTTGTCTCCACGTATGCGTCATGCATATCATCACCTTTGACGAGATTATAGGCCCAAGAACCGGCCACGTCATTGAAGTCGCCACACACTATCAGAGGGGCGGTGGGCCGGATCTGGTTGATGGCAGCCCTCAGTTCCTCTGCATTTCCCGCGCGTTGGATAAAGGCATTCGCAAGTTTCGATCTTATGACCCCCTTCAATTCCTTGACGCTTGACTTGGCTCCTTTCACAGTCTTCATATCCTTCACCACATTGCGTTCCTCCTCCGTGAGATCGTAGGAGTAGAGGTGAACCATAGCGATGTCAAGTTTCTTACCCCCCGGGAAATGCACTTTGAAGAAATCAAATCGGTGATGACCCGATTGGGTTATGTAAGAGAGTCCGGTGCGGTCGACAGGATATTTTGAGAGAATCTTGATGTCGGTAGACGACAGACCGGCGCGGAAAGGGTAGGCGCGGATGAGACTGTCGATCTGTGTCGGAGTAGCCTTCTTCAACTCGCTGCTGCTGAAATTGAGCAATTCCGCCATACATATAATGTCGGCATCCGATTTTATCATATATTCCACAGCCCGGTTGCCCGGATAATCGGGCTTCCTGATATCATCAGTGTGCAGCACATTCCAGGAGATTATTTTGAAAGTCTGTTTTCCCGGTGTAGCTGCTTTGGAAGTATTGAGAGGGTAGACCAGAGTCAGCGGACCGGCACAAGCTACAATCGTGAGCACTCCGAGTGCGGTGAAGAAAAACCTCCGGCAACATAACCAGTATAAAATAAGGAGAGCCGACAGGAGGGCGAGCCAGGGGAGAGCGAGACATAACATAGCCGGGAGAGTGAGGATATCAGGATTCACCTTACCTCCGTAAGCCGAAATGATGGTGAGGGTCCATACTATGATAGAGACTACCCTCATCACCAGACGAAACATAGGGTTGATTATAGGAAGCTTCATTCCGATTTGTTTTTATCGAGTCGCTGCGAGATGAGATTGAGTTCGTTACGTTCTCCGGCCGTAAGCGACGAATATCCGGAGATGCGTATCTTGTCGAGCAGCTGGTCAAGACGTCCTGTGTCAGAAAGACGGTTGGCGGCCGCCTCAGCCACGGCTTTGCCGTCACGCCGCACATTGGGACGCAGCGTCCGGAGATTTCCCGCACCGGAGCTTTTCCGTGATAACGACAAGCGTTTTCTTGAGATAAGGAGAAGGGCGAATGCGTAGATTCCACCGAAGACCACTCCTCCGATATGGGCGCTTTGTGCCGCTCCGGAGCCGCCGTTGAGACCTAAGAATGTCAATATGATACATCCCAAAGCTACCCAACGGAGCTGCACGTTGCCAATGAGGAAAAGCCTTATTTCACGGCGCGGAGTCCAGATGGCTGCAGCCGACATCACTGCGAGCACAGCCGCAGAGGCGCCGCAGAGATAACCTCCGGGTGCAGATGAGGTCGGCCATAATTGATTGACCGCCACATAGAGCAATCCGCCGGTGAGACCTCCACCGAGATATAGGAGAAGCCGTCGACCTTCCGAGAGCCATTCCGGAAGCAGAATCCCGAACCAGAACAGCCAGAGCACGTTGAAAAGCAGATGTATGAAATCATACTGGGTCACCATATAGGTGAGGAGGGTCCAGGGACGGTGAAGGGCTGTGAGAGGATCTGAAGAAACGCAAAGCCACGGCATGGTGAAATTACCTTCCGGACCATATTGACGTCCTATCAAAGTGACAATCCATACGGCAAAGAAAATACACAGATTCAGGAGGATAAGCCCTGCGAGCATCGCTGAACCGCCGCAATATCGTTTGAATGACTTAATAAAATCCTCCACCGTAGAGAGTCCCTTTCTTTTTCCAGTATAACAACAGAATAAGGCCGAAAAGCATACCCCCGAGGTGTGCGAAATGTGCCACGGTGTCGCTGGAGGCTACTCCGAGGAAAAACTCAAGCACTCCGTAGAATATCATCAGATATTTGGCTTTGATAGGCACCGGGATAAACATTATGTACATGGGTCGGTTTGGGAAGACCATCGCGAACCCCATCAGCACGCCGAACACAGCACCGGAAGCGCCGATTGTGACGAGATGGTTTTTCATCATCGATATGGCGGCGATAAACTCCGGATCACCGGCTGCCAATTGTTTTTCGACTATGGCGCGGAAAGTGTCTTTAGTCATTCCGTTCTGCCGGGCGAGAGCATCGACATATTCGTTCATCCAAGTCAGGCTCCATACCAGCTCCTGAATGAGGGCCGCACCGATGCCACATACGAAATAAAAGGTGAAAAACCGCTTCGAGCCCCACACTCTCTCCAGCACCACTCCAAACATAAAGAGAGTGAACATGTTGAACAGCACATGCAAGGCAGTAGTGTCGGAATGGATGAAAAGATAGGTTATCAGCTGCACGGGATTAAAGCCGGAAGCGGTGATGTAGTGCAGCCCGAGATGCTCGATTGCAAATCTGCCGAAACGCGGGAAAAGCACTTCAGCGAGCCAGATGAGGAGATTGATGATAATAAGATTCTTCGTTACGGGAGGAATTGATGCGAAGAATCGGTTGAAACTGTTTCCAGACATGTCTATAATATTGCAAACAATATGCAAAATTAACAAAACTCTTCGGTTTTAAGAAAAATAGTTAAGGTGATATGTTGATAAATAAGGTTAAAAATAGACAAAAAGCATTTCCTCGGGAGCTTTTCATGGAGTTCGATTGTTGAAAGATAAGATATAAGCCGGGAAAGATAAGTAAAAAAACAGAAAAGAAAATTATCAGGAATATGAATAAGACAGATTTGGTGAATGAGATAGCAGAAAAAGCTGGCTTGAACAAAGTGGCGGCAAAAGCCGCATTAAATGCGTGCCTGGAAGCTATAGAACAGGCACTTGTAAACGAAGATAAAGTGCAATTGATAGGATTCGGTACATTTTCAGTAGTAGAGAAACCGTCGCGTGTAGGTATCAATCCGCGCACCAAGGAGAAGCTCATCATCCCCTCCAGGAAGATAATAAAATTCAAACCCGCCGAGGAGCTTGGTAAATGAGCATGACTGACAGTCACTGAAGTTTGTGTTTTAACGGAAAAAATGCTAATTTTGCAATTAGAAAGAAATCTTCATGTGTCAAAAAAATCGTGGAGATGAGAAAGAGACAAATTTCAGCGTTCAGACAGTAATGACAATAGAATCTATTATCACAGGGGCTGTGTCGAAAGCCCTTAAAGAGTTATACGGTATAGAGGTGGAGCCCGGCAAGATTGTGCCGCAGCAGACAAGAAAAGAATTTGAGGGCAACCTCACGATTGTGGTGTTTCCCTGGCTCAAGGCCTCTCATAAATCGGCTGAGGCTACGGCCACAGAGATAGGTGACCGGCTTTTGAAGAATGAACCGGCGGTTGAGAAATTCAATGTAGTGAAAGGATTCCTTAACCTGTCGGTCAATCCCGCGTTCTGGCTGACTGTGCTCCATCATATAGCTGAAGATCCTGATTATGGTATCAAGAAGGCAGATGAGACTTCCGATCTTGTGATGGTGGAATACTCCTCGCCCAATACCAATAAACCCCTCCACTTGGGCCATGTGCGTAATAACCTGTTGGGTTATTCTCTTTCCCGCATACTTGCGGCTAACGGTCATAAAGTTGTTAAGACCAACATAGTTAACGACCGTGGCATCCATATATGCAAGTCTATGCTGGCCTGGCAGAAATGGGGAGAGGGAGCCACTCCGGCCTCAACCGGCAAGAAAGGCGACCATCTCATCGGTGATTTCTATGTGGCTTTTGACAAGCATTACCGTGAGGAGGTGAAAGAGCTCATGGAAAAGGAAGGAATGACAGAGGAGGAGGCCAAGGCCAACGCCCCGCTGATTCTTGAGGCTCGCGAGATGCTCCGTAAATGGGAGGCCGGTGATCCGGAAGTGAGGGAGCTTTGGAAAACCATGAACGGCTGGGTGTATGAAGGCTTTGACGAGACATACAAGCGTCTGGGTGTGGACTTCGATAAGATATATTACGAGAGCGACACTTATCTTGAAGGTAAAGATCTCGTGCTCGGAGGTATTGAGAAAGGGATAATGTATCGTAAAGATGACGGTTCGGTTTGGGCTGACCTTACAGGAGACGGACTTGACCATAAACTTCTGCTCCGGGCCGACGGCACCTCTGTCTACATGACTCAGGATATAGGCACGGCAAAACTCCGTTATCAGGATTTCCCGATCGACAAGATGATATATGTGGTAGGCAACGAACAGAATTATCATTTCCAGGTATTATCGCTGCTACTCGACAAATTAGGTTTCAAATGGGGCAAAGATCTTACCCATTTCTCCTACGGCATGGTGGAGCTTCCCGAAGGCAAGATGAAATCAAGGGAGGGTACTGTCGTGGATGCCGACGATCTTCTCGACAAGATGGTGGCCGATGCAAAAGAGATGTCGGCCGACCGTTTTGCAGATATGCCGAAGGAGGAAGCCGATGAAGTGGCCAGAATGGTAGGATTAGGCGCCTTGAAATACTTCCTGCTTAAAGTAGATCCCAAAAAGAACATGCTTTTCAATCCGAAAGAGTCGATAGATTTCAACGGCAATACCGGGCCGTTCCTCCAGTACACTTATGCACGTATCCGCTCGGTGCTTCGTAAGGCCGGTGGTGTGGACATGGATTTTGTCCCTGCAGCGCAACCCAACGAGAAAGAGTCGACTCTTATTCAGAAAGTCGCCGACTTCAAGAGTGTGGTCGAGGAGGCGGGACGCAGTTATTCACCTGCACTGATAGCCAATTATTGCTACGATCTTGCCAAAGAGTATAACCAGTTTTATCACGACTACTCCATCCTGAAAGAGGAGAACGAGGAAGTCAGGAAGCTGCGTCTGCTCCTTTCGGCAGTAGTGGCACGCACTCTCAAGGCCGGAGTGGGACTTCTTGGAATGGAGATGCCCGAAAGGATGTAAGCCTATTAAACCCGGCACAATATTTGTTGTCAATAATTATAGTGAATGTGAGAAATTACTGCCATTGATTGCAAGTATTAAGAGACTTTCCCGTTATTAATAAGAAGGATTTTCCCTCTTTTGTGTAAATAAACGGGAGAAAACGAAATAATAACGAGATAACAACACGATTCTACATCAACTGAATCAAAAAATAAAACGATATGGATTACAGAAATTCAAACATGACACCTCCCCCGTATTATGGGTCAGGTGCGGTGGTCAATCAGACCAATGCAGTGATGAAACGCGTGTATTTGCGCATGTTCATCGGCTTATTAATTTCCGCTTTCTGCGCGCTTGGAGTGGCGTCCAGTCCGGCTGCCATCAGCTTTATATTCGGTAGCAAGTTAGTATTCTGGGGTCTATTCATTGCCATGATAGCCATGGCATGGATTCTTCCGGCCCGTATGACCCGTATGTCTACCGGTGCATGTCTGGCGTTGTTCTGCGTGTTCTCGGCTATAATGGGTGTGTGGTTGGCACCGATCTTCTTGGTTTATCGTGTGGGTACCATAGTCTACACCTTCTTCATCACAGCCGGAACATTCGGTGCGATGTCAGTGTATGGCTACTTCACCAAATCAGATCTTTCAAAGATGGGCACTTATCTGATGATGGCCCTTTTCGGTCTTATCATTGCAAGTGTGGTGAATATCTTCTGGGCCAACAGCACTATGGAGTGGGTTATCTCCATCCTGGGAGTGCTCATCTTCACAGGCCTTACTGCATGGGATACTCAGCAGGTAAAGCGTCTTGCAGCGGCCAATCTTGAGCCTCAGATGGCAGATAAGCTTGCCACAATGGGAGCGTTGAACCTTTATCTTGACTTCATCAACCTTTTCCTTTTCCTCCTTCGTATTTTCGGAGGCAACCGCAACTGATAGGTCAAAGCAAAAATATCAACAGGCGTCTATCCTTGATTATGGGTAGACGCCTGTTTTTCACATGTAAGCCGGTGGTCAGACAAGACTACGAAGCTGAAGAAGGACTAATGCAAGTCCGATGGCATAGATTGCAGACAGGGCAAGTCGACCTGCTGTAGAAGTGGATTTCTGTTCATCAGTTGTTTTCATACGTTTTGTTTTTTAAGCATCGGGCCACCGGCAAACCGGCCCGGTTAAGTGTCAGACAACCTTTGACGGATGACCCGATGCGGTGTTGATTAATAAATGTTTTTCGTTTTGCTTTAACGGCAAATCAGTTTCAGTAGCAGAGACGGCTGTCTCTTTCTCTGAAGACAATGCAAAGTTAACTCCATACCTCTGCCAACGCTTTTCAGCCTCGTGTTAATAAATGTGAAAGGGATGAATAAAAAAACAGCACCTGAAAGTATGCAAGATTTGACTTTCAGGTGCTGATTTTATAAGTAATTAAAAAAATCTTTTATAATCAGCGAGCTTTGCTTAATGCGATGTTGAAATCATCTCCATTTGGCATCTGGGCTTCGAGGCTAAGGAAATTGCCTTCGATATTGAGCGGAGCTGCCTGAATGGCGGAGACTGTAGCGTCATCGGCGGTGCCGGAAACGAATACTACCGATCCTTTAAGTTCGCTCATGACGGCGATAAGCACATCATTGGAACCCTCCTCGTTTGGAGTGGCATAAATGAAAGTTGCAACTTCACCATTGTTTCCACCGTTCACCATTGTGGTGAGGGGAACTTCATTAAGAATAGTATAAGCGGCTGTAGAGGTTTCGTTCATCTGTTCTTTTGAAAGATTGTAAGCTGCGGCTATTTGGCCTACGCGGGCGATATCTGCATTAACGGGGAGATTATAATCCGGGGCTACAACTACTACATTAGGGATTTCGGAAAGGACTGTAAACGCTTCTTTAGGACTCATGGCAGATGCACTGCCGATAGTGGCTACGGCAGCCATCATCATTACTACTAACTTTTTCATAATTATTACTTTATCT
>CAZPHL010000012.1:0-32598 GCA_964586465.1 uncultured Sangeribacter sp.
TGGATTTTCTTGGCCGTCGGGGATGGAGAAGGTAGGCTCGGATATGATTTCGTCGACAAGGTATTTTGCTTTGCCGTCGGTTCCCTCTTTCTGGTATATGCGAACATAGTCTATCAGGTATCTCAAGGGGCGAGGGGTGGCGGTAAGCGACCCTCCGTTGGCTCCTCCTAAAGCGAGGTTGAGCCATACTCTTTGCCTTACGTCTCTGAAGGGATTGCATCCTTCGCCGTGGTCAAAATCTGTATTACCTTCAACGGGCAAGATATTATCTGTGGTATTGAGATCGATATTGTTGACTAATATATCGTCACACCATAACTCGATGTGATCATAATCCCATATCATTTTCCATATATGATATTCATCGCCCCATCCTTCACCGAGCTCTTCATCACTGACTGTGGCACTGTTCCATTTTGCTCCGTATCTTTTACCATCTCCTTGGCAGACGTTACCATGGATGCAGTTGCCGTAATATTCCATAAGGTCTATCTCTCCTCCGTAGGGCCATTCGTATTCCACACCGGTGCTCCAGATGGCAGGCCATGAACCTACGTATTGCGGCACTTTGGCCCGTACCTCGTAAATGCCATACATCCAGCTGTAACCCCCGTCCTTGTCTCCTCGAGAAAGCATAGATCCGGAAGTCCATGTTAGATTCTTTCCGATTCTTGACGGCCACCTGTCATCACCATCTTTGAACTTTGGATTAGGAATGGAGTCCTCAACCACATTTCGTCCTTCGATTACGAGAACACCGTCCTGCACATAGATGTTCTTGTCATCGTTATACCACTGTTCCTCACCGTTGCGACAGAAGCCTTTTTCAAATTCCCACACTTCATGGGAGGGATTCTCATCGCTGAATTCTTGAGCGAAAACGAGCTTATAACCTTTATACGCATTTTTACGGGGATCTGAATCAGGTAGGTCCGGATAGGTAGAGGAAACGGATTGTGGAGATACGGTATCTATTTTAGTTGATATGGGAGTAGCCGAAACGGCTTGACAATTTAAAGTGCCGGTTAGCCCGAGAATTATGCACGATGTCTTCAGAATTATTGGTTTGTAGATTTTATTTTTCATGGTAAAAAGTAATAAGTTAAGTTGTAAGTGCAAATTTAGTCATTTTTAATTTTATATAAAAACTCGATGTCTAGAACGTTATAATGGGAATTTATTGAACTATCAATTACAATTATTTGTTTTTTAAACAAACTGATTCTTAGGAAATAGCGCTTTTATAAAGTTTACTATATATATATGTTAATGATGATTTTAGACTTTATAATTAACTGTTATTATATGAATTGGATAAATTAAGATTTTGAAAAACACAGTATTATGAATTACACAGAATTAATTACTTCGGAGCCGGTTGTATTAGTTGAGTTTTTCGCAACCTGGTGCCCTCATTGCAAGAGAATGATGCCTATCGTGGAGCAAATCAAAGAGCTTCTCGAAGGAACAGTAAGCGTATATCAACTCGACATAGATCAGAATGACGAGGCTTCAGATGAAGCCGGAGTTAACTCTGTACCTACTTTTATCCTTTACAAAAACGGTAAAGAGGTGTGGAGACAAAGCGGAGAGATGGAAGCACAGGTTCTTTTGTCAAAAATCCAGGGTGCTTTATAATCTTTCGGCACTATCAACTCATAGAAAGACTTTGTAAGTTTAGAGGTTTTCACATCACTGGGAAAACCTCTAAATGTTATATAGGAATATAATTATCTACCGCCATGGCTAATCATAAAAAAACATATTCTTTAATTGATGACTATCTTACACTGTTAAAGGTGCCACATACAGCAGGTTATTCTGACTCCCGTTTTTCACAGATGCCGTTTCCGACTTTATTCGGATTCTCTAAATTGCTTCAGGAATATGGGATTAAGTCGGAAGGATATGTATTAAACGATAAATCGGAACTTTTAAAACTGAAGCCACCGTTTATTGCCAAAACTTCCGGAGGTGTCGTAATAATGACTGATGTGACTCCTGAGTCAGTATCTTACCTTACTGAGGGAGAAAAAGAGACAATGCCTTATCAAGAATTTATAAAAGTATGGAATGGTAATGTACTATTATCATATCCCTCACCGGATTCTCAGGAACCTCACTATTTTGCTAACGCAAGGATTGAGTTTTTTAATAAGGCCAAGAAATGGGTGCTTGCTTTATGTTGCCTCGTATTGTTCTGTTATTTCTTTATTACTAATGATATTTGGCGTAGTTGGTCAACGGTATTTATCACTGTAATAGATCTTGCCGGTCTTTTGTTTACATTTATGCTTGTGCAAAAGTCCGTACATATTCATACTGCGGCAGCCGACAAAGTGTGCGGAGTGTTGCAGGAAGGGGGATGTGACAGTATTTTGGAGATGAAAGCATCCAAATTCTTCGGGATTTTCGGATGGAGTGAAGTAGGATTCTCATATTTCTCAGTGAGTCTACTTGCACTTCTCTTAAATCCGGCTCTTCTGCCCACACTTGCTCTTATCAACATCTGCTGTTTACCTTTTACTTTCTGGAGTATATGGTATCAGAAATTCAGAGCTCACAAGTGGTGTACACTCTGTGTAAGTGTGCAGACATCTTTATGGCTTCTTTTCTTCTCCTATCTCTTTGGTGGTTGGGTACGCATGGCTTGGCCTCCGACTCTTGATTTCATTCTGTTAGGTCTTACTTATCTTGCCGTGATGCTTGGTTTGAACAGCATAATGCCGCTTATTGAAAAGAATAATGCACCCAAGTGAGTCTAGTAATAAATTTAAGATTTGAAAACCGATAAATATTATTAATATGCTGAAACCATTATCAATCCCTCAGCCTGAATTAAAAAACGCAACTAAACTTTCACCCTTGCAATTGAATGAAATAAAGGTTGAGGATAAACATACTGTTCTTACTCCTCAATTGCTTGAGAAAATGGCATCAGGAGAAGTTCCGGAATAATCAATTGAAGTAGTGAAATCTGCATAATAAAAAACATGCCTCGCAAATTTGCAAGGCATGTTTTTTATTATGCAGATTTTTTCAGAAATCAATTGTAGAGATAGTCTTCAATCTGTTCGGGGCGGAAATTGCCGATAAAGGATGCGTGACGGGCCACTTCAGCTTCACCATACTTAACGTATACAATCAGTGATTTCTTGAAAGATTCACTGAGTTTGTTGTCAGCAGAATCAAGGCTGCGCTGTGCATCTTCAAGAAGAAGATAGCCCATGATGATGTGACCTGCCATCTCAACGAGACGACGTGCCATGAAGTCATGGTATTTAGGATCATCAACACCCATAACTGCCTGAACAGCGTCCGCATACTGCTGGGTCATGAATACGAGAGTATTCTTAACCGCCTCGAGTTCCGGTTTAACCTCCTGACCTTCGAATTCTTTCATCTTATTGAGGTATGTGCCGGTGGAGACGTGGCGGATAGCAGCTACAACCTGAAGCTGAGTTGTTCCCTCATAGATTGAGGTGATTCGAGCGTCACGGTACAGACGTTCGCAAGTGTAATCCTTCATGAAGCCTGAGCCGCCATGAATCTGGATGCAATCGTAGCAGTTCTGATTGGCATATTCAGAAGTCATACCCTTAGCGAGAGGAGTGAAGGCATCAGCCAGACGGCTGTAATATTTCTGCTCCTTCTTCTCTTCAACTGTAAGAGCACGTTCCTTAGCGATGTCATCATAAATCTTATACATATCCACAAAGCGTGAGCATGCATAAAGAAGTGCACGCGATGCATCGAGTTTAGCTTTCATGAGAGAGAGAATCTCAGCTACAGCCGGGAAGTTGATAATAGCCTTGCCAAACTGTTTACGATCCTTAGCGTAAGCCAGAGCTTCACGATAAGCAGCCTCACTGATACCGACAGACTGAGCGGCAATACCGAGACGTGCACCGTTCATGAGCGCCATGACATATTTGATCAGGCCGAGACGAGTGCTACCAACGAGCTCAGCCGGAGCATCCTTATAAACAAGTTCGCATGTGGGGCTACCCTTGATACCCATTTTGTTCTCAATACGACGTACGGTTACGCCACCGTTGCGTTTGTCATAGATGAACATCGAGAGTCCGCGGCCATCCTTGCTTCCCTCTTCAGAACGGGCGAGCACGAGATGTATATCGCTGTCACCGTTGGTAATGAAGCGTTTTACACCGTTGAGAACGTAGGAACCATCTTCTTTCTTTGTGGCTTTGAGCATAACGGACTGGAGGTCGGAACCGGCATCCGGCTCTGTCAGGTCCATAGACATGGTTTCTCCTTCGCAAACACGGGGGATATATTTCTTCTTCTGTTCCTCATTGGCAAATTCGTAAATTGTCTCGGCACAGTCCTGAAGACCCCAGAGGTTCTCGAATCCGGCATCGGCACGACTTACGATATCAGCTGCCATGATATAAGGGGTGATAGGGAAGTTCAGGCCACCGAGACGGCGAGGCATTGACATGCCCATAAGACCTGCCTTGCGGCATGCGTCAAGGTTACGCTGGGTGCCAGAAGCATATTCAACGTGTCCGTTTTTCACCACCGGACCTTCGTGATCGACGTCTTCCGCATTTTCAGCGATTACGTTGGCACAGATATCACCGACAATCTCGAGCACACGGTCATAACTGTCGACAGCATCGTCGAAATTCTGCGGCGCATAATCATATTTGTCTGCGTCGGCGAAGTTCCTCTCTTTCAAAAGCACAATCTTCTCCATTAAAGGATGGGAAAGATAGTGTTTCAAAGATTCATTATCATTATAGAAATTAGCCATTATTTCGAATTCTTTTTGTAATATTTGATGAGTTTGGGGAGCACGTCTTCTATTTTACCGGTAATTACATAATCGGCGATAGTGTTGATCGGCGCATCCGGATCTGAGTTTATTGAGATTATGAGAGAACTGTCCTGCATACCGGCGATGTGCTGGATCTGGCCTGAGATACCACATGCGATATAGAGTTTCGGACGGACGGTTACACCGGTCTGACCTATCTGACGGTCATGGTCAACCCAACCGGCATCAACAGCAGCACGGCTTGCGCCCACCTCAGCACCGAGAGTATCTGCCAATTGTTGGAGAAGCTCGAAATTCTCTTTACTTCCCACACCATAACCTCCGGCAACGATAATAGGGCTACCTTTTAGATTTACTTTAGATTTTTCAACGTGACGGTCGATGATCTCGACTACAAAATCTTCAGGCTTAGTATATTTATTAACTTCCTTATCAATTACTTCACCTTTATAATTGGAATCAAGAGCCTCTTTTTTCATAACACCCTCACGCACAGTTGCCATCTGAGGACGACATTCCGGGTTAACAATCGTAGCTACGATATTGCCACCGAAAGCCGGACGGATCTGATAAAGAAGATCTTTGTATTCCTTACCGGTCTTTGCATCGGTATAGTCACCGATCTCGAGCGAGGTGCAGTCAGCTGTCAGACCGCTGTGAAGTGCAGATGAAACACGCGGGCCCAGATCACGACCGATGGAAGTAGCACCCATAAACGCGATACGTGGCTGGATTTCCTTGAATAAATTGATCAGGATAGATGAATGGGGGAGAGAAGTATAGGGATATAAGCGAGAATCCTCAAATTTATAAACTGTGTCAACTCCGTAGGGGAGAATCTGTTTTTCTATATCTTTGAGATTGTCGCCGGCAACAACTGCTTCGAGTTTAATGCCCAGTTTGTCGGCGAGCTGGCGGCCTTTGGTGAGGAGTTCGAGGCTCACGTCGGCTACTTTGCCGTCTTCATATTCGCAATAGACTATGAGATTATTCTTGTCTGCCATTTGAATTCAGTAATTTAAGAGATTAGCCGATAGTGTGATTGGCGATAAGGTCGACGATGAGTGCTTCAAGTTCTTCGTCGGTGTTTTCAATGCGACGGGCCTCCTTGGCGGTGAAGACAACGTTCTCAATTGACTTAACTTTTGTCGGAGAACCGGAAAGACCACACTGCTTGAGGTCGGCATCGACAGTTGAAGCGTTCCACTCGCCGATTGAAAGATAAGGTCGTTTTTCGATAAACTCCTTCTTAACCTCATCGTTTACCACTTCAGAAGGAACGGCTGCATATTTATATTTCTGTAAAGCTTTGGCGTTACGCGGACGGCATTCAGCCGCTGAGCCGTTGACAGTGATAACGAGAGGCAACTTGGCCTTGACTGTCTCTACACCACTTTCTATGCGACGTTTCACCACGACTTCACCATTATCAGCGCTTACAATCTCCTCAGCGTAAGTGATCTGCGGGATGCCGAGCTTTTCGGCAACCTGAGGGCCAACCTGAGCTGTGTCACCGTCAATTGCCTGACGGCCACCGATGATAAGATCATAATCGCCCATCTTGCGGATAGCGGCGCTAAGCGCGTAAGATGTAGCGAGAGTATCGCTGCCTGCGAAAGCACGGTCAGAAAGGACGATACCACCGTCTGCACCACGGAACATTCCTTCGCGGATGATTTCCGCCGCACGGGCAGGACCCATAGTGAGCACTGTGACTTTGCTTCCGGGGTAAGTCTCTTTCAGTTTCAGCGCTTGTTCAAGTGCGTTGAGATCTTCCGGATTAAAGATTGCCGGAAGGGCAGCGCGGTTAACCGTGCCGTCGGCCTTCATAGCGTCTTTCCCTACGTTGCGGGTATCAGGTACTTGCTTGGCGAGTACAATGATATTTAAGCTCATAGTAGATGAAATTTATATAATTTTTTATAGTTTCAGTATGGAATTCGTGCAAAGTTAGTAAAAAAACTTAATATTAGCATAATATATGTGGGGGTAATGTGCACAGTGTTTGAAAATAAGACCGAAATTTCTTAATTTTGCACATTCATTGACGTTAAATGGCCGCAACCGTATACTTTTTTCAGCGGTTGAGTGGCTTAAAAACTTGAAAAGTTCATCTGAAAGTGAAGAAAAATATTATAGCCGCCATATTTTTGGCTTGTGCCCCGGTGATTTACGCCGAAGGTCTTGATGATGCCCGACGACTTGTTGAACAGGGTGATTATGTCCAGGGTCGTCAGATGGCCGAATCGGAGGCAGCCTCGAATCCTAAACTCGCAGCCACTCCGCTTTACAATTATATTATAGGAGTGTGTGATTTTGAGCAGGGCAATTATGAGGGAGCCCGAAAACTGTTGGAGTCCGCAAAAGCCAAAGGGTATGCACCGGCCAATCTATACTTAGGCCGACTTGCATTCCTCGACTACGATTTCGATGGTGCCAGAGATTATTACGATGCTTTCCGGCATTATCGTGAAAAAGCCCGACAGTCAGCCGGAGAGAGAGTTGAAGAACTTGAGGCTCAAGTTCTTGCAGCAGAGAATGCGCTTGAAAGAGTAGAAAAAATCACAGTGATAGATTCTATTGCAGTTCCGGCAGAGAATTTCTTCAAAACTTACAAACTCCCCACTTCGGCCGGACGTCTTTTGTCACCGCCAGAAATGCCATTGAAAGATCATACTAATGGTGTGTCGATGGCTTTTATGAATGAAGGGGGAGATTTCATGATGTGGGGAGAGCCGGACAGTGTCGGCAACTTGCGTCTTGTAGAAAGTTTACGTCTTACAGACGGCACTTGGCATGAACCGATTGCGACTCCCGAACTCTTGAGTCCTGATGGCTATGCCGATTATCCTTTCATGATGCCTGACGGTGTGACTCTTTATTATGCTTCAGATAACAGTGCGTCAATCGGGGGTCTGGATATTTTTGTCGTTACACGTGATCCACAGACCGGGGAATATCTTCAACCCCAGAATATCGGCATGCCCTTCAATTCACCATACGATGACTATCTGCTTGCCATAGATGAAGAAAACGGCGTGGGATGGTGGGCTACCGATCGCAATGAATTAGGTGATAAAATTACCATATACGTTTATAAGGTTAACGATATGCGTAAGAATTATGATCCGGATGACGAAGATATATTGGAGAAAGCCAAACTTACAGATTATCGTTCAACACAGAATCCTGAAGAGAAAGAGGAGTACAGAGCTCTTCTTGAGGTAATTGATTCAATTGATCCCAATAAGGTTGAGAAAAAGGCCGATTTTTATCTTCCTAAAGGAAACGGAGAATATTACACTACTACAGATGATTTCAGCAAACCGGAAGCTCGTGCGGCTGTGAAAAGATATTTGCTTGCAGAAATGGCGCTTGAAAAATCTGAGGAGAATCTCAAATCATTACGCAAACGTTATTCCGAAAGCAAAGCGGATAATCTGAGAGAGACTATCAAAACTGAAGAGAGTGCGATCGAGAAAGAACGTGCAGAAGTGAAAAAATTACGGAGCGAAATTTATAAGCTGGAAAAGACCGGGAAATAATCGTATAGGCTATGGCAACATCGATAAAAGAGATTATTCATCTCACAGATGCTTATAATCTTCATTCCCATACGCAATTTTGTGATGGTAGGGATACAATGGAGGCAATTGCGGAAGGAGCCCGCAATGCAGGGATGCGATATATGGCCTTTACTCCTCATTCACCTGTGCCCATAGAATCTCCGTGTAATATGAACGTTGAGGATCTTGAGCCATACTACAATGAATGTGAACGTCTTAAAACGCTTCACGCGAATGAAATGGAGATTCTGCGTTCACTTGAAATCGATTATTTAGGACCGGATTTCGGTCCGCATGTCGATTTTATCCAGAGACAGCCCCTTGATTTCAGATTAGGTTCAGTGCATTTCGTACCTAATCAATCCGGAATCAGTCTTGATTGCGACGGGCGCTACGAGCGTTTTGCAAGATATCTAAAAGAGGGATATGAAGGTGACCTGCGGTATGTAGTTGAGAAATATTTTGAGCAGGTACTTCTGATGATAGAGAGGGGAGGATTTGAATTACTCGGTCATTTCGACAAAATAGCAGGTAACGCTTCGCAGGCATGGCCCGGGCTCGAAGATGAGAAATGGTATGAGGCGTTGGTGGATGACGTTATCAGTCATGTAGCCTCTACGGACATAATTGTTGAGATCAACACAAAAGCCTATATAGATAAAGGACGGTTCTATCCTGCGGAACGCTGGTGGCAAAAATTAGCAGATGCAGGGGTGATGATAGCCATTGACAGTGACGCTCATTGGGCAACAAAAATCACCTCAGGCAGGGAAGAGGCGATAAAAAGATTTGCACAATTGAGAAAAAATAGCTAACTTTGCGGCGGTTTTCGCGCCAACAATCTCCGGATACAAGATATAAAGAGGTGAAAACCAAAATAATAAATAATAATTAATCAACGTAAAACGTATGAATTCTTACGAAACCGTTTTCATTTTAACTCCCGTTTTATCTGATGAACAGATGAAGGAAGCGGTAGAAAAATTCAAAGACTTCCTCCAGCAGAATGGTGCTGAGATAGTCAATGAAGAGACTTGGGGTCTTCGCAAGCTTGCTTACCCCATCCAGAAGAAATCGACAGGCTTCTATTGCCTTCTCGAATTCAAAGGTGACCCTTCAATCGTAAAGAAACTTGATATCGCCTTCCGTCGTGACGAGCGCGTTATCCGTTTCCTGACATTCCGTCTTGACAAATATGCATTGGAATATGCAGAGAAGCGTCGCAATCTGAGAGCTAAAAAAGCAAGTGAACAACCCGCTGAGGCTCCGGCCGAAGCAGCTAACTAAGGAGGTATAAATCATGGCAGCAAATAGCGAAATCCGTTATCTCACTCCTCTTTCGGTAGACACCAAGAAGAAGAAATATTGTCGTTTCAAACGTAGCGGCATCAAGTATATCGATTATAAGGATCCCGAGTTCCTCAAGAAATTCCTCAATGAGCAGGGAAAAATTCTTCCCCGTCGCATCACCGGTACTTCTCTCAAGTTCCAGCGTCGTGTGGCTCAGGCAGTGAAGCGTGCTCGTCATCTCGCTCTTCTTCCTTATGTAACAGACTTGATGAAATAATCATTTTTAACCCGACAAATAGCAAACGAAATGAAAGTCATACTCAAAGAGAACGTAGCCGATCTCGGTTATAAAGACGATATTGTCGAAGTGAAAGATGGTTATGGCCGTAACTATCTTATCCCCCAGGGTAAAGCTATCATCGCTTCTGCAGCAGCCCTCAAGCAGCTTGCCGAAGACCAGAAACAGCGTGCCCATAAGATTGCCAAAATCAAGGCAGATGCTGAAGCAGCTGCCGCAGCTTTGGAGGGCGTCAAGCTTACAATCGGTGCCAAGACCAGCTCTACAGGCACTGTATTCGGTTCTGTAAACGCTATCCAGATAGCTGAGGCTCTTGAGAAGCTTGGTCATAATGTTGACCGTAAGATTATCTTTATCAAACAGCCGGTTAAAGAAATCGGCGTTTACACAGCTACAATCAAATTCCACAAAGAGGTATCCAAGGATATTGAATTCGAGGTAGTAGCAGAATAATCTAAAGTTAACGAGACTCCATACAAAAGGGAGAACGCTTCTGATAACGGATGCGTTCTCCCTTTTTTCCGGTTTCCGGGCATACTTCTATATTCGTTTATTCTTATTGAATCTGTAATTAAAGTTTGACAAAATGACTTGGGTTTATCGAAAAAAATCATTAAATTTGCAAATTCAGAAAGAATGCGTCTGCGTTCTCAGCATAAACGTTCATGGAGGCGGCAGGGGCAAAGGTAATTGAATAAAACTGTAATATTTATGCGATTCAATATTGACGGAAAAGTCTTTCAGCAACAGCTTCAGGCCGTTAACAAGGTAATAAATTCGAAGAATGCCTTGTCAATTCTCGATAATTTCCTGTTTGAACTTAAAGAGGGTTATCTCACCATCACCGGTTCAGATCAGGAAAATATAGTATCCGCCCGAGTGGAAGTGATGGATCCTGACGGTGATGGTGCAATAGCTGTGCCGGCAAAGACTCTCCTCGAGATCACGAAAGAGATAAGCAATCAACCTCTTACTTTTTCACTCAACGACACAACCAACGAAATTAATATTTCGTTCCTTACAGGTCATTTCAATTTCATGGGCATAAACGCAGATGAGTATCCACGAGGTGAGAAAATGGATGCTGACGCCCAGGTTTTGGAGCTCCCGACTTCAGTTGTGAAAAAAGGTATCGAGAAAACAATCTATGCTGTAAGTCTGGAGCCAATACGACCGATGATGACCGGTATCTATTGGGATATACACGAGGGAGACATAACATTTGTAGCCAGCGACACACATAAATTGGTAAGGTATATAAACTACGAAGTGAGTCCTGAGATTGTCAGAGCATTCATAATGCCGGCTAAACCTGCTTCTATTCTTAAAGGTATCCTTGATAAGGAAGCCGAATCTCTAAGACTCATAATCGGTACAAAAGGTGCACGTTTTGAATTTGGTGGCTATACACTGACCTGTAGATTCATCAAAGGCAATTATCCGAACTACAACAGGGTTATACCTGAAACTAACCCGTTTACAGTTCAGGTTGATCGCGAGACTTTCCTGAACGCTATGAGACGTGTCGCTATTTTTGCAAGTAAGGCCTCAAATCTGGTAAAATTTGACTTATCCAATTCGTTGATGAAACTGAGTGCGCAAGATCTTGATTACGGCACATCGGCGGAAGAGCGTGTCATGTGTGAATATTCCGGTAATCCCATGACAATCGGGTTCAACGCCTCTTTCACTGTTGAGATATTAAGCAATCTTGGTGGAGAATCGGTTGTGATGCGTCTGTCAGATCCGGCCCGTCCGGGAATTTTTGAGCCGCTTGAACAGGAACCTAATGAGAATATCGTCACCATACAGATGCCTCTTCAGGTAATAGAATAAAATCCTTCAAAAGGAGGTTATAAACTAAAAATGCGATAATAATAAATGAAACTCAATCTAACACGTCCTATAATTTTTTTTGATCTGGAAACCACAGGCACCAATGTCACTCATGACCGTATAGTGGAGATATCTTATATAAAGGTTTATCCTGACGGTAGGGAGGAGAAGAAGAGTCGTCGACTAAATCCGGAGATGCCAATTCCTCCGGCCAGTACGGCAGTGCACCACATCACCGATGATGACGTGAAAGATGAGTTGACATTCCGCCAGATTTCAAAATCCCTTCTGGCTATTTTCGACGGTTGTGATATAGCCGGTTTCAACAGCAATAAGTTTGATGTGCCGGTGCTTATGGAGGAGTTTGCACGTTGCGGTCTCAATTTCGACATCGCAGGCAGAAGATTTATCGATGTGCAGAATATCTTCCATAAGATGGAGCAACGCACATTAGTGGCAGCTTACAAATTTTATTGTGGAGCTGACCTTGAAGGTGCTCATTCGGCCTTGGCTGACACTCAAGCTACGTACGAGGTGCTCATGAGTCAACTTGACCGTTACGATGAATTGAAAAATGATGTGTCCTTTCTTGCGGATTTCTCAACAGTGGGACGCAATCTGGATCTTGCAGCACGATTCGTACTCAATGACAATGACGAACCGATCTTGAACTTTGGAAAACATAAGGGTAAGACGGTTAAGGAAGTGTTGAGGAGAGAACCTTCATTTTTCGATTGGATGATGCAAGGCGACTTTGCCAAGAATACAAAAGATGTATTGCTCCAATTGAAATATAAATATGACCGGGAACGTCGTCAGGGATCCACGGTGAAAAAATAATAGTAGTGATGCTTAAAGGGAAACATATAGTTCTTGGAATTACAGGAGGTATCGCGGCCTACAAATCAGCCTACTTGCTACGACTTCTCATCAAGAAAGGGGCCGAGGTGCAGGTGGTCATTACACCAAGTGGCAAAGAATTCATCACACCGGCCACATTATCTGCTCTGAGCGGTAAACCGGTTGTAAGTGAGTTCTTTGCGGCTAATACCGGCGAGTGGCACAGTCATGTTGACTTAGGACTGTGGGCTGATCTGATGATTATAGCACCGGCAACCGCCAATACCATCGGTAAGATGGCAAACGGTATTGCAGATAATATGCTCATCACCACTTATCTTTCAGCAAAAGAACAAGTGATGGTGGCTCCGGCTATGGATCTTGATATGTGGAGACATCCGGCGACTCAAAGAAATATCGCCACTCTAAAGCGAGATGGTGTCATAATTGTAGAGCCGGAATCAGGAGAATTGGCAAGTGGCTTGGTAGGTAAAGGCCGCATGGAAGAGCCCGAGAAAATCGTTAAGGCAGCTGAAGATTATTTCCGTGGAAGGGAATCCCTTACGGGAAAACATGTGCTTGTAACAGCCGGTCCTACATACGAGAATATAGATCCGGTTCGCTTTATCGGTAACTATTCGAGTGGGAAAATGGGTTTTGCCATTGCGGAGGAATGTGCCTTTAGAGGTGCGGATGTTACACTTGTAGCCGGTCCTGTGTCTTTGTCAACTCCTTCGGGTAATATAAAAAGAATAAATGTTACTTCTGCGAGGGAAATGTATGAAGCTGTGACCGCTAATTATAAAGATGCTGATCTTGTCATCTTGGCAGCCGCTGTAGCAGATTATGGCCCTGAGACAGTCTCGGAAATCAAACTCAAAAGGGAGGGCGCCACTACAATGCAATTGAATTTGGTAAGGAATCCCGACATAGCTGCAACTCTCGGTGAAAGAAAGGAGCAACAGATTTTAGTAGGGTTTGCACTTGAAACTGATCATGAGTTAGACAATGCCCGACATAAACTTGAAAAAAAGAATCTTGACTGGATAGTCCTAAATTCTCTCAGGGATCCTGACGCAGGCTTTATGAAGGATACCAATAAGGTTACCATGGTGAGAAGAGACGGAAAAGTTTTCAGATTTCCGGCAAAAACTAAAAGAGAGGTTGCAGCAGATATAATATCTACTGTTACTGACGTGGAGAACGCATGATAAAGAATAGGATGGAAAGGGAAGGAAAGATGAAGGTGGCGCTTCGATTGATCTTATTTTTCTTATGTATGTCTCCTTTTAAGTGCAATTCCCAGGAATTGCAATGTCAAGTTGAAGTAAATTCCGGTTCAATAGAAGGTACATACAAAGGTGTTTTCGAAAATCTTCAACAGAGTATTAGCGAATACCTTAACGATAGCAAATGGACAAATGCACTTTTTATGCCAAACGAAAAAATAGAGTGCCGTATGTTCATCACAGTAAAGGAATATAAGGATGATAAAGTAAAGGGAGATCTTCAAGTGCAACTCACGCGTCCGGTATTCAATAGTACATATACTACCAACTTATTAAATTTCAAAGATACAAAAGTTGAGTTTGAGTTCAGGGAAGGAGATCAATTGATAAGAAATGACAACACATGGGAGAGCAATCTCACCGCCATTCTTGATTTCTATGCCTATCTTATTCTTGCCCTTGACTTCGACAGTTTTTCACCCGGCGGAGGACAACCTTATTTTGACAAAGCCTCGACGGTGGTACAAATGGCTCAATCAAGTGGGGAGATTGGTTGGCGATTATTTGAAGATACCAAAAATCGCAGTGCGGTTTTGAGTGTTTTCACCGACAATCCCACTTCCAACGTAAGAGATATGATATATCAATATCATAGGAAAGGGCTTGATGAAATGTCTACCAGTCCGGATAAAGGAAGAGCCGCAATCACTCAATCTCTAAAAGAGATCAGACAGGTTTATGAGAATGCTCCCATGTCGGTAGCTTTATCTATGTTTAGAGATTCAAAAATGGATGAGCTTGTAAACGTCTACTCTAAAGCTCCACAGGCAGAAAGAGAAGAAGTGTATGAGTTGTTGCAACCTATCTATCCTACCGATACCGAGAGATTGGAAAGTATTAAAAAAGGAGCTCCAAAACAATAAGAACCGGAGACGCGTATCCTAAAGAATTGAAAAATGTTACAGTCGCTAATAATAAAAAATTATGCATTGATTGACAATGTCAGTTTGGTGTTTTCTCCCGGTTTCACAATAATAACGGGCGAAACCGGAGCAGGCAAGTCAATTATGTTGGGAGCACTTTCCCTATTGCTTGGAGAAAGAGCGGAGACTAAAGCCATATCAGATAAAAGCCGGAAGTCGGTAATAGAGGCCACGTTTACCAAGCCTGATCCCGAATTATTACCTATATTTGAGGAGCAAGGCCTTGAGTGGAATCCGGAAGAGATTCTTGTGCGTAGAGAAGTGTCGCCTAACGGCCGGTCACGAGCATTCATTAATGACACTCCTGTCACACTTCCGGTTCTTACGGCAGTGACAGCGAATCTGGTTGATATACATTCACAGAATAGTAATCTCTTGTTGTCGCAAAGTGCAAGTCATTTACAGATAATCGATGCTTTTTCCGACAATGGAAGCCAGTTGGCTGAATATAGGGCTGACTTCGGAAGATATGTGACCCTGCGGGCAAAAATCAGAAAAATCAAGGAACGTAACGAAAAAAATCGGGAAAACAGGGAATTCATAGCATTTCAACTTGAACAGCTTGACAAGATCAATCCCAAAGAGGGTGAGTTGAAAATGGTTGAACAGGAATTTGATATGTTGAGTGATGCGGATCAGATCAGGGAAGATTTAGGTTCATGCTATAATTTGCTCGACGGCTCGGATTCAGGTGTTGTCAGCCAGTTGTCAGAAGCCATTGGCTATTTGTCAAAGGTTAACCTCCTGTTATTTGATGAAAATGACGACGCTGAGCTGATTAAAAGAATGGATAATGCATCCATTGAATTGAAAGATATTTCAGAGACCATACGTGATTATCTTGATAGAGTTGGCTCAGATCCGGGCAGGCTGGCCAAAGTCACAGCCAGGATGAATCAGCTTTATGATGCAATAAAAAGATTTAAGACAGTTGACGAAGATGGACTTATCAAATTGAGAAGGGATCTCCGCCATAAATTAAATGCTATTGACTTCGGTGATGACAACGTGGCGGAGCTGGAGCAGGAGGCTAAACGTCTTGCAAAGACACTCAAAGCGAAGGCTGAAATCTTGACAGAACGTCGTCGTGAAGCTGCAGCAGCCTTTGCTGAGGCACTTATCGTGACAGCCCAGCCTTTGGGAATGCCAAATTTAAGGTTTGAGGTTGAGCTCACGCAGGGTAAACTTACAGCCGATGGTCAAGATACAGCGGAATTCGTGTGTAGCTTCAATAAGAATCATGCGTTGCAGCCAATGTCAAGGGTTGCATCCGGTGGTGAGACAGCTCGTCTGATGCTCAGCATAAAATCAATAATGGCACGTTGTATGCATTTACCCACAGTGATATTTGATGAAGTGGATACCGGAGTATCCGGAGAAATCGCAGATAAAATGGGGAGTATGATGCGAACAATGGGAGAAGAGATGCAAGTGCTTGCCATCACCCATCTTCCTCAGGTCGCTGCTAAAGGCAGTTATCATTTTAAAGTATATAAGACAGATGAGGAAGAACGCACGGTATCTCATGTACGTGTGCTCAGCATAGAGGAAAGAATAGGGGAGTTGGCCGGAATGTTATCGGGTACTCAGGTGAATGATGCAGCCCGGATGAATGCGCGGGTTTTATTAGGTCTGACAGATTGATAGAACTGTCAGAAATACGACGGTCAACAAAAGGACTGAGACAAACAAGTAAGAAAGAAGAAAAGAAACGATGGAAAAGAATGATTATATATTCGGCCTGCGTGCCATCATGGAGGCTATAGATGCAGGAAAAAGTATAGATAAGATTTTATTAAGAAGAGACCTTGGGGGCGATCTCGCTAAGGAATTGCTTGAGAAGATCAAGGGGCTTGATATTGTAGTGCAAAGAGTGCCACAGGAAAAATTGAATCGTATTACGATGAAGAATCACCAAGGAGCGATTGCAATATTGTCACCTGTAGGTTACCATAGGCTCGACAACATTATACCGGCTTTATATGAGGAGGGCAAGACGCCCCTTCTGCTTGTACTCGACGGCATAACCGACGCAAGAAATTTCGGTGCGATAGCGAGAAGTGCCGATTGTGCTGCTGTAGATGCCATAGTTATACCGGAAAGGGGAAGCGCCTCTGTCACGAGTGATGCTGTTAAAGCCTCTGCCGGTGCTTTGTTTTATGTCCCCGTATGCAGGGAGAGGGATACCCTGACTGCCGTTAAGAAATTGAAAGAAAACGGTTATCTTGTAGTAGCTGCTACTGAAAAAGGTGCAAATAATTATACCGGGGTTGATTTCACAGTGCCGGTGGCTATTGTCATGGGAGCAGAAGATACGGGCATTTCACCTGAAGTGCTCAGACAGTGTGATACTTTTGCAGCCATACCGATTTTGGGTAACATAGGTTCACTCAATGTATCGGTAGCTGCCGGTGTAATATTATATGAGGCCGTTCGCCAGCGTCTTCAGGCGGGATTTAAATAAAAGATAGAAAGAATTTGTTTAATAAAGTCTTTTAGTGTAAATTTGCACTTTAAAATCTCACATCCGAGTAGAAATAGCAGCTGCTGTGACAGTAAAATTTCAATTGTAATAAGGATGCGCAGCTTTTGCAAAACAAACAAACGAGCATAAAGAGTTATGATAAATCGTGTGTTGATAAGAATAAAGGTGATACAGCTTCTTTATTCCTACCTGCTGATAGAGAATCATTTCATGTTGGAGTCGCAGCCCTCAGCTCCTACCAAGGAGAAGAGGTTTGCGTATAGTCTGTATCTTGACATGCTGGTGCTTATGGTTAAGATATCAGAAAGGATTGAAAAGAGAGGAGGCTATCGTCCGTTGGATGACACGCGTTTCATCAAGAAGATCCTTGCTGACGAAACCATCAAGGCTCTCTTGAGAAAATATTCTCTTCAGCCGTTCCCTTTGGAGAGTAGGATAAGCAGTCTTGTAGAGAGTGTAAAAGACAGTGGTCTTTATAAAAATTATCTGAAAAATCTGAATACTGATGAAGGAGATGATGATCAGATCTGGGAAAAGATTTTCAATCTTATAATAATGCCTGATCCCGGGGTAAATAAAGTTATCTCAGAACGTGAGAACTTCACCTTGCGTGGAGTGGAACGTATGAGGAGCATGATGGAAGACACTTTCCGCAATTTTTATGCTTCCCGTGACAATCTTGATGATGCCCTGAGAACTCTTTCTCTCAGCATGAAAAAAGCCAGGGATCTATACTTCCGTCTGTTGATCTTACCCGTAGAATTAGTAAGGATGAGAGAACAACAGATTGAAGATAACAGATCCAAATATGTCCCTACGGCAGAGGATTTGAATCCTAATATGCGATTCGTGGAGAATGGCTATGTAAAGGCTGTCGAGAAAAATGAGGATGTGGAGAGCTACTGTGAAGAGAACAAGATTTCTTGGTTACCAACCCATAAGGATCTGCTTGAGAGTCTGCTGAAGACTATAATGGCTTCAGAACTTTATCAGGAATATATGGACTTTCCGGCCACCGATCTTTATACCGACACAGAATTCTGGCGCAATGTTTTCAAACAGATTATTCTCAATAATGAAGATTTTCTGGAGTCATTAGAGACAGAATCTGTTTTCTGGAATGATGATCTTGAGATAATAGGTACCTTTGTACTCAAGACTATGAAGCGATTCGGAGAAGGAGGGGAAGATAATCCCGTCCTGCCGATGTATAAGGATGAGGAGGATGCACGGTTCGGAAAACAACTGTTTTCAGATGTAGTGAAAAACAAAGATGTTTACCGGAGGTACATAGATGATTTCATCAATACGGAACATTGGGATACTGACAGATTGGCTATAATGGATGTAGTCATTACTATGACAGCACTTTCGGAGATTTTAAATTTTCCGAAGATACCGTTAGTGGTAAGTATTAATGAATATATAGAATTGGCAAAAAGTTATAGTACTTCCAAGAGTGGAGCGTTTGTCAACGGCCTTCTTTCATCAATTGTAACCCGATTGAAAGATGAGGGTAAGATTATGAAATAAAGGGAAAAAAGAAATATAAAAAAATAACAGATAAACAGAATGGATATACTCAATTCATTATTTCTCCTGCAGCAGGAGGGTGAGGGAGGCGGTGGCCTCAGTGGAATGTTTATGATTGTGGCAATGGTCGTGATTTTTTATTTCTTCATGATCCGTCCCCAGAACAAGAAGCAAAAAGAGATTAAGAAAGCCCGTGAAGCTATGCAGACCGGCGATAAGGTTGTCACAGCCGGTGGCATTCACGGAAAGATCAAAGAGATCAACGATGCAACAATTCACATGGAAATAGCTCCCGGAGTTACCATACGTGTGGATAAAAATTCAGTATATCCTGCTGCTGAACAGGTTAAAACAGAAAAGAAATAACTAACAATTAAAGATAAGCCTGGCGCCACATAGTTGGTGCCGGCTGTTTTTGTAATCACCGATGGGATTCAGTTTACATCAATTGGCGGATAAATGGAGACGTTTCAGAGAAACGGCTTTTTTCCATGATGCGGTGTTGTTTCTGGTTTTCGTCGGTATTTCAACCTTGTTCTGGATTATTCTTGCGCTAAATGATAGTGCGCAAGATAGTTTTAATGTAAGGCTGAATATAGCGAATGTGCCGGATTCAGTGACGTTCATCAACGATATCCCTGATAAATTCCATGTGGGAGTGAGAGATAAAGGAACGACTTTGTGGCGGAATCATTACCGACGTCCCACTGTCTCTATCAATTTCCGCGATTATGCCGACAAGGGAGTTTTGATGTTTACTCATTCTGATATGCAGACAGCCTTGAAGAGTTTATTCGGAACTTCAGCTGTGATCACTTCCACTTCACTTGATTCCTTAAAACTCGTTTACACAACAAATAAAGGAAAGAGAGTACCGGTGGACATTGATGCCAATATAACGCCTGCGAGCGGAAGTGTAATTGAAGGCAATCCCCAGGCAAGTCCGTCGAACGTATATGTATTCGGAGAACAATCGGTGCTAGATACCATACACTTGGTAAGAACTCAGCGTATTACCTTAAATGATCTTACCGAGAACACCAGTGTTACCGTGAAACTCAACAAAATCAAAAATGCCAGGGTAGTGCCGTCTACGGTAGAAGTAAAAGTGCCGGTGGAACCTTTGGTAAGAAAGGAGGCCATGATAACGATAACTCCGATAAATGTCCCTCAGAATGCCAGCCTACTTTTATTCCCTTCAAAAGTTCCGGTGGATTATTATGTCGCTATGAGTAGATTGGGTGATGATGATGATCCGAGTATTGAGTTGCAGGTAGATTATCGAGGCATATTGGAGTCACGAAATGGGAAACTCCGTGTAAAGGTTGCAAATTATCCCGAGCGTTTGCAGAATCTGTCGTTGAAAACAGACAGTGTCGAATATACCATTGTTAAGAACTGACAACAATAGCTATGGCAGAGGTTTCCCCGTGTATAATCGGCATAACAGGAGGAATAGGTTCCGGGAAAAGTGTAGTGTCGCGTATTCTTCGTCTCAATAATGAGAGGGTATATGATTGTGACACGGAAGCCCGTCGACTGATGGAGTGTGACGAGCAGTTGATTTGTAACCTTACTGATATATTGGGGGAGGAGACATTCGGGGGTGAAGGGAGATTAAACAGAAAATACGTTGCAGAAAAGATTTTCGGTGACGAAAAGATACGTTCGGCCGTCAATAAAGTAGTCCATCGGGCAGTAAAAGAAGATTTCATGAGATATGCTTCCTTGAATGGGGGGAGGGTATTTTGTGAATCGGCCATTTTGGCAACAGCGGGATTCGATAAAATATGCCACAAAATTTGGCTTGTTACCGCTCCGGAAAGTGAACGCATCGAAAGAGTAATTTTACGCAACGGGTTATCAAGAGAGGAAATTGAAAAAAGGATGGCATCACAAAAAATTGAGTTTGACCATCTACCGGTTGATAAAGTGGTAGAATTACAGAATGGTCCCAATGATCTTCTTCTACCGCAGATATATGGACTTATAAAATCAAACCTAATAGATAGAAAGATATGCTTAGAGAAATTTTAGCAATCACCGGAAAACCCGGATTATATGAGATCATTTCACATAGCAATAAAATGTTGCTTGTTGAGGAACTGGGTACAAAAAAACGTTTTCCGGCAAGTGCACGCGACAAAGTAGTATCCCTCGGAGATATCGCCATGTATACCGAATCAGGAGACAAGCCGCTCGGAGAGATTTTAGATCTAGTGTATGCCCATAATAACGGTGAAAAAGTCGATGTCAAAGCTTTAGTAAAGAATAATGGTCTGAAAGATGAATTTGCTCTCGTGCTTCCTGATTTTGATAGAGAGAGAGTTTATCCCACAGATATCAAGAAACTCTTCACATGGTATAACATATTGGTAGATAACGGTTATACAAAATTTGCTGAGGAGAAAGAGGCGGAAGAGGTAGAAAAAGCTGAAGAAAAGGAAGAAGAACAACAAAAGATAGAGACAGCTGCCGATGAAGCTCAAGCTGTGGCTGCCGAAGAGGAATAATATAACTCAAAGAGAAATAATAAAGAGATAAAATGTCGCGGCGAGGTTTCCTATCCCAAGCCGCGACATCTTATATCAATATGTTCCAATGTCTTCATGTCTTTTATTATTTATCACCTTCTTCAATATCTTTAGATGCTTCTCTATATTGAGTTGGTGACATATCATAGCGTTCTTTAAAAGCTCTCTGGAGAGTACGTGCAGTCCCAAAGCCGAGTTTTACCGCCATATCAGCAATACTTTCGTTAGATTGCGAACCAAGTGTTTTTCTTGCCTCTTCAAGCCGGAAAGAATTGATATAAGAACGTACCGAGCAACCCTTTTCATTTTTTATCATCAGACCGACCGCATCTTGTGAAAGATCTGCGAATTCTGCAAGTTCTTTACGACTAAGAGAGGGGTTGGTGTAAGGACGCTCAGTCAACATATAATTGTCAAGCCGTTCTATGGGAGAAGTTTCTTTATAAGAGCTTTTTTGTTCGATGTTATTGACTGTTTCAGTGGCTCGATCAAATTCCTTTAAACGTTCCACAAGAATATGAACACGTTTTTTCTCTTTTACAGCGTTTAAAAGGGCGAGTACCAGTAAAATGAGCAGAAGAAAGATAACCGAGCATAAAGCTATTACACCGAAACGATTAGCTCTCCTTTGTTCCTGATCAATTTCCGTGCGATAAAGCATGGTCAGGTCGTGAAACCTTTTATCAGAAATTTTATTCGAAAGAGAATCATGGAAAGTAATATAATTAGAGAATGCTTTAGCACATTCCTCATGTTTACCGGCCATGTTTAATATTTCAGCTTTCAGCAGAAGATCTTTGAGATAGAACCAAGGGAAGTCCTTATGGGTTTTAAGGAGAGTGTCAACATCTGCAAGTGCCCCGTTCCAATCTGATTCGGCAGCTTTTACTTCACATCTCACCTCGTAAAGATGTTCGTAAGCTCTTGATGGTAGATTCGGAAGAACTAAAGTTGCAGCACTATCTAATAGAAGCCTTGCTTTTGGTAAATCACCTTTTATGAATTTGTCCTGAGCTTTAAAGGCGAGAGCACTGACAGGATAGTGGCCCGTAGAATCAGTCCAGCCATTTATTTTCTTATTTTCTTCCACAAGTTGAGCAAAGTTTTGACCGGCGTTAGTCATCATCACGGTGTCTTTTAGATCACGGGCAATAATCCACATCCATTCTTGGATACTTGAAGCAGTACCGAAGTTGGAAGCGCACCGGTAGGGATCAAGGATGTATTGGACGGCTGGTAGTAATTCACGGAAAGCTTTCTGAGGCTGAGACAATTTGTAGAACATTTGTGCCCTTACTCTCTTTGCCATAGCCATTGAAATGGAATCGCGTTGCTGCAAAGCTTCCTTTTCCATTCTTACAGCAAGCGAATCAGCTTCAGCGAGACGTCCGTCAGAAAACAGGCGGTCGATCAAGATATTGATGGCTGCAAAATAATACGGATTATAGCCGGTATTCCTCATGCTGTCAATTACGTTTGAAATCTGAGGCACGATATCTTCACCGGGATGATTGTTATATAAATCTTGAATATAGAGTACTTGTCTTAACGCTTCATTTGCCTCGGCGGTCTTGTCTGACACAGAGTTTGCACATGAAGATAAGATAGATATAGAGAAGAGAAAGACTGCCACAAGAAGAGAGTAGGAAAGAGAAGAGGAATCACACCGTATTATTTGCTTCATGACAGATATTTCATTTCAATAGGTAAAATTTCGTTGTCTGCAAACAGTAGTAAGTTTTACCGGCTGTCTACTGAATATAACTTTTCAGATAGATATAGTAAGAAAAATCACTTCAAGGTTACCATTAGTTTAGTAATTGTAGAAATCTTTAATCCTACATCTAAATTAAAAACGAACTTTTTTTGGTAAAATTGCTTGAAAATATCGTCGATTATTCTGATAAAATTGATATTACGCCGGCTATTTTCAATTGTGATATCCTTTTTTGATCGCCAATAACAAGATATTGTCATATAAAAATACTGACGCCACGACAGACAGTTTCTGAAAATCATGGCGTCAGCACAGTTGTTATTTTAAGTTAAAGTAGCCTTTATTTTTGATTACAGTTTAAGTATTGAAGAACCGTTATCAGAGTTATTAAGTGAGCGACGGGCAGTACGGAATATAGAACCGAAATCGGCAGAATAGGTCAGAGAGAAGACAATCATGTTACCATTATGCTTTATGTATCGGTCACGGGTATAAGGATTGACAGATGAATAGCTCCATGAAGGATATTTTGTGCCTTTAGGGTCGAACATATACATCCAGTCCACACCTATGGTCCAATGTTTGTTTGGTTGATATTCAACACTGAGAGCATCCCCGTTCTCATCTTTACCAACAACATGACCGTAAAGATATTTTCCAGGGAATTTTCTCCAGTATGAGAGAGTGAACGGACCTTTATTCCACCATAAAGAAACCGAACCGTCAAACGATGTGAGACTGTGATCCCAATTTATACCGGTTGACTTATAATGGGTGAGACACAGATAAACGCTTGCTCCAAAACCTGAGATATCGGATATCTTCAGAGAAAGGTCATTTTGAAAATTACGATTTATCTTGGCGTTAACCGATTGTGAAAGAAAGAGGCCGTCGCCAAGATATATCATATCACTGACAACGTTATTGTGAGCGTTCCATATAGATGAGTTATAGGAGGCCGAGAATTTACCGGTGCGATAACTGAAGTAAAGTCTATAAGAAAAGTTTTCAGCAACTTTCAAATCCGGATTACCATTGGAAATGAGATAGGGCGTAGTCTGTTGCGGATAATCGGTAAGATTACTGAGAGAGGGTATAGAAGGATAATATTGGAATGTGCCCTGAATATTCCAGTGGTCGTTGATATTCCATGACACTAACGCAGAGGATAGATTCCGAGCAAAGTGACGTTTATTGATATCATTCTTTACCCAGAATAACTTCGCACCTGTAGAAACAGAGAAATAAACTTTTCCGACCTGCTGGCCAAGACGGGCGTATATATAGTTGTTGTTCTCAGTCAACACAGGTTTGTAGTCAGAGGTGAGATATGTATTGTTACTATGTGATACAGTATTCTGGATGCCTCCCGAAAGGGTGGTTTTGTCAGAGAAATTATGAATATAACTGATTTCACTGATAAGAGAACGTCGCTTTGAATTCACATCCATATTGTAACTGTCCTCAGTGCCATTCTCAAACATGTAAAGATTTTCCCTGCGGTATTTATCAGTAGTCAAGGTGCCGACCAACTGAGCCTCAAGAGAATTTTTATCATTGAAGTCACGTCGGAAGAAAAGGTCGAGAGAAGGGCTGAACTCTCTGCTTTTATAGTGATTGTCATAGTCATACTCTCCTAATTCAGAATCAATGGTATGCGCTAACGTGCGTCTTTTGCTTGAACCCGGAGTAGCCCTGAAAGTAGCTGAGAATAAAGTCTTGATATTGGGACTGTAGTCATACTTAAACCGCATATTCTGCATGAAGTAATTAAAAGGATTGCGGTCGGTAGTTTCAAGATTCACGTGGAAATCATCACCGATATAACTTTCCTTTGAGGTGTCATATACTTTCTGATAATTTCTCCAAGAGGGACTGTAATAAAGTGAGAACTGAGATGGACCCTGATGATAAGAAGCCCTGATATTGGCATCCATAAAGGCAGTGAGAATTGCCGAACGTCCCCAAGCATATATCTGTCCTCCGTCTGTGCGTTGTTTGAGAGTAATACTTATAAGACCGCTTTTTCCTTTGTCGGCGTATCTTGCGGGAGTGATTCGTGAAAACTCTATCTTTTCGATATCTTTAGGTTGAAGTGCGTTGACGTCATCCATTGTGGAAGGGATTCCATTGATAAGAATCATGGGAGTGCCACCATCAATGCTTAGAGTGCGGTTAATAGGATTCGCCTCAAGTCCGGGCATCGAGAGTTTTTGAAATAGCCTTATTGATGACGATGAGGCTTTGACATCAGCAACCGAAGGGAAGATAATGGTTCGGCCTTTAGAATTAACTTGAGAGTTAGCAGTGACGGTGACTTCACCGAGAGTGACTCCCTGATTAAGAAACACATTACCGAGATTGATATTCTTGGCACCCGATTCTATTTTAATTTCAGTTTTATCATAACCAATCATACTTATTTCCAAAGAAATGGAAGTTTTGACATCTGTCTGCAGGGTAAACTTTCCCTCATTATCTGTAGTTGTGCCGGTTAGCAAACTATTGTCGGCCAACAATCGACATGTAGCACCGATAATGGCTGTAGAATCGTTATCAGCGAGAACCGTACCCGAGATAGTCCTTGCCGAGACGGCAGTAGTAAATAATAATAATAAAGAGAATAATGATAATACTGAACGCATCATAAATAGAAGATAAGTTTATAGTTATATTTCCAAGTTCGTAATTGACACTTGATATTAATAAGACTTCTATATATGCGATTTGTGACATTAAATATTAAAAAAAGTAAATTAGTCGTTAAAAAATATTTGGAAGAAAATTAGAGGAATTGTAAGATATAAATAAAAAGATTGGTGACTCACGACTTAAAAGTGAGTCACCAGGTGGTAATAAGTTTTTGAAATTTAATTAAATACAGCTGTTAGTAAGACTATGACAGCGCCGCTGAAAATCAGTAATCCTGAATCGACAAATCCTCGTTGACTTTTTAAACGAATCAGTTCAAGTTGGGCTGAACGATGACGGACCGGTAAAGGAGTTAGATTTCTTGTAGATTGATGGTCTTTAAGTCTAAGACATATCCTCATGACAACTCCTATTAATAATAAAACAATACCTAAAGCAAACATAATACCTCGAACTTTAATTCCGGGTGTGACTCCGGAGGTGTTTTTCATAAAATCACTGATTCCTTTGAAATATTGACAGGACTCGCAATATGGATTCAGTGTTGTATAATTATCTCTCAGTAGCTGAGCATGTTAATATCACATCTCCATGCAGCCGGCTTATTATACTTTCGAAAGTTCTGATAATATTTTAGATTGGGACAATTAGTAAAAGGTTTATTCCAATCTTCAATACATCAGTATTTGATCTGTTTTATCATTAAAATGTCTTGCTACTTTCCCATCAAACGATTATTGTGAAAAAAAGGTTGACAAGAAAAATAAAATTTTAAATTTCTTAAGAATTAACTCACATAAAGCGTAGTCTACAAAAGTAGGCTGATAATATAAAGGTTTGAGAGAAGGAATAAAATAAAAGAAATATCCGCTGTTTTATTCTTTATATAGAACCGGCGTTGAAATGTTGGAAGATAGTGTGGCCTTGACATCTATCAACCGTTGGTTGGATGAACCTCTGAAGAGAAGGTCGGGATTTCTAAGGGAAGATATAAACGGTCCATCGACTACTACATCGACATTCTTAATAACATCCAAAAGGGTAGGAGTAGTTACGATCTGCTCCCACGTATAACCGGTATAAAGCCAAACGTTTCTTCCGTCAGCTATCAATGCGTTCACAAGAATGTGGGTCGATTCCGGACTACATAGAGGGTCCCCCCCTGATAGAGTGACATTGAAATCCTCCTCTTGAACTATCTTCATAATCTGTTGCAAAGTCAACTGAGAGCCTGCGTGAAAATCCCATGACTGAGGATTATGACAACCGGGACAAGCATGGTTACAGCCTGCTATATAAATAGAAGTGCGGAACCCCGGTCCGTCAACCGTGGTTCCGCGCATTATGGAGAGTATATTATACAATGATGACATTATAAATGTGGTGATGAATGAAGGGTTATTCGTGGACTACACGGTCTTTCAGTTCAGCGAGCTTTCCGGAATTCCAACGGTCGGTAGTACCTACGAGGTAACCTGTGATTCTTTGGATCGTCTCGAATTTCACCCCACATTTAGGACAATGGGACTGACCTTTCTCAGCATTTTCATATCCACATTTGGGACAGTGGTTACGGTTATGGTTAACTGAGCCATAGCCTATATCATACTTGTCCATCATATCGACAATCTGCATTATCGCCTCTTCATTATGTGTGGCATCACCGTCAATTTCCACATAAAAAATGTGACCTCCCCCGGTGAGCTTATGATAAGGTGCTTCAATCTTTGCTTTATGACGAGGAGAGCAATGATAATAAACAGGGACATGATTGGAATTGGTATAATAATCTTTATCAGTCACACCCGGAATGATGCCGAAAGCCTTGCGGTCAACTTTAGTAAATTTCCCGGACAGACCTTCCGCCGGCGTAGCGAGAACAGAATAATTATGTTTGTAGGTGGTGCAATACTCCTGAATACGGTCACGCATGTGGCTTACGATTTGTATGCCGAGTTCCTGTGCCTCCTCCGATTCGCCGTGATGTTTCCCTATCAAAGCAATTAGAGCTTCGGCAAGTCCTATAAAACCGATTCCCAAAGTTCCTTGATTGATAACTTTCTCAATAGTCTCATCAGGTGATAACTTATCCGCATGATTCCATAAAACACTCATAACAAGTGGGAATTGTTTAGCAAGAGCAGTTTTCTGGAATTGGAAACGTTCATCAAGTTGTTGAGCGGTGATATCTAGCACGTTATCAAGTTTGTGGAAGAAACGGGCAATACGTTCTTCTTTATCGGCTATATTCATAACCTCAATAGCCAGCCTGACAATATTCACAGTTGTAAATGAGATGTTACCGCGCCCAACTGAAGTTTTTTCTCCGAAGCGGTTTTCAAACACACGGGTGCGACAACCCATTGTGGCTACTTCATAAAGATAACGTTTAGGATCATCCGGTCGCCATAATTCATGTTGATTATAAGAGGCGTCGAGATTTAAGAAATTAGGGAAGAAACGGCGTGCGGTTACTTTACATGCCAATTTGTACAAGTCATAATTGGGATCCTCGGGAAGATAGCTTACACCACGTTTCTTCTTCCAAATCTGAATAGGAAAAATTGCAGTAGCTCCGTTGCCGACACCTTCATAAGTAGAATTGAGCAGTTCGCGGATCACACAACGTCCTTCAGCGGAAGTATCCGTACCATAATTCACAGATGAGAATACCACCTGATTACCACCGCGTGAATGGATAGTATTCATATTGTGTATAAAAGCTTCCATCGATTGGTGTACCCTTTCTACCGTTTTGTTTATAGCATGTTGGAGAAAACGATCTTCACCTTCGAGGTTATCGAGCGGCTTTTTTAGATAATCCTTTATTTTTGCCTGATACAGGTGAGAAAGATTGCGGTCGGTCAATTGCTCAAGATTCTTAATCTCTTCAATGAATGAGTAGCGCACGAAGGGAGCCAGATAAAAGTCGAGAGCAGGAATAGCTTGCCCTCCGTGCATTTCATTTTGAGCTGTCTCCAATGAAATACATGCGATTACGCTTGCAGTCTCTATCCTTTTTGCAGGACGTGACTCGCCATGTCCTGCAACGAATCCGTTTTTAAGAATTCGGTCGAGAGGATGTTGTACGCAGGTCAGACTCTTAGTGGGATAATAGTCCTTGTCGTGAATATGAATGTAATTGTTACGTACGGCGTTTTTAACTTTGGGAGAGAGAAGATAGTCGTCGACAAAAGGTTTAGTGGTTTCAGAAGCGAACTTCATCATCATACCTGCCGGTGACTCGGTGTTCATATTGGCATTCTCGCGGGTGATATCGTTGCTTTTAGCCTCAATGATTTCAAGGAAAATATCTCTGGTCTTAGCTTGACGGGCAATTGAACGCTTGTCACGATAAGCAATATATCGTTTAGCCACATCTTTGCGGGAGGAGTTCATGAGTTCTATTTCTACACGATCCTGAATTTCTTCGACAGTCATCCTTTCGGCACCGTTCATGCCGATTCGGTCAGAGATTTTTTGTATCAGCGACTCATCTTCGCCGAGTTCTGTCGTGAGCATGGCTTTTCTGATAGCGGCCTTGATTTTTTCTTCATTGTATCCAACAATGCGGCCATCGCGTTTCTCAACTATCTGTATCATCGCGGGTTGGGTTTTGAGGGGTTTTTTAGTGACTCGGAAAAGGCTCCGAACCACTCCGCAAAGGTAGATTAAAAAGTTTATTTTGGCAAAATAAAAGATGAAAATATTATTAAAAAAATATGTTTTGGAAAATAATTTTAGTAGATAAGTTTTATAATAAATTGATAATTAAATAATTAAAATTATTTTTGGGAAACTTATGTTTGATATTTGATCAAACTAATTTGTAAATATAAAATTTTTGCTTATAAGGATAATTAAAAAAATATCTCGTTGACAAAATTTGGTCATTTGAAAAAATTAACTGACATTTCATGTGTTTTCAATAGTAAAACGAAGTAAAATGCAAGATATTTAAAGACTAAAAATAAAAATATTTAAAAATCTAAAGTAATTTTTACAAATTTTTCCGTTTATAGTTATAGAAATGTAGTAATTAAGGAAAATCAGGCGGTTTTTGGCTATGGCATAAAGTCAGACAGAAATACCTCAGGCTTTACCATCGCACCCGTCAATGCTCAAAATAAATCAAACATGTCGAAAGTAACAAAAGAAATGGCCCTCGAATATCATGAGGAGGGAAAACCGGGAAAAATTGAGATTGTTCCTACCAAGCCATACGCGTCGCAACACGACCTTGCCTTGGCCTATTCACCGGGTGTGGCTTATCCTTGTCTGGAGATTCAAAAAAATCCGGAAGATGCCTACCGTTATACCGATAAAGGTAATCTTGTCGGTGTAATCAGTAACGGTACAGCCGTATTGGGCCTCGGAGATATAGGAGCACTTGCAGGTAAACCGGTTATGGAGGGAAAGGCTCTTCTCTTTAAGATATTTGCCGGTCTGGATGCTTTTGACATAGAGATAAACGAGAAAGATCCTGCAAAGATTATTGAAATAGTCAAAGCCATATCTCCCACTTTCGGTGGCATTAACCTTGAAGATATAAAAGCACCCGAATGTTTCGAGATAGAGACACGATTAAAAGAGGAATGTGATATTCCGATCATGCATGATGACCAACATGGCACTGCAATTATCTCCGGAGCCGGTCTGATTAATGCTCTCCAGATCCAGGGCAAGAAGATAGGTGATATAAAACTTGTGGTGAATGGAGCCGGTGCAGCTGCCATAAGTTGTACCCGTCTATATGTGCAGTTGGGTGTGAAACGAGAGAATGTTGTCATGTGTGACTCAAAAGGTGTCATCAGGACTGACAGATCAAATCTGAATGCACAGAAGAAAGAATTTGCTACCGACCGGGATGTTCATACATTGGCAGAAGCTTTAGTTGATGCCGACGTGTTCCTCGGGTTGTCAGTTGCCGACGTTGTAACGCCGGAAATGATTCTCTCTATGGCACCTAATCCCATAGTTTTCGCATTGGCAAATCCGAATCCGGAGATAGATTATACTCTGGCTATGGAGACACGTCCCGATATAATTGTAGCTACAGGACGTTCCGACTATCCTAACCAGATAAATAATGTGATCGGATTCCCCTACATTTTCCGTGGTGCACTTGATTGCGGGGCCACAGGTATCAACGAATCGATGAAGATAGCTGCGGTCTATGCTATCGCAGACTTGGCAAAACGTCCTGTTCCGGCTGTAGTGGATGAGGCATACGGCATGAATAATATTAAATTCGGAAGAGAATACATTTTGCCCAAGGCACTTGATCCGCGTCTGCTTCTCTGTGTCGCCCCGGCTGTGGCACGAGCAGCTGCCGAATCAGGCATAGCACGCAGGCCGATCACTGACTGGAATGCATATCAGGTTAGGTTACGCGCCCTTATGGGAGACGACGGCAAGATGATGCGTCGCATCACAGAGATAGCACGACAGACACCTAAACGAGTTGTGATTTGCGAAGGCAACATGGATAATATGCTACGTGCGGCCGTGCGTTGTGCTCATGACGGAGTATGCCAGCCGGTTGTACTCGGTAATGAAGAGATGATAGGAAAACGCGCCAACCGTCTCGGGTTATCGCTCAAAGGAGTTGAGGTGGTCAATCCCCGCCATGACAGAGAAGCTGAAACACGTGAACGCTATGCTCGTATATTGGCAAGAAAGAAAGCAAGGGAAGGTTTCTCATTTAATTTTGCCCTTGACAAGATGTATGAGCGTTCATATTTCGGCATGATGATGGTAGAAACCGGTGATGCCGACGCTTGTCTTTTCTCATCTTTCTCAGCAGGAGAATCGGCTGCCGGTGACGTTGTATCAATCATTGGTCTTCAGAAAGGGTATAACCATTTTGCAACTATGCATATCCTTAATACAAGGAAAGGTACGTTCTTTGTTGCTGACACAGCTGTGAACCCGGATGCCGACAAGAATGCTCTCGTAGATATTGCACGTTTGTCAGACCACACTGTAAGATTCTTTGCTCAGGAACCGGTAATAGCTATGCTTTCGTACAGTAACTTCGGGTCATCCAATCATGAGGAAGCTACCATGGTAGCTGATGCTGTCAAAGAACTTCATGAAAAGTATCCATCAATACCGGTGGATGGAGAGATGCAGGTGGAATATGCGCTCGACACCAAATTGCGCGATCATACATATCCCTTTAACACAATTAAAGGAAAAGATGTTAACACGCTTGTATTTCCGAATCTTACTGCGGCCAATACTACGAGCCAGATGTTGTTAAGCATGGGTGTAGGATCTATCATCGGTCCTATCCAGATGGGTCTGAAGAAACCGGTTTACTTCACCAACAGCAATGCTTCAGAGCGTGAGATAATCGACCTGGTTACCATTGCAGCAATTGATGCGATTGCACTTGGTAAGAATAAATAATATGTAAATTAACAATAAAAAGAGTGACTTACCGGTTCAAACTGAATAATCGGTAAGTCACTTTTTTGTATATATCAGGATTTAGGTTCCATTCATATCTTAAAAGACGGAATCTTATATCTTTAAAACTGAATCGCAGTAGGGCAAAATGCTTGGCCTATGTGTGATCATCAGAATTGTGTGAGAAGACTGTCTTGCAGAAAGACGTTGCATAAGCAGCGTTTCAGTAGGTTCATCAAGAGATGCACTGATTTCGTCAAGCAAGAGTATGGATCCGGCACGCAGGAGTCCCCGAGCAATTGCTATTCGTTGCGCCTGTCCTTCACTAAGGCCGTCGCCATGCTCACCACATGGGGTGTCCAGACCTAAATCCAAATCAAATACAAAATCAGCAGCAGCTGCATGAAGAGCCTCTTTCAT